>JAOZTH010000005.1:0-22919 GCA_029939245.1 Arcobacteraceae bacterium
ACTTTGTAGTCATAAGTATCTACAGTCTCTCCAAATCCAAATATATCTTTCATATCGCTTATCCTTTTTTTGAAATTATAACAAAAAATAATAAAAGATAACAAAAAATAATAAAAAAATCACAAATTTGATATAAATTTATATTTTTTGGATAAAATGGCAAAATAAATCAGGAGTAGTATATATGTCTATAAAAATTATTAAAAGAGATGGAAAAGAAGAGTTTCTGGATATATCAAAGATACAAAAAAATACCAAAAATGCCACAGATGGCTTGGACGGAGTAAGCCAAAGTGAGCTAGAGCTTGACTCACAGATCAAGTTTATAGATGGTATGAAAAGTGTCCATATACAACATGCACTCATAAAGACAGCTTCGGACAAGATAGATGTAGATGTGCCAAACTGGACTTTTGTCGCTTCTCGGTTGTTTTTGTTTGACCTATATCATGTGGTCGGCAAGTCTGTAAATGGCAAAAAGGGAGTAGAGTATTGTGCTTTGAAAAAATACATCAAACACGGGCAAAAGCTAGGCAAGATTATCAACAGCTTGGACGATGGCTATGATCTTGACGACTTGGACAAATATATCCAGCCCCAAAGAGATATGCTGTTTAACTATCTAGGGATCAAAACTTTATACGATAGATACCTTATCAAAGACAACTACGGCGAACCTATAGAGTTGCCACAGCAAATGTTTATGTCTATAGCAATGTTTATAGCCCAAAACGAAAAAGATAAACAGCTCAAAGCCAAAGAGTATTATGATGTGTTGTCGCAGTTTGAAGTTATGTTAGCTACTCCTACACTGTCAAATGCTAGGACACCGAGGCATCAGCTAAGTAGTTGTTATGTGGGTAGTTCTCCTGACAACATAGAGGGTATATTTGACGGCTACAAAGAGATGGCACTGCTATCAAAATATGGTGGCGGTATAGGCTGGGACTGGAACAGCATACGATGTCAAGGCGGAGTCATCAACGGACACAAAAAGGCAGCCAGTGGCACGGTGCCGTTTCTCAAGATAGCAAACGATGTAGCTATAGCTGTAGATCAGCTAGGCACTCGCAAAGGTGCTATCGCTGTATATATAGAGACATGGCACAGAGATATCGTGGACTTTTTGGATCTAAAGAAAAACTCCGGAGAAGAGAGACTAAGAGCTCACGATCTGTTTCCTGCCTTGTGGATCAATGACCTATTTATGCAACGAGTTAGCAAAGATGCTGTGTGGAGTTTGTTTGACCCTTATGATACAAAAGATTTGTCAGGACTGTTTGACGAAAAGTTCAAAGCCAGATATGAAGAGTATGAAAAAGATGACAGCATTCCTCGCATACAGATACAAGCAAAAGAGTTATGGAAAAAGATACTTACTTCCTATTTTGAATCTGCTTCGCCGTTTTTGTGCTTCAAAGACAATGCAAACAGAGCAAACCAAAACCCACATAGCGGATATATAAGAAGTAGCAATCTATGCACTGAGATATTTCAAAATACAGCACCAAATCACTACGATATAAAGGTAGAGTTTGAAGATGGTTCTGTGGAGATATACGATGAAGAGAAAACTATCAAAACAAAAAGTGGCAACAAAAAAGCCAAAACAATATCGGCACTAGACACTATAGATGGCAAAAAGGTATTTTTCGTAGGTAAGCACAACACACCCGGACAAACAGCTGTGTGCAATCTAGCCTCTATCAACTTAGGTCGTATAAATAGCTTTGAGGATATCAAAAGAGTAGCTAAGGTCGCTATAAATATGCTAGACAATGTCATAGATATCAACTTTTATCCAGTGAGAAAAACAAAAACAACAAACTTGGAAACTAGAGCTATAGGTTTAGGCGTGATGGGCGAGGCACAGATGCTAGCAGAACTACAGATACGATGGGGAAGTAGCGAACACTTTAAAAAGATAGACGCTATCATGGAAGCAGTGAGTTATGAAGCTATCAGCTCCTCTTGTGAGCTGGCCATAGAAAAGGGAGCTTATCCTTTGTTTGCTGGCTCAAACTGGTCAAAAGGTATCATGCCACACGACCATGCCAACAAAGAGGCACAAAAGTTAGTCAGCAGAGACCTGTTTGATAGTAGATACAACTGGGACGAGCTACGCACAAAAGTCAAAAAACACGGGTTACGAAACGGCTACTTGATGGCAGTAGCACCCACTAGCTCTATATCTATCCTTGTAGGCACTACACAAGCGATTGAGCCAGTTTACAAGAAAAAGTGGTTTGAAGAGAATCTAAGCGGTCTTATACCTGTTGTAGTGCCGAAGCTCTCTACGGATACTTGGGAGTATTATATCTCTGCATATGAAGTGGAGCAGACAGATATCATAAAAGCGGCCGCCGTGAGGCAAAAGTGGATAGACCAAGGACAAAGCTTAAATATATTTGTATCGCTAGACAAAGTATCTGGCAAATATCTAAGCGACATATATATGCTAGCTTGGAAGCTAGGATTGAAGTCTACATACTATCTACGAGGTCAGTCAGTGGATACAGAAGTTCAAGACAGACAAGGCGAGTGTGATACTTGCCAATAATAAGGTCACCTCTAAAAACCTCTGCGCTCATAGCTTTTGTGAAAGCCCGTAGGGAAGCGGAACTAAAAGGATATTTCACCAAAAATTTTTCAAAGTTATCTAGATAGCTTTGAAAAATTATTAGGCAAAACTAGCCGTGGCGGTTTGCCTTGGCAAAAGTTTCTGTGAAAATATCTTATTTTATTTCCTGCTTCTATGAGCTACAGATGTTTTTAGAGGTGACCTAAAAAGGAGAAATAGATGAATAAATTGATATTGTTAACAATGTTTATGTTAGCTGTGTTTGCAGATGACAAGATATTTGTAGTGCAAAGAGAGGCTAGCTCACTTGCTATCATAGAAAATGATACAAAAGTAGGCGAGATAACTAATGTGCACAATATGAACCACGGTGTTGTGAAATTTAAAGACAAAGATGGCTATGTCATCAGCCGTGATGGATATGTGATAAAGTTTGACCCAGAGTCAAACAAGATACTGAACTCATACAAAACTAGCAAAAGTGCCATAGGTTTCACACTGGCAGATGATTTTGTAGCAGTAGCAAACTACGATGACAAAAGTGTAGATATACTCACAAGAGATTTAAAACCGATACAAAAGATAAAAACAGGTTCAAAAAATGTAGGCATAAAGATATACAAAGATTTTGTCATATTTGCCCAGATGGACAACGACCGCCTGACTGTGCTGAAAAATATATCCAAAGACGGCGTGAAGTTTGAGATACACAAAGAGTTTAACGATGTAGGAGTTATGCCATTTGATGCTATGATACAAGACAACAAATACATAGTCGGGTTTTTTACTTCCAAGCATTTTGGCACTATTGACCTAGATACTATGACCTACAAAAAAGTTGAGATATTTTTGGACGAAAAGCGACAGATGGTGCTAAAAGTTCCTCACTTTGGATTTTGGTCTATAGGGGGCGACAAAGTGTTCGTGCCTGCCGTTGGAGACAAAAAGGTTTTGGTATATGATATGAACTTCAAGTTTATAAAAAACATAGACACTCTAGGTATGCCTGTATTTACTTCGCTAAGTCCAGACAAAAAATATCTAGCAGTGACTTATAGTGGAGCGGACTTTCCAAAGATGCAGATAATCGACACAAAAACTTTGAAAATAGTGAGACGATATGTGTTTGATGGCAAAGTGTTGCACTTGCGATGGTCAAAAAGTTTGCCCAAACTATATGTGAGTGTCAACGACACAGACAAAGTCATGGTGCTAAACACAGACAACTGGGGCTTGGACAAAGTCATAAACGATATTAAAAAACCTTCAGGAGTGTTTATATATGAAAGATAGAACAGTATATCTACTAGGAGCAGGTCCGGGTGATATTGAGCTGATGACTATAAAATCTATGCGACTTATCAAACAAGCTAGAGTCATCATATACGATAGACTGGCAAATCCAGACATATTAGCCGAAGCTCCATCTGACTGTGAGTTTATAGATGTCGGCAAAACTGACGGCAGACACCCGGTGCCACAAGAGGAGATAAACGAGATATTGTATCAAAATGCTTTGAAATACGAAAATGTAGTGCGACTAAAAGGTGGCGATCCGTTTGTGTTTGGGCGAGGTGGCGAGGAGGCTATATATCTATATGACAGAGATATAAAGTTTGAGATAGTTCCAGGTATCACCTCTGCTATAAGTGTGCCAGCATATGCAGGCATACCAGTGACCCATCGTGGAGTAGTAAGTTCGTTTCGTGTGATAACTGGGCACGAAGCTAGAGGCAAGTCTGTATCGCAGATAGATTGGGAGTCGTTTAAGACCGATGAGACTTTGGTGTTTTTGATGGGATTGAACAATCTAAAAAATATCTGTGACAATCTCATAAAACATGGCAAAGGTGCAAACTATCCAGTAGCAGTGATAAGCAAAGGCACTACAAAGTCACAAAAAGTAGTAGTAGGAACTCTAGAAAATATACACGAAAAATCCATAGGCATACCGACACCAGCTCTCATAGTAGTAGGGCAAGTGGTGCTTTTGAGAGACAAATTGAAGTGGTTTTGAGTTAAATTAAGTTTGTTTTGGTATATTGTGCCATCAAACATAAAAGGAGAAAAATATGGCATTGATGAAAGCCCCTAAAAACAGCACAGTGTGGGTGTGTGAGGATAGCTGCAAAGCTTGCGACAAATGTGTGGAGGTCTGCCCGGCAGGTGTGCTAGTGATGAAGCCTGCACCATACTCTACACTGGGTTCCATGATAGAGGTTAAGTTTCCACTTGCTTGTATAGGATGCAACGATTGTGAGCTGATTTGTCCAGATTTTGCTATATTTGTAGCAGACAAAAAACAAGACAATGTGAAGTTTGCGAAACTTACGGACGAATCCAAAAAAAGAGCCGAAGATATAAAAAACAACAACTGCAGTTTACCTGCAGGTTATTAAGGAGAAAATATGTCAAAAAGAGAGATTGTATCTACTGGTAATGCATTATCAGCGATAGCAGCAGTTGATGCAGGATGTATGTTTTTTGGAGGATATCCATTAACCCCATCAAGCGAAATAATGGAACAAATTTCTGACCTTTTGCCAAAGGTAGATGGAACATGTATCCAAATGGAAGATGAAATTGGTGCTATTTGTGCGGTAATTGGAGCAGGTATGTCTGGTGTTAGAACTATGACGGCAACATCTGGACCGGGTATGAGCTTAAAAGCAGAAAACTTAGGTTTGGCTCAAATGGCAGAAGTGCCACTTGTGTGTGTAGATGTCATGCGAGGCGGACCATCTACTGGCTTGCCTACAAGAGTTTCACAAGGAGATATCAAACAAGCTTCAAATCCATCTCATGGTGACTATAGGTCTATAACATTGTGTGCTGGTAATTTGGCAGAGTGTTATACTGAAGTGGTGCGAGCATTTAATCTAGCAGATAGATTTATGCAGCCAGTTATTGTGCTTACAGATGAAACTATAGCTCATATGCATGGTAAAGCTATGCTTCCAATACTTGAAGATGTTAAAAAAGGTATAGTTCCACGAAAGGTATTTACAGGAGATCCTAAAGATTATTTTCCATACCAGTGCGAACATGATGAGGCGGCTACTTTAAATCCAATGTTTACTGGATACAGATACCACTTCACCGGGTTGCACCACGACAAAAATGGTTTCCCAACAGAAGAGATTGAAACATGTAGAAAGCTTATCCAAAGACTGGAAGATAAAGTTATGGTTCATCAAGATGAGATAGAGCTAAATGAAGAGTTTATGTGTGATGATTTAACTGGTGCTAAAGGCGAAGTGCTTATCATAGCTTATGGTTCTGTATCACTTGCAGCCAAAGAAGCTATACGAGACTTGCGAAAAGATGGTATAAAAGCTGGTCTATTTAGACCGATTACTCTATGGCCATCACCTGCGAAAAGGATTAAACACTTTACAGATATGATTCAAAATGTATTAGTAGTTGAGTTAAATATCAGACAATATACAGATGAGATAGAAAGAGCTTCAAGTAGGCTTGACATAAAAGGTTTATATAAAGTAAACGGACGACCAATAGCGCCTATTGAGATAATAAATAAAGTCAAGGAGGTATTTTAACATGGCATACAATTATAATAAATTTTTAAGATTAGAGAAAATGCCAACACTATGGTGTTGGGGTTGTGGCGATGGTGTCATATTGAAAGCAGTCATCCGAGCTATCGAAAAGATGGGTTGGACTCAAGATGATGTATGTGTAGTATCTGGTATAGGTTGTAGCGGACGATTTTCTTCGTATGTTGATTTCAACACAGTTCATACCACACACGGACGAACACTGGCATATGCTACAGGTATAAAGCTAGCAAATCCAGACAAAAATGTCATATGTGTAGCAGGAGACGGCGATGCACTTGCTATCGGCGGAAACCACACTATACATGCATGTAGAAGAAATATAAATATAAACTTTGTGTTGATAAACAACTTTATATATGGCTTGACAAATTCACAGACAAGTCCTACGACTCCGCAGGGTATGTGGACAGTCACACAAAAAGTAGGCAATATCGACCCTACATTTGATGCATGTGAGCTAGCTATAGCATCTGGAGCATCTTTTGTTGCACGTGAGACTATGATAGAGCCCAAAAAACTTGAAAAAGTTCTGGTCAAAGGTTTTGAACACAATGGCTTTAGCTTTTTCGATATTATGTCAAACTGTCATATAAACTTAGGACGAAAAAACAAGATGGTTAGTGCAACTGACAATCTTGATTGGATAGATACTATAACTATGCCAAAGATAAAATACGATAAACTAGAGACAAGTGAGAAAGTAAATCTTTTTCCTACTGGAGTTTTGAAACACGATACAGAAGCTAGAGAATACTGTGATATGTATCAAGATATCAAAGATGCCCACCAAGGCAAAAGAGCGAAGATAACTCAAGATGACTTCAGCAAAAAGATATAAGGAGAATATATGTCAAGAAAAGTGATGAGATTTACAGGTGTTGGTGGTCAAGGTGTTTTGCTTGCAGGTGAGATATTTGCAGCAGCGAAAATAAAGGCAGGCGGTTTTGGACTCAAAACTGCCACATATACCTCACAAGTGCGAGGCGGTCCAACTGTAGTAGATATACAGCTAGACGATCATGAGATATTTTATCCATATGCCAAACAAGGCGAGATAAACTTTATGCTCTCAGTAGCACAAGTGAGTTTTGATAGCTTCAAAGATGGAGTAGTAGATGGTGGCACTATAGTTATAGAACCAAACCTCATAACTCCTACAGATGAAGATAGAAAAAGATGGAATATTATAGAGATAGATATAATCACTCTAGCCAAAGAAGAGGTAGGCAATGTCATAACCCAATCAGTCGTAGCTTTGGGTATAGCAAACTGCTTTACCGATGCGGTAGACAAAGATATCTTGAGAGAAGTTATGCTATCTAAAGTACCTGCAAAAGTGCATGAGATAAACAAAAAAGCATACGAGATAGGCTACAGAGAAGCTTTGAAACACAAGTAAGACAAAGGCACAAAACCAAAAGGAGAAAATATGTTGGAGATACGATGGCACAGCCGTGCTGGTCAAGGTGCGGTAACTGGCGCGAAGGGGTTAGGCTCGGTAGTAGCACAGACAGGCAAACAGGTTCAAGCTTTTGCTTTTTATGGTTCTGCTAAGCGGGGGGCATCTATGACGGCTTATAACAGAATAGATGACAAAGTTATACTTGACCACGGTAAGTTTATGAGGCCGGACTATGTGTTTGTCATAGACCCAGGGCTGGCATATACTGACAATATAAAAGAAAACGGCAAAGATACTACCAAGTATATCATCACTACACACTTGACCAAAGAGCAACTTCTAGAGGTGATACCATCACTAAAGGATGTGAGCGATAGAGTGTTTGTGTTGGATTGTTTCACTATAGCTTTGGATACTATAGGACGAGCTATACCAAACACACCAGTGCTGGGTGCTTTTATGAAAGTCAGCGGTATGTTTGAGATAGAGGAGTTTAAAAACTCTATGAAGTCAGTGTTGGCAAAACTGCCACAAAATATCATAGATGCAAATATGCTAGCAATCCAACGAGCATATGACGAAGTTCATTAAGGAGAATTTATGGCAAAAGAAAAAGACCTAAGCAAAAGAGTAGTCCCAGACTTAGCTAGCAAACCAGCTAGCAAGTCTATATGGGATATGGGTTGGGACGAGCTAGTTCCTAGTGCAGCTTGTTTTTCATTTGATGGCAAGATAGACAAAACAGTTGTCCAAGTACAGCCAGAAAACAGAGCATATTCAGAGACAAACTCTATAAACAAATATGTAGGCGACTGGCGAGTAGTCAAGCCTGTATGGAAAGCTGACTTGTGTATAGACTGTCAAAACTGCTGGCTGTATTGTCCAGATACATCTATAATATCAAGAGACAAGATGATGGTAGGTATAGACTACGACCACTGCAAAGGCTGTGGAATATGCTCGGAGGTTTGTCCTACAAATCCAAAGTCGCTAGTGATGTTCAATGAACAAATGGCAAACGAAGATGCCCTAAACAACTGGCCACAAAAATCAAAAGGAGACAAAGCATGAACCACTCAAGAAACAAAAAGGTTATGGAACTAAACAAAGTAGAGATATGGGACGGCAATACATCAAATGCCCAAGCTTTACGACAAGCAGGTGTCGATGTCATGTCTGCGTATCCTATCACACCATCTACAGGCACAGTTGAGGGTTATGCAAAACTTCACTCAGACGGCTATGTAGATGGTGAAGTGATGATAGTGGAGAGCGAACATGCCGCCATGAGCGGATGTGTAGGAGCTAGTGCGGCAGGAGCCAGGACAGCTACTGCTACTGCTAGTCAAGGGCTGGCTCTCATGATAGAGGTGCTGTATCAAGCATCTGGTATGAGGACACCTGTGGTGCTGTGTTTGGTCAACCGTGCTCTAGCAGCACCGCTAAATGTAAACGGTGACCACTCTGACTTGTATCTCACTAGTCAATGCGGTTGGATTAGCTTAGGCAGTTGCAACCCAGAAGAAGCATACGATATGACTTTGTGTGCATTTAAGATAGGTGAACACAAAGATGTGCGACTGCCTGTCATATCAAATCAAGACGGCTTTATGTCATCGCACACAGCACAAAATGTCCGACCACTTAGTGACGATATAGTAGCGGACTTCATAGGTGAGTTTGTAGAGGTAAATTCACTTTTGAACTTTGACCACCCAGTCACACACGGAGTCCAGACAGAGTCAGACTGGCATATGGAACACAAAGCCAAACAAAACGATGCTATGATGAAATCACCAAAAGTTATAAAAGAAGTTTTTAAGCAATATGAAAAGTTAAGCGGTAGAAAATATAACCTAGTAGAGCAGTACAAGCTAGACGATGCAGATATAGTCATAGCATGTATGGGGACTACATATGAAACAGCACAGCTAGCAGTAGACAAGATGAGAGACGAAGGCATAAAAGCAGGACTAATACTTCCTAGAGTTTTCCGACCATTTCCACTAGATGAGATGGCTAGCAAACTACAAAACTGCAAAGCTGTAGTATGCTTGGATAGGTCAGCTCCCGGAGGTCACACTGGACTACTGTTCAACGACATATCGGCATCTCTCATCAATACAAAGGCAAGACCACTTATGAGCGATGTTATATATGGTTTGGGGGGTAGAGATATCACAGTAGCAGATATATGCGATATATACAAACATGCCAACAGCGAAGTCAAAGCAGGCAAGCTAGATGGTGGGATTTTACGATGGGTGACTGTGCGAGGTCCACAGCTCAAATACTATGGAACAGGAGTTTAATATGAGTTGCAATACAAATGGTGGATGCACTCCACAAGGAAACAAAGAGATCAAAAACCTAAAGGCATTTTCAACTGCTGCCGAGAGATTTGAAGGCGCTCATGTGCTATGTCCAGGGTGTGCTCACTCTATCATAGTTCGAGAGATATTAAATGCAACAAACGACAACTTAGTCGTGTCGGCCGCGACTGGTTGTCTAGAAGTTTGCACCGCTGTATATCCACACACATCGTGGGATTGTAGCTGGATACATATAGGGTTTGAAAATGCTTCTACTGCTATAGCAGGAGCAGAAGCAGCAAACAAAGCCTTGAGACGAAAAGGCAAGATAGACCCAGCATCGCCAGAGCCAAAATTTGTAGCATTTGGTGGCGATGGTGCGACCTATGATATAGGATTTCAATGGATAAGCGGATGTTTCGAGAGAGGGCATGATATGATGTATGTATGCCTAGACAACGAAGTATATGCAAACACAGGCGGACAGCGAAGCTCATCTACACCTATAGGAGCTAGTGCCACGACTACACCTGCTGGTTCACATTCATATGGAGAAAAACAAAACAAAAAGGACATGCTACAGATAATGTCAGCTCACAACTCACCATATGTAGCACAAGTAGCACCCAACAAATGGAAAGACATGGTCAAGAAAATTCAGCGAGGATTTGACACCAAAGGACCTGTGTATATCAATGCCATGAGTGCATGCACCACAGAGTGGAAGTTTCCAATTCACCAGACTATAGAAGTATCGGATATGGCTACAGATAGCTTGGTATTTCCACTATATGAGATAATAGACGGCAGAGAGTTAAACATAACTTATCGCCCTAAAAATATTGTTCCTGTGAGGGATTATCTAGGAGTTCAGCCACGATTTAAACACCTATTTAAACCAAAATACGAACATATCATAGATGAGTGGCAAAAACGAGTAGATGAAAAGTGGGTATATCTACAGCGAAGAGAAGAAGCTAGAGTCTAGCAATATACAGATTGACACTTGAGAGCTTTCTTTGGTGTTGATCTGTAAATATATTAAATGTTATCTCTATACTTTTAGATTTTCAGCACTTAAATTTTCCAAAGTCTAAATCATTTTTCTATTTATGTTTTCAATCACAACAGAACCCTCTGATTAAATACCAGGCTCATAAAAGCAGCAGTTTTCACAGAAAGTTTTTTGCAAGCAAAACTAGCCGAGGCGGTTGGACGAAGTCCAAAGTTTCTGTGAAAAATCGCCACGGCTACTTTTGTTCATATAAGGTTCATAAAAAATTTGCAAAAATCAGCTGTCATTTAAAAATTTTTATGGACTTTTTTGTTGAAACTACCCTACCCTACGGGCTTTCATAGATAGCACAAACACTAGATTTCTAGCTTTTATGAGCTATATAGGTTTTTAAAGCGATATTAAGATAATTTTGCTATAGTGTCTATATAAAGAGAAGTCTCCAAAATTTTAGAAGGTTATATATGAATATCATGATATTGTTTTCTGTTGTCTTGATGACAATCATGGCAATAGTCCATACAGGTGTGTGGATCAGAGTAATAAGACGACTAGATATTGGCTACAGACTAGCAAGGGGTTTGCGAGTATTTGTCGTGCTAAACTATATTTGTGTGAGTGGCTATCTAGCTAGTAAGTTTTTCTTAGGTATGCCTAGCGAGTTGTTTTTTGTGTTTTCTTTGTCTCTTGGGGTTGGATTTTTGTTTTTCATCTCTACTATATTGTATGAGCTTATACACATAATTCAAACACACATACCGTTTGATGATACCAAAAGAAAGTTTATAAAACAAAGCACAGATATGGGGGTCGTAGCACTAGGCGGTATCTATCTAGGTGGAGCGATATATGGTGGACAAAAAGAGCCGACCATAGTAGATATAAACTTAGCTCAAAACCTTTTTGACAAACCATACAAGATAGCACAGATAAGCGATATGCATATAGGCGGACTAATAGATGAAAAGTTTGTCAAAAAAAGTGTCCATAGTATAAACGAGCTAGATGTAGATGTAGTAGCTATCACAGGTGACTTGACCGATGCTCCTGTAGCATATATCAAAGAGAGTTTGTCTCATCTGTCAAATCTCAAAAGTAGGCTTGGTGTGTATTTTATAGTAGGAAATCACGAGTATTTTCATGGGATTGAAAATACTATAAAATATCTCAAAAGTATTGGTATAGTCGTGCTTGAAAATAGCTCTGTAGAGATAGGAGATACAGACAACAGATTTAACATAGCAGGGCTGTATGATTATACTGGATACAGAAACGGCAAGTTTGTGCCAAATGTCAAAAAGACAAAAAATTCACTCACTGCAAATATACCGACCATGCTACTGATGCACCAACCAAAGCAGATAGACAAGCTAGGTTCTCTAAAACCAAACTTGATGCTAAGCGGTCATACACATGGCGGACAGATATATCCGTTTTCGTATCTGGTGAAACTAGACCAACCGTATCTAAAAGGACTTCACAAGCTGTCAAGCAAGCAAGCAATATATATAAACAGTGGCATAGGTTTTTGGGGCCCACAGATGAGACTAGGCTCTTTATCGGAGATATCTCTCATCTGTTGGAGTTAAAAGATGGCTTAGCCATCACAATATGTTGCTATCTACTAGCTTTTGCCTCTTTTATCCACCCGTTTATCTTGTCTTGATTTGCTTTTAGCCATTTGGCAGCATGGTTTTTGATATCTGTTTCTTTGTTTTCACCGCTACTTATGAGCATATTTTCACCGCTTATGTCGTTGACATCTAGCTTGATAAGCTCAAATAGTTTGGCTATATCTTTGTGCTTGACTACACTTGCATTTGCTACAATTTTCTGCGAATTTATAGCAAATCCAAAGTCACTGCCATTTGCTAGTTTAGTTGACTCTACCACTGGGTGGGCTGAGTTTTTCACTTGCAAAAACACCACATCTTTGCCTGGTGTTAGCTTACCGCTGACCCAATACGGTGTCCATGTATAATACAATATCGGCTTGCCAGTTTTGTATCTAGCTATAGTGTCGCTGATGATAGCAGAGTATTCGCCTTGATTGTGTGTGATAGTGTCTCTTAGACCAAAAGCAGTGAGCTGGTGTTCTATGACTTTCTCACAACCCCACCCTGCACTACATCCTGCGAGATCTGCTTTGCCATCGCCGTTGCTGTCAAATAGTCCTGCGATTTTTGGGTCTTTTAGGTCATCTATGTATTTTATATTGTGTTTTTCGGCTGTCTTTTTGTCTATCAAGTATCCTTGAGCACAATTTGATATATATTCCCCAAACTTTTTGAGCTTTTTGTCACCACCTGCGTTTTTTATCTTTGTGTTGTGTAGTGGGTCCCAGCTACTAGTCATGAAAAAAACATCGGCACTTTGTGAGTTGTCTGCTATAGTTTGATATGCTACTTCATATCCTACATCGTTGGTAATCTCTACTTCATAGCCTAGCTGCCGGACTATACCTACTGCTACTTCCATCTGGAAGTTTTCTTCTGCTATGCTTGGTTTGAGTGCAGTTATCTTGAACTTTTTTGCCTCGGTTTTCTCAGCTTTTTCGACTATCTTTGGCGATACTTGCTCTACCTGTTTTGGCTCCTCTTTTTTGCCACAACCTGTAGCTACTAGTCCTATGATGGACAACAATATTATATTTGATGTTATAATCTTTTTTATCATTTTATTCCTTTTTTTCTTTTTGATTTGATAAGTTTACTCTTGTGATTTTAAGCACGAAGCCTATAGGTCCTCTTTTGTGCCATACTAGTTTTTGACTATTTGTCTGACCCATACTTTGTGTAAGTCTATCTAGCACTATAGCTAGTAGCACGATACCTAGACCACCTACAGCAGCTAGACCGACATCTAGCCTACCTATGCCTCGTAGCACCATCTGTCCCAAGCCCCCTACTGCTATCATAGATGCTATGACCACCATAGACAAAGCTAGCATGAGTGTTTGGTTGATCCCTGCCATGATAGTAGGCATAGCTACAGGTATCTGAACACGCCATAGCATCTGTCTAGGTGTCGCGCCAAACGACCTACTAGCTTCTATCAAGTCATCTGGCACTTGTCGTATGCCTAAGTTGGTCAGTCGTATGAGTGGTGGCAAGGCAAATATGATAGTCACGATGACTCCGGGGACATTGCCTATACCAAACAGCATGACTATAGGTATGAGATATACAAAAGCAGGAGTAGTTTGCATAGCATCTAGCATAGGTCGCACTACTTTGTCTACTTTGTCGTGTCTGGCACTCATTATACCTAGTGGTAGTCCTATAAGTATAGAAAACAGCACTGCCGTGATGACAAGCGACAGTGTGATCATAGACTCACTCCAAGCTCCGATGAGACCTATGCATACCAGTGCTATAGCGGTGCCAAATGCTAGCTTTTTGGATGCTACTTGCCATGCAAGTAATACAAAAAATATGATGACAGCATAAGGCGACAGCCACAGCAAAAATATCTCTATAGACTTGAGGACCAACTCTACAGGCATCTTTGCAAGTAGGAAAAAATCACGGAAATTTTCAACTACCCAACCTATAGCACTGTTTGTCCAGCTATCAAATGGCACAACAGGTTCGGCAAATGGGTTTAATATATCAAACCCTTTTGTCTCTTCTACTCTCGTAGCTTGTGACCAATCTACCGAAGATGTCTTGTCTGCTTGGTCTGTCTGGGCATTGCTCCACGGATCATTTGTCATATGAGACTCCTTCGTCTAGTATGTTGAGCAACCTACTTTTAGATATAGTGCCTCTATATTTGCCTGTATCACTTACTACTGCTACAGGGTAGTTGTAGTTGGCTATATCACCCATGAAGTTAGATATCTGTGTATTTTCATTTATAGGTATCTGATCCACTACAGCATCTATCAAGTTGCCGTCTTTGGCTTGTTGGATTTTGAGCGATTCTACAGTGACCAAACCTATATATGTGTTGTCTTTTTTGATATAATAGGCAAAATTTTCATCATAGTCCGATATATATCTCAATGCCGACTTGATACCAAATCCATCTCTGCTGATGATAGTGGGGCGAAGCTTTCTCACTATGTGAGATGCCGTCAACACAGATGTCACATCTACCCCTTGGAAAAATGATCTCACATAGCTGTTTGCTGGGTTGTTGATGATCTCATCTGGTGTGCCTATCTGTGCTATCTCACCACCTTCCATGATAGCTATCCTATCGCCTATCCTTATGGCTTCATCTAGGTCGTGTGATATAAATATGATGGTTCGTTTGTTGTCCTCTTGGAGCTGTAGAAGTTCATCTTGCATATTTGTCCGTATGAGTGGATCAAGAGCTGAAAATGCTTCATCCATGAGCAGTATATCTGGGTCATTTGCTAAAGCTCTTGCTAACCCTACTCGCTGTTGCATACCACCGCTTAACTCATCTGGCATAGAGTTTTCGTAGTTTTCTAGCTCCACTTGAGTCAAAGCAGCTCTGGCTTTGCTATATCGCTGTGTCTTTGGCATCTCGCCTAGCTCTAGCCCAAACGATACATTGTCTAGTATATTCATATGTGGCATGAGAGCAAATGACTGAAATACCATAGATATCGTTTTTCGCCTTGTGTTTATTAGCTCGGTATCATTTAGGGTTGTGAAATTTATACCATCTATGAAAACTTCGCCACTAGTAGGTTCTATGAGTCTGTTTAACATTCGCACTAGGGTTGATTTACCCGAACCAGACAGTCCCATGACTACAAATATCTCTCCCTCATAGACTTCAAAGCTAGCATCTTTGACACCTATAGTCGTGCCTGTTTTAGCAAATATCTCGTCTTTGTGTTTACCATTTTTTGACATTGTCAAAGCTTTTTTTGGATTGTCGCCAAAGATTTTGTATAGATTTTGGACTTTTAATTTTGGTTGCTTATCACTATGGATAGCTTCCCCTTTTTTATTTTGATTTGGAAGCTTTTGTGGCTTCCTTTTATTTTGATATGAAAGCTTTTTGGCTTTCAGGGTTAGATACACTACTTGATATAAATATCAAACAGTGGCGCGGTTGACGAGACTTGAACTCGCGACCTCCGCCGTGACAGGGCGGCATTCTAACCAACTAAACTACAACCGCATATATATGAAAAGTATCATATGGTGACCCCTAGGAGAATTGAACTCCTGTGGCATGGATGAAAACCATGAATCCTAACCGCTAGATGAAGGGGCCACTTATGGTGGTCGCTGTAGGACTTGAACCTACGACGTCTACCTTGTAAGGGTAGCGCTCTACCAACTGAGCTAAGCGACCTCTCAAATCAAAATCAGATAATAAACTTGATTTACAATTTACTTTTAATATAATTACAAATGGTGACTCGTGTTGGATTCGAACCAACGGCCACCTCCTTAAAAGGGAGATGCTCTACCAACTGAGCTAACAAGTCATCGTTTGAATGAACATTATACCACAAAAATATAAAACAAACTCACAAATCGGCGTTTTTTGCAAAATTTGTCTCAAAAGCCATATATTATAAGGCTTTGCCACATCACTACAATTCGTGTTTTAGATACTTTGCGGTCCAACTTTTGGTCGTTTTTTGAGTAGATACAATATATTCTGGCGAACCAGTAGCTACTATCTTGCCACCCTTGTCGCCTCCGTTTGGTCCCATATCTATGATATAGTCAGCATTTTTGACTATATCCAAGTTATGCTCTATGACTACGACTGAGTTACCAAGTCCCACAAGATGATGCAAAACTTTAGTCAGTCTATCTATGTCGGCAAAGTGCAAGCCAGTAGTTGGCTCGTCTAATATATACAGGGTGTTGCCTGTGTCTCTTTTGCTTAGCTCTTTTGATAGCTTTATACGTTGTGCTTCACCACCGCTTAGAGTGATAGCATTTTGTCCCAACGATATATAACCCAACCCGACATCCAACAGTGTCTTGAGTATAGCGTTGAGTTTTGGATGTTTTATGAAAAACTCCGAAGCCTCGGTTACACTCATAGCTAACACATCGGATATTGACTTAGCTTTGTATTTGACCTGTATCGTTTGTTCGTTGTATCTTTGTCCTTTGCAATCTTCGCACTTGACCATGATATCTGCTAGAAAATGCATAGCTATCTTGATCTCGCCCTCGCCCTTGCACTTCTCACACCTACCACCTACTACATTAAATGAAAATCGTCCTATACCATATCCTCTAAGTTTCGCTTCTTTTGTCTGCTCAAAAAGTTTCCGTATTTCGTCCATAAGTCCTGTATATGTCGCTGGATTTGATCTAGGAGTTCTACCTATGGGGCTTTGGTCTAGATATATGACTTTGTCAAGTTGGTCTAGTCCATTTATAGCGACACCATCTACTTTGTCTATCCTCTTGGCTCTGTTTAGTAGCTGTTTGGCTACTGGCAAAAGTGTCTGAAGTATCAGCGATGATTTGCCGCTACCACTCACTCCTGTGACTGCTACGAAATTTTTCAATGGTATCTTTACATCAAGTTTTTTGATATTATTTATGTTTACATTTTCCATAGTTATGAAGTTTTTTTGTGGTCGTCTAAAATAATACTCTATCTTTTTCTCGCCACTTAGATATTGTGCTGTCGTGGTGCCAGACTTGAGGAGTTGTCGCATATCGCCTTGAAATACTATCTCTCCGCCATCTTTGCCAGCTAGTGGACCTATATCTACTATATAGTCGGCTTCTTTCATAGTCTCTTTGTCATGCTCTACTACTATGACTGTGTTGTCTTTGTCTCGCAATGCCTTGAGAGTTTTGATCAGTTTTTTGGTATCTTTTTCGTGTAGTCCAATAGATGGCTCGTCCAGCACATACAACACTCCTGTAAGCCCAGAGCCTATCTGTGAGGCTACTCGTATCCTTTGGGCTTCACCACCGCTTATACTTCTAGCATCTCTACCTAGTGTGATATATCCTAGCCCCACATCGTCTAGAAAATAGAGCCTGTCTCGTATCTCTTGGAGTATTGGAGCGGATATCATAGCGGATATTTTGTCAAAATACTCGAAGTTTGAGAGCTTTTTGAAAAATTTATATGACTTCTCTATAGGCATATCTAGTAGCTTTGATATATTTTTGCCTGCTACTTTGACAGCCAGCGATGAGCTGTTTAACCTATAACCACCACAGCTACTACATATCTTTTCGGTCATATATATGTCTCTGTCTTTGTCATCTTTTATCATCTCGTAAGCTAACTTGACTATACCTTGCCATTTTCGTTTGAGTCTGTGTCGTTTCCATGTAAATGTAAACTCATCTACTGTTCCGTGCAGAACTGCTCGCCTTTGAAAACTTTCCAAAGTTCCAAACGGCACATCCATATCTATATCAAATGATTCACAAAAGGCTTTGAGCATCTTGAAGTAGTAGCTTTTGTTGAAGCCATAAAACACTCTGATCGCTCCATCGTTGATAGTCAGTTCATCGTTGATAACTTTTTGCATATCAAGAGAGTATCGTATGCCCAAACCATCACAAGATAGACAAGCGCCCTTTGGTGAGTTAAATGAGAAGCTTATGGGTTCTAGCTTTTCATACGATATCTTACAGTCAAAACAAGCCATATGCTCACTATAGTGCGTATGCTTGGTGGTGTGAAGCTCTTCGTGATTTACTATATCTACTTCCAGTTCGCCGAAACTCTCTATCAAACCTCGCTCTACACTTTGGGCTATTCGTTGTTCGTTCTCTTTGGATATGACTACTCTATCTACTACTGCTTTGATAGTGTGTTTTTTTGTTTTGCTGAGAGTTATATCTTCGTCCAACCGCACTAGCACACCATCTATATATGCTCTCACAAAGCCTTTTGATTTGAGATTTTCTATCAGCACCTCGTATGAACCCTTTTTTTCTTTTATAAGTGGAGCTAGTAGCATCGCTTTTGCTCCTGTTGGTAGTTGCAAAACTTGATTTATGACATCCTCTTTTGTCATCTTGGATATAGGTTTGTCGCATTCATAACAATACTGAGTGCCGACTCTCGCATACAGCAGTCTAAAGTAATCATAAATTTCAGTGATAGTCCCCACTGTTGAGCGTGGATTTTTGCTAGTGGACTTTTGGTCTATAGCTATAGCTGGAGTTAGTCCTTCTATTTTTTGGACATCTGGTTTGCCAAATTTGTCCAAAAACTGTCTAGCATAGGAGCTTAAACTCTCTATATATCGCCTCTGTCCTTCGGCATATATAGTATCGAAAGCTAGAGTTGATTTGCCACTACCGCTTAACCCTGTAAATACTATGAGTTTGTTTTTGGGTATGCTTAGGTTTATATTTTTTAGATTGTTTTCATTTGCTCCATATATATCTATAGTGTCATGGTTTCTAGTTTTTGTAGCCATCTATCTATATAGGGATACTATTTTTTGTTTGAGTTTGTCTATAGTGAAGCCGTATTTGTCAAGTAGGTCGCCATCTTTGCCACTACTACCAAAACTATCTATACCTATGACATGAGAAGCGAACTTATAATACTCTGTAGCAGTCGCCATCTCTACAGCTATCACGGTGGTATTTTTGTCCAATATCTTGTCTATATAGTCCTGCGGTTGCTCACACAACAGATCAAAACATGGCACTGAAACTATGTTGCAGATTATGCCCGCTTCCTCTAAGGCACAAGCTGTTTTCAAACACAACATAACCTCACTTCCGCTAGCCATCATCGTCACATTTGCCTTGTCTCTTTTGGTCAAAAGATATGCTCCGTTTGATACCTCGCCGTATTCTTTGATGGGTTTGAGAGTTTTGAGCTTTTGTCTTGTCAGCACAAATGCCGTAGGACTATCCAAGCTCAGTGCCTTTTTCCAACACTGGATATTTTCTGTAGCATCGGCAGGACGAAATGTATAAAAATTTGGCATAGCACGAAACTGGCTTAGCTGTTCTATAGGTTGGTGAGTAGCACCATCTTCGCCTACTGCTATGCTATCGTGAGTCCATACAAAATGTTGTGATATATTTGACAAAGCCGATATACGACAAGCTGGCTTCATATAGTCGCTAAACACAAAAAAGGTCGCCGTATATGCACGAAACAGTCCATATAGATTTATAGCATTTGCTATAGCTCCCATGGAGTGTTCTTTTATACCAAAGTGTATGTTTCTGCCTATAGGAAAGCAGCCCATATCTAGTAGCTCTGTCTTGTTTGATGGAGATAAGTCGGCACTACCACCTATAAACGATGGCAAAGCAGTGGCTATAGAGTTAAGTATTTGGTGGTTGCTGTCTCTGGTTGCTATATCTTTGGTCTTGCTAAAATCAGGATATACAATATTATCGAAGTTTTCATCTGTATATGTCGCAATTTTTTGTATAGTTTCACTACTTAAGTTATCTTGCCATGCTTTTGCTAGCCCACAAGCTTTTTTGTCAAAGGCTTTTTTGGTTTCGTCATCTATATAAAATATTTTATTTGGGTCTAGTCCGGCTTTTTGTTTGGAGAGTTTTATCTCCTCTATCCCTAGTGGGCTTCCGTGTGTTTTGTGGCTACCTTCCATACTAGCAGAACCTTTGCCTATACTTGTCCTAGCTACTATGACCGTGGGTCGGTCACTATTTCTTGATTTTACAAGACTACTGTCTATTGCATCAAAATCATGACCATCTATAGTCAAAACATCAAACCCAATCGCTTCAAATCTTTTGGGTATATCCTCATCCCATGCTATAGCAGTGTCGCCCTCTATGGTGATATCGTTGCTATCATATATCAAAGTCAGGTTAGACAGCTGGTGTTTGCCAGCGGTTGAAAGTGCTTCGTAGCTTATGCCCTCTTGTAAGTCGCCATCGCCACATAGACAATAGATATGATGGTCTATGACTTTGTGGTCGTTTCTGTTTAGTTGATTTGCTGCATACAAGCTAGCCATAGAAAATCCTACAGCATTTGCTATGCCTTGTCCTAGTGGTCCTGTGGTTATCTCCACTCCACTAGTGTGTCCATATTCTGGGTGTCCGGGAGTTTTCGAGCCTAGTTGCCTGAAGTTTTTTAAGTCCTCTAGCGATATATCATAGCCCCATAGGTGTAGCAAACTATATGTCAAACTAGATGCATGACCTCCACTAAATACTATACGGTCTCTGTTTAGCCATTTTTCACATGTAGGGTCTAGTCGTATGTGCGAACTCAATACAGTAGCCACATCTGCTAGACCCATAGGGGCGCCGGGGTGTCCGCTGTTTGCTTTTTGCACCATATCGGCACACAAAAATCTCAATATATTTGCTCTGTGTTGTAGTGGGTTGTTTGACATAATCATCCTAATTTTTGACAATTGTATCTAAAAAATATAAAAGTGTGTGAGTAATGTGATAATTTAGCAGAAGTTTGCCAGACAAATATCTAGCAAACTCGCTTTGAAGTGTGGCAGTGTTTAGTTTACTGCAGCTTTGAGCTTAGCGCCCACTTTAAACTTAGCGACAGTAGATGCTGCTATGTTTATATCTTTTCCTGTAGATGGGTTTCTACCTTTTCTAGCCGCTCTTTTTGAGGTGCTAAAAGTTCCAAAACCTATGAGAGATACTTTCTCCCCTTTTTTTAATTCTGCTGTCACAGTGTCTGTGAAAGCTACCAGTGCAGCTGATGCATCTTTTTTCGATATTCCAGCACTTTGTGCTACTGCGTCTATCAATTCAACTTTTGTCATTTTCCGTCCTTTTTTTCAAATAAAACTTAGTAGGATATTTAATAATCCTAAAAAATTTACACATTTTAGCACAAAAACCTTAAAACAACTACAATTAATCAATATTTCCATAAAATTTAGCAAAATTTAGCAAAATTTGTTTTGTTTTATAATTTTAAGATAAAATGGCTTACTTTTTATTTTTTGCAAAAATATCAAGAACTCACATATAACAATTCTAAAAAGGTTGTATCATCGCAAGTGGTGGTATAGATGGTTATAGAGGCAAGGTCACATCTAAAAACTTCTATGAACATAGAGGTTTTTAGAGGTGACCATAAACCTAAAAAAGGGCAAAGCCCACAAAGAAGGACAAAATATGGTAACGATGAAAGATTTACTTGAGTGTGGTGTGCATTTTGGACACCAAACTAGAAAATGGAACCCAAAGATGAAGAAATTTATCTACGGAGTTAGAAAAAATATATATATAATTGATTTGCAAAAATCACTTAGATACTTTAGATATACATACAACTTAGTGCAAGAAAGTGCCAGCAAAGGCGAGACTATGATATTTGTAGGCACGAAAAAACAAGCCCAAGATGCTATAAAAACGGCAGCTGAAAACTGTGGTATGCCGTATGTCAACAACCGTTGGCTTGGAGGAATGCTTACAAACCATGACACTATCAAAAAAGGTCTAAGAAAGCTAGAGATCATCAAAAAGATGAAAGAAGAGGGTCAGATGGATCTACTGACCAAAAAAGAAGCACTGATGTTAAGTAGAAAAGAGATCAAGCTAGAAGCATATCTAGGCGGTATCAAAGATATGAAAAAGATGCCTACTTCTATGTTTGTCATAGACCCAGTCAAAGAAAAGATTGCGATACTAGAAGCTAGACGACTAGGCATAAAAGTTTATGCTCCTATAGATACCAACTGTGATCCAGATATGGTTGATTTTCCTATTCCGGGCAATGACGATGCCATCAGATCTATTGAACTGTTTTGCAATGAGATATCAAATGCTATAAACGAAGGCAAAGCTCAATATGTAGAAGAAGATGAAGAAAAAGC
The DNA here is from genome assembly GCA_029939245.1 of Arcobacteraceae bacterium. Lineage (GTDB taxonomy): Bacteria > Campylobacterota > Campylobacteria > Campylobacterales > Arcobacteraceae > B24-G6. The sequence goes on from JAOZTH010000005.1 coordinate 22,611, forward strand.
AGACAAAAGACAAAAGCCAAGAAAAAGAAGAGAACCAGCAAAAGACAAAGCAGATGAGCCTACACACGACGAGACAAGTATTACAGATATGGAGCAGCCAAAAGTAGACAAGATATTAAAAGATAACACAGTAGAGCCAAGCACAGATGAAACTGTAGCAGACAAAGAGACAGCGACAACAGAAGAGAAAGCTAAACCAAAAGCAAAACCAAAACCAAAAGCTACACCTGTTGCCAAAAAAACAGAACCAAAAGCAGAACCAAAAGCAGAACCAAAAGCAGAACCAAAAGCAGAACCAAAAGCAGAACC
>JAOZTH010000005.1:23019-37268 GCA_029939245.1 Arcobacteraceae bacterium
AAAAGTTGAACCAAAAGTTGAACCAAAAGTTGAAGCGACTACAGATACACAGGAAAATAAATAATGTCAGCTACACCTAAACTTATAAAGGAACTACGAGCTTTATCAGGAGCTGGCATGCTTGACTGCAAAAAGGCACTGATAGAAACTGGTGGCGATATTGACAAATCATTGTTATTTCTACGAGAATCAGGACTAGCAAAAGCAGCGAAAAAAAGTGGCAACATAGCAGCAGAGGGTTTGATATCTATGTTTATAGATGACAACTTTGACAAAGCAACTTTATTTGAGATAAACTCTCAGACTGATTTTGTAGCCAAAAACAAAGAGTTTCTAAATCTTTTGTCACAAATCACTACACATATACACGACACACAAGCCGACAATACAGAGGAGCTAAATGCCACGACTATAGATGGTGAAAATTTTGAAACATTTCTAAACGGAAAAATAGCTATCATAGGCGAAAATATCGTAGCACGAAGAATGGCAAATATAAATATATCTGGCGGCGTAGTAAATGGCTATGTCCATACAAATGGCAAAGTAGGAGTGCTACTTTCGGCTACTTGTAGCGACGAAGCTAGAGACAAGACAAAAGCACTTCTCAAAAACATAGGTATGCACGCAGCAGCCATGAAACCCAAGGTCATATCACACAAAGATATTGATGAGACAACTATACAGAGCGAAAACAAAGCTATCATAGCAGATACTATCAAAGAAAACGAAGAGTTAGCGAGACTCAAAAAACCGCTCAAAACAGTGCCACAGTTTGTCAGTCGTTCACAACTTACTCAAGAAATATTGGACAACCAAAAGAGAGTATTTGAAGCGGAGTTAAAAGACCAAGGCAAACCAGAAAAAATTTGGGACAAGATAATACCTGGTAAGCTAAACAGATATATAGAAGACAACACGCAGCTTGACAACACTTATGCACTTCTAAGTCAAACTTATGTGCTAGACGATAGCAAGACTGTCCAACAAGCCATAATCGACACTGACCCATCTATAAAGATTGTAGATTATGTCATATTTGAGCTAGGTGACGGTATAGAGAAAAAAGAAGAGGATTTTGCCGCAGAAGTAGCTTCACAGATGAAATAGATGAATAGTTTTGACCTAGGGACTCCTATATTGCAAGCAGACAACATATCAAAGACATTTGACTATATGTTATTTGAAAACCTAAGTATTGGTTTGCATCTAGGTCAGTCTATCGCTATAGTCGGTGAGAGTGGCTGTGGCAAATCAACTTTGCTAAATATCTTGTCTACTTTGTTGTCGCCAGATAGCGGGACGGTAACATATAACAACCAAAACCTATATGACAACAATGCTCAAAATACAGCTGCTATTCGTCGAGATAGTTTCGGTATCATATTTCAAGCTCACTATCTGTTTCGTGGTTTTACCTCTTTGGAAAATCTAACCATAGGTTCGCTACTAAGCGGACACAGCATAGACCATGAGCTACTAAAGACACTAAACATAGATCACATACTAGATCAAAATATAGGTCAGCTAAGTGGAGGACAACAACAACGACTCTCAGTCGCTAGGGTGCTTACAAAAAAACCTACTATAATATTTGCCGATGAACCCACTGGCAATTTGGACAAAAGCACAGCTGCCGATGTATCAAATTTACTTTTTGATTATGTAGCTACAAACGATGCTGCTATGGTGCTGGTAACTCACGATAGAACTCTAGCTTCTATGTGCGATATAGTCTATGAACTTGACAATCATATATTAAAAGAGCTTTAAAATACCTCCAAACTCACTTAAAAATAGTTTCAAATACTATAATTTCTTAGAAAAATATATTTTTTTGAGATAATTTAAGTATTTTTTGGTATTATAGCCCAACTTTTCAAAAAGGAGAAATATGTCAAACGAGACAAAGAGAAGAGACTTCATAGGTATGTCTTTTGGTGCGGTAGCCGCTGTAGGTGGTGCTATATCGCTTGTAGGTATGAAAAAGGCTTGGGACCCGTTGCCATCGGTTCTAGCCGCTGGATTTACAAAGGTTGATCTAGCAGGTATAGGTCTAGAACCTGGTAAGCCACAGACTTTTAAGTGGAGAGGCAAACCTATATTTGTGTTGCTAAAGACACCAGATATGAAAGATTTTGACGGTGATTTGGTGCTAGGTGACAAACGATACACCATAGCGATAGGGCTTTGCACTCACTTAGGCTGTATCCCTGCATGGAAAAAAGATGTGTGGAAATGTGCTTGTCATGGTGGCGAGTTCAATGCAAACGGCGAAGAGACTTTCGGTCCTCCACCCAAACCACTAGTTGTGCCACCATTTAGTGTAGATGGCACAGTGCTGACACTAGGCGAGACTGGCGAACAATCTACCGCTATGATAAAAGCAAGAGTTTAAGGAGTATATATGGCGAAAATTAACGAATCTCTATTTAGTGTAGAGGGCTTGGACAAACGACTTGCTATAAAGAAGTTTTGGAAAGTGATGATGACAGAATACTGGATACCAAAAGATATAAACTTCTTGTGGGCTATGGGTGTGGTGCTAGCTGTCACATTTAAGATACTTATCATCACAGGGATATTTCTCATGATGTATTATAAACCAGATGTCAATCTAGCATTTGATAGTGTAAACTATACTATCATGCAAGAGGTGGGCTATGGTTGGCTGTTTCGGCATATGCACGGTGTAGCGGCTTCGGTCATATTTTTGGTGATATATATACATATGTTTACAGGAATATACTATGGTAGCTACAAAAAAGGCAGAGAGATGATATGGATATCTGGTATGCTGTTGTTTATGACATTTAGTGCTGCTGGTTTCTCTGGATATATGCTTCCATGGGGACAGATGTCGTATTGGGCGGCTGCGGTTATCACCAACTTGTTTGCTGGTGGATCGCTAGAAGCGTGGGGTCTAGTAGAGTGGATACGAGGCGGATTTGCTGTCAATGATGCTACTTTGACTAGATTTTATATGTTGCATGTGTTTTTGTTGCCTTTGGCTATATTGGGTATCATCGTGCTACACTTCTATACTCTACGAATACCACATGTCAACAACCAAAGCAGTGAAGAGATAGACTACGATGCCGAAGCAGAGAAGTATCTCGAAGGACACAAAAAAGAATCAAAAGTCATACCATTTTGGCCTGTATTTTTGAGCAAAGATTTTGCCGTGCTTGGAGTGTTTTTGATATTTTATTTTTATTTAGTATTTTTCAACTACAACTTCGCTATGGACCCTGTGAACTTTGACCCTGCAAACTCTATGGTCACACCAGCTCACATATATCCTGAGTGGTATTTTCTGTGGTCTTATGAGACCTTGAGAGGACCATTTTTTGATATATTGGGTATGAAAGCTATGGATATCGGGCTTATCATATTTGGTTTTGCTCAAGTTGCATTTTTGATAGTGCCGTTTTTGGATAGAGACCCAGATATACTGCCAGCACATAGACGACAGAAGTTCCAGATATGGTTTTGGATCATGGTGCTAGATATGATGGTGTTGACTATTTACGGCAAACTACCACCAACTGGAGCAAATGCTTGGGTAGGATTTGGTGCTACACTTGTATTTTTGGCTTTGTTTATATCTATGCCATTTATCACAAAATCAGATGCTAAAAAAAGAGGAGTATTATAATGAGAGAGTTTAAAATATTGGCGATATTGGTCGTCCTTACAGGTATATTGTATTGGGGAGTTGAGCCATTTGCACACAGTCAGATGCATGCTCATGTAGCAAAGCCTGATTATGATTTCAAAGACTTAAAAGGTCTAGGCGACTTGAAAGGCGATGCAGCCAACGGCAAGACTTTAGTCGAAGCTAACTGTATCGCTTGTCATAGTATAAAAAGTGCCAACTTTCCACCACTTATGGACGATGCTACAAGTGCCGCTTCATATGGTCTAGTGCCACCAGATCTAGGTTCATCTGGTTTGATATATAGTGCTGACTATCTAGTCGCATTTATAAATGACCCAGCGACAGCTACAAACACCAAACATAAGTTTGTAGACGGTGTAGCTCACCCTATGCCAGCATACAACTGGATGCCACCTCAAGAAGTAGCAGATATGGTAGCATACTTGCAAAGCATAGCACCAAAAGAGCTATCAAACAAACAAGTATTTGCCGATGCATGTCAGAGATGTCATAGTATCAAATACGGTGACTTCTACGGCGGTAGTATGAAAGCTAGAAGCGATGTGAGCAAATATATGGGAGCAGGAGCTCCTGATCTATCTCAATACATACGAAGTAGAAGCAAAAACTACTTGCATGAGTTTATCAACAATCCTCAAAAACACTTAGAAGGAACTGCTATGCCACGAGTGGGCTTGACCAAAAAGGCAGAAGAGCAAGTCGTAACATATATGGAAAATGTAGGCGATAGCAAAAAAGCAGACAGAGAAGCACTAGCTTGGCCATTTTTGGGCTATCTGCTAATCTTTGCTATATTTGCATGGCTTTGGAAGTTTAAAATCTGGAGAGATGTACACTAGAGACTAGAGACTAGAGACTAGATACTAGCAAGACTGGAGACTGGAGACTAGATACTAGCAAGACTGGAGACTGGAGACTGGTTTTCTAGTCTCTAGCAACTAGATACCAGCTACTAGCAAGACACGAGTGAGACAGACTAAAGACTAACACAAAATACTACGGCGAGGATTGATATATCCTCGCCGTTTTTTTATGTCGCTACTACGACAAAAACTATCACAAAGCTATGCGCTTGTCTTAATCAGGGGGAGTTCAATTATGTTTTTGCTTTGGTGTTTTTGATATTGTTGCTTTGGCTAAACTCTATTAGCTGTGATGTTCTCTTGATATCTGTCGGCAAAAACTTCAAACAGATATCAAATATATCTTTGGTGCTCATAGCATCGCTATAAGCTCTGTGATGGTCGGCTATATTGATACCTAGAAAATCTTTGAGATGTCTTAGACCGTATTTTTCTGTGTTTATGATCCGTTTTGATAGATCTATTGTGCACAACCTTGTATTTGCTATAACTTGCAATCCCTCTTTTGCTAAGCTATGGTTGATAAACTTGTAGTCAAACTTCACATCATGTGCTACAAATACACTATCTCCTAGAAACTCTACAAACTGTTTGAGCACTTGTGATAGTGGTGGAGCTGTGTATAGCATATCGGTATCTATGCCTGTGATACGGTAAATATGTGTCGATATGTTGCTACAATACACCAAACTCTCAAAGCTATCTATCGTCTGTGTATTTTGGTATTTGACTGCCCCTATCTCTATGATCTGTCCGCCGTTTTTGATACTGTCGCTACACTCTATATCTACTATGCAAAACTGCTGGTCAAATATATCTGTGATAGTAGGTCTATAATACACCATCTCATCTATGATATCGAGAGCAAATCCACTATCAACTAAAAGTTCCAACTCTAGCGAAGTATCACAAAATGTAGTCTCGCTTTTGCACAAAAACTCTAGAAACCTATCCATAGGCATGGGGGCGGTGGTGAGGAGTTTTTGAAGTTTATCTAGATATTGCACGAGCATTGTCGCAAAATTGTTTGAGTTTTTGTGGGTCTTTTTGACCTACACTTTGTTCTACACCACTACTGACATCGGCTCCACAAAAACCGTATCCTTTTAGCTGGTGCAAGTTGTCACAAGTTAGCCCACCTGCTAAAATAATCTTTGAGTTGTCTTGATCTTCAAACCACTGTAGCTTGAGTCTTTTGCCTTGACCGCCATACTCATCTACAAAGCTATCTACTATATAAAATTTGTCATGGTCTAGCACTATATCGTCTGGATGTTTGGCTCGGATGACTTCTATGTATTTGACTTCTAGTTTCTCTTTGAGTGCTTTTTCACAGTTAAAATGTAGCTGTGCTGTATCTATACCAGATATTTTTGATATATCGTTTATCTCATCTGCTGTGTGGTTGACAAAAAGCCCAAAACACCGAACAAATGGTGGAAGTTGTGATATTATATCTTGTGCTTTTTGTGGGTTTATATATCTGGGGCTTTTGTCATAAAACACAAAACCCAAAGCATCTGCTCCGCTGTTTAAACTATCTGTGGCATCTTTTATATTTGTGATACCACAGATTTTGACAAACATATATTATCGTCTGTTGTTTCTGTTTCTATCGCCACTGTTGTTGTCGTTGTCTCTCCAGTTTCCGTGGTCATCGTTTCTCTTTCTTTTGCCACCGTCTCTATTTCCACCATCTCTGCTTCTGTTGTCTCGGCTTCCACCTCTACTGCTTCTGCCATCTCTGCTACCGCCTCTGTCATTGCCCCAATCACCTCTACTACTTCTGCCATCTCTACTACCGCCACTGTCGTGTCGCCCTCGTCTGTTTCCGCCTCTTTCGTCTTTGGTTCTTCGTCTTGATCTTGCTTTTGCTTTCATCTCACTATCGTTTGGCTCGCCTAACTCTAGCTTCCTGCCGTTTATTCGTATCTCTGATAGCTCGTCTATCCTGCTATCTACCAAGTCATCTGGCAGATCAACTGTGCTAAATATATCGTATATCTCTATCTTTGATATCTCGTCACCATCTAGTTTGCCTTCGTTTACCAATGCCCCTACGATATTGCCTGTCTTTACACCATCTTTTGACCCTACTGATAGTCGGTATCGCTTAAATCCATCTTTGATAGTCGCTGGTACATCACCGCTGTTGTTGTAGTCTACATTTTGTTCTTTGACATCTTTGAGCTCCAGTGGGTCACCGCCTCTGGCTATCTTGGCTAATGCTCCTGCTATCTCTATAGCTGGTATGTTAAACTCATCTTGGTAGCTTTGGACTATGTCGTTGTAGCTTTCCAGACCATTTTTGTTTAGCACTTCTGTGATCTGTTCTTTGAACCTTGTGACACGGTTGTCATTGATATCTTTGACAGATGGCAAGCTCATCCTCTCTATGGGTTTTTTGGTAGCTTTCTCTATAGAGCGAAGCAAGTTTCTCTCTCGTGGAGCTACAAACAGTATAGCCTCGCCAGTCTTGCCTGCTCGTCCTGTCCTACCTATCCTATGGATATAACTCTCTGTATCGTATGGTATATCGTAGTTTATAACATGAGTAATCCTATCTATATCTAGTCCCCTGGCTACTATATCTGTGCCTATAAGTATATCTATCTTGCCTTTTTTGAGCTGGTTTACCATCTTTTCTCTTTGGGCTTGATTCATATCGCCGTTTAAAGCAGATGCGGCCAGACCTCTGGCACTCAAGCTATCGGCTAACTGGGTTGTCATGGATTTTGTCCGCACAAATATCAGCACTCCGTCATATTTTTCTACTTCTAGTATCCTAGTCAAGGCATCTATCTTGTGTAGTCCGCTCACCATCCAAAACCGCTGATTTATAGTATCGGCTGTGGCTGTCTTCATCTTGATGATGATATGCTCTGGGTTATTTAGGTATCTGCTACTTATCTTTTTGATAGCATTTGGCATAGTAGCACTAAACAAAGCTATCTGTCTGTCATCTGGGGTGTGTTTAAGTATCCACTCTATATCATCTATGAAACCCATATTTAACATCTCATCTGCTTCATCTAGCACCATGGTGGTGATCTCATCTATGACCAAAGTTCCCTTTTTGATATGATCCATCACTCGCCCTGGAGTGCCTACTATGACTTGTGGATTTCTCTTGAGTCCTCGAAGCTGGACACCATAATCTTGCCCACCATATATAGGCAGTATGTGGAAGTTTTTCAAAAATTTTGAATATCCTTGAAAATTTTGTGCTACTTGTATGGCTAACTCTCTAGTAGGAGCTAGCACTAGCACTTGTGGCTTTTTCTTTTTGGTATCTAGCATAGAGAGTATAGGCAAAGCAAATGCTGCTGTCTTGCCTGTGCCTGTCTGAGCTTGTCCCAAGACATCGCCGCCTTTTAGCATATATGGTATCATCTGCTCCTGTATGGGAGACGGACTGTCGTATCCTGCTGCTTGAACTGCTTTTAAGACGTTTTCGTCTAGTTGCAGGTCTTCAAATGTAGTGTTTGTCAATATTTATCCTTTTATATCGCATTTTATCCAAAAAATATAAAATATAGCAAATTATGAGCAAAAAGTCAAAATACAACATAACAAAAACAAAACTCGCTGTTTGTTTGGTATCATATTTTCTGTTGTGACTACCTATTTGCTATCTGTGTATCTTCTTTGTTTTATATACCATTTGTGTCTAATATCTCTACAAATTGTGCTGGATTTTTGTATCCTACTATCTTGTTTGAAAGTAGTTTTCCGTCTTTGAAAAACAGTATCACAGGTGGTCCAAAAAGTTCAAAGTGTTTGAGAATTCGTTTGTCATCGTCTGTGTTGTGGGTGGTATCTACTTGAAGTAGCACAAACCCAGACACTCTGTCGCGGACTATGGGGTCGCTAAAAGTGTATTGTTCTAACTCTTGACATCCTATGCACCACGAAGCGGTGAAATCCACCATGACTACTTTGTCTTTTGTATCTTTGACTATGTTTTGAAGCTCCTGTATGGTCTTGACTTTTTGGAAGTCCAGATGAGAGCCGGAACTGTTTGCTTGTAGAGGATTTAGTATATTGCTAGAGCCATTGTAAACTCCAGCGAAACCTATCGCTCCAAACACTAGCAACACCACGGCGACTATTTTTAGTGCTATGTTTTTTTGCCGGACAAAGTATATACCGCTTATGATCCCAATCAACCCAAATGCTACAAATGATATATAAGCAGGTAGTATCCTATCTAGTATCCACACAGCTAGAAGTAGCATAACTACACCAAATACTTGCGAAACTTTTGTCATCCAGCCACCTGGTTTTGGCATATATTTACCAGCTCCTAGTCCAACAAGAAGCAGTGGCACTCCCATACCAAAGCTTAGCACAAACAAAGCCAGACCACCTAGCACGGCATCGCCTGTCTGACCTATATATACCAAAGCCCCAGCTAGTGGCGGAGCGACACAAGGTCCTACGATGAGAGCAGACAAAAAGCCCATCACAGCTACCCCAGATGCACCTTTTTTGCCTTGTGTGTTTTTTGATATTTTGTCTATCTTTGTTTGCCACGATGACGGCAAAGTTATCTCAAAATATCCAAACATAGAAAATGCCAAGGCTATAAAAACTATAGCAAACGACACCAGCACATAGGGATTTTGCATAGCGGTTTGTATGTTTGCACCAAAAAGCCCTGCTACGACTCCTGCTATAGTATATGCCACACTCATAGACAACACATATACAAACGACAGATACAGGCCTCTAGTAGCACTCATATTTTCGTCTTCGCTATGCGACACTATGATACTAGACAATATAGGTATCATAGGAAAGATACAAGGCGTCAGTGCCAGAAGCAATCCAAACCCAAAAAAGGTCAAAAGCACCAGCCAAAAGTTGCCAGTCTTTAGGCTATCTGTGATACTATCGGTCTCATCTAAAGTAGGTTTCGCCATAGATGGGTTGAGTATAAAGTCAGCGTTTAGAGGCTGATAGCAAAGTCCAGCGGTGCTACAGCCTTGATAGGTTAGCACTACTTTGTCTGCTTTGTCGTATAGTTTGCTAGCTATGTTTAGACTTAAAATATCGAAAAATACCTCTTCATCGTGGTAGTTTGTGGTCGGAGGTAATGAGATATCTTTGGTGATATTTGTCATCTTGCCATCTTTTAGAACCTGTAGTTTGATACCGTTTTGATATAGATATATTTTTTTTGCTAGCTTTATACTTATATCCAAACTATCGGCAGACTTTTCAAACTTGACGTCAAATGCCTCCTCTACACTAAGTGGCTTTTGATTTGCTCCAAATAAAAACACAACACCAAACAGCAGGCCGATAAACAATCTAAACATCTGGAGTCCTTGCGATGACTTCTGTGTATTTGACATCTTGAGCACTGACATTTTCTAGCGATACCATATCTTTTTGCCAAAATATCAGCACGGTTGAACCCATCTTGAAGTATCCCATACACTCGCCCTTTTTTATCTGTATGTTTTCATAGTTGTATATAGTAGTGCCGTTTGCTTTGCCGTTTGTTTGGATAGCTGGCTCAACTTCAAACACCATCTTGCCTACATTTAATGCACCTACAAATACCATATAAAACTTTTTTTTCTCGGCAGTTTCACATACGGCTATGACTCGTTCGTTTTGGACAAATAGATTTTGCTTTTTGTTGAGATATTTGAAATTGACAGGATATAGCTTGCCAGCAACATGGACTAGCTGAAGCAGCTTGAAGTCATATGGACTGTGGTATCGGTGATAATCTTTTGGCGACAAGTAAAAGTTCATAAAAACTCCACCATCTAGCTGGGTATCTGTGATATATTTGGTCAAAAGTTCACCAAGTTTGTAGTCCATACCTTTGATCTGATGCACTTCGCCATCTCTTATAAATCCTTGAGCTGACACAAAACTATCTACGGGAGAGATATATGTCTGTGATGATGGGTCAAATTTTCTAGGTATCTTAAGCTCTCTTGTGAAAAGTTGGTTGAGAGTGGCATAGGAGTGTGCTGGTTCAAACTCTGTCATATCTAGTTTTAGTAGCTTGACATAGCTACTGTTGATGAAGTTTTGAATAGGTTTTGCAAACCTTTTGTTGGCAAGTTTGTCAAATATATTTGATATATAGTTTGTGATGTGTTTGTCCATATTTTTCCTTTATATTGTCATTATAACAAAATAAAATAAAACTTAAGCTACTTTTGATACAATACTCAAAAATAGGATATAATATGATAGACTTCAAAAAGTTTGAAAAATACAGTCGCCCCGGTCCTCGATATACTAGCTATCCTACGGCACTGGAGTTTCACGAAGATTTCAGCACAGATGACTTGGTAGCAAAACTAAAAAACACAGACAGCACAACACCAATATCGCTATATGTTCATCTGCCGTTTTGTAGAAGTGCCTGCTACTTTTGTGGTTGCAATGTCTTGTTTACTAGCAAACAAGAGAAAAAAACAAGGTATCTGGGCTATCTCAAAAAAGAGCTTAAGCTGATAGCAAATCACATAGACACTAGCAGGACAGTTACACAGCTACACTTTGGTGGTGGGACTCCTACATTTTTTTCACCTAGTGAGTTGGGTGAAGTATATGATGCTATATATGAAACATTTGCAAACTTCGATGCTACTGCTGAGATAAGTTGCGAAGTAGATCCGCGGTTTTTTTCTGTAGAGCATATGCAAGTGATGAAAAAAGCAAACCTAAACAGGCTAAGCTTTGGTGTGCAAGACCTAGATGAAAAAGTCCAGCAAACTATCCACAGGATACAGCCCTTTGAGACGACACAAAATGTAGTGAATATCGCCAGAGATGCAGGTATAAACTCTATAAATATTGACCTTATATATGGATTGCCTCATCAGACTGCTAGTAGTTTCGCTACAACTTTGCAGCAGATTATCAAGCTAGATCCAGATAGACTAGCAGTGTTTAACTATGCTCATGTGCCGTGGCTTATGAAAACACAACGAAAGTTTGACGAGACTACATTTGCTCCACCATCTACAAAACTTGTGATACTACAAGATACTATAAAGTTTTTTGAAACTGCTGGCTACCGAATGGTGGGTATGGATCATTTCGCCAAACCAGATGATGAACTGTTTAAAGCCATAGACAAAGGTGAACTACACAGAAACTTCCAAGGCTACACGACCAAAGGCGGAGCACAGCTAGTAGGTGTGGGGGTCACATCTATAGGCGATGGAGATGACTATTTCGTGCAAAACCACAAAAACCTAGCCGACTACGAAAAAGCCATAGATAGCGGAGTGTTGCCAGTGTTTAAAGGCTACCAGCTAAACGAAGATGACAAGATACGAAAATATGTCATCATGGAACTAATGTCAAACTTTTCACTAGACAAAAAAGCGACAGAGCAAAAGTTTGATATAAAGTTTGACACATATTTTAGTCAAGCCGTGAAGCATTTGCAGGAGTTTGTAGAAGCCGGACTAGTCAGTATAGATGACAGACACATAAAAACCACAGCGACAGGGTCTATGCTCATACGAAATATCGCTATGTGCTTTGATAGATATTTTTGGGACAAAGCACCAGATAAACAAAGATTTAGCAAGACAATATGACACAGACCACACAAAATATGACAGCAAACCAAAGCAAACTCATAGATACATTAGCAGAGTTGTTTCAGCTAGATAGAAGCGATCTGGACTTCGGTATCTATCGTATCATGAACACAAAAGCCACAGAGATAACACAGTTTCTAGAAAACGACCTGCTATCTAGCGTAGCAGAAGCATTTAGCGACAGCGACACCAGCTCAATACAAAAAAAGCTAGATGAAGCGATAGCACAAGCAAGATCGCTAGGAGCAGACCCACAAACACTACCAAAAGTGATAGAGCTAACCAGACAACTATCTGTGAAAACTCCTTCAAAAACAAAAGAGGACGAACTCTTTTCTCATATGGCTGTGTTTTTTAGGCGATACTACAAAGACGGCGACTTTGTAAGTATGAGACGATACAAAAAAGACACATATGCTATACCATACGAGGGCGAGGAGGTCAAGCTACACTGGGCAAACAGCGACCAATACTATATAAAAAGTGGCGAGTATTTTCGGGATTATGTGTTTAAAATAGGCGACAAAACCATACATCTAAAGCTAAACGACGCCCAAACATCTAGCGACAACAACAAGCCGGACACAAAGCTACAAAGACGGTTTGTCATAGTAGCGGACAATCCTAGTGAAGTGATAGCAGACGAGCTGTATATCAACTTTGAGTATATCGCCATAGCCAGTGAAACCCAAGACAAACTAAACGAGCAAGCTATAGCAAAAGCACTTGAGAGTATAGAGGATCTAAAGTTTACAACAGCACTAAACACCCCAGCCCCAACCAAAAAAAACAAAAGTAGGACACTGTTTGAAAAGCATATGAAAAGCTACACTAGTAGAAACTCTTTTGACTACTTTATACACAAAGACCTGGGCGGATTTTTGAGCCGTGAGATGGACTTCTATATCAAAAACGAGATGCTATATCTAGATGATATCATGGACAGTGCTATCAAATACGAAGAGGTCATGGACACGGTGAGAGTGTTTCGCAAGTTGTCTCAAAAGATCATAAACTTCCTGACCCAACTAGAAGAGCTACAAAAGAAACTATGGGAGAAAAAAAAGTTTGTCATAGAGACCAACTACTGTATCACTCTTGATAAGATACCCCAAAAATATTTTGAAAAGATATTTAAAAATCAAGAGCAGCTAAAAGAGTGGAAAGCTCTCTTTGGAAGTGAGGCTTTGGCATCGCAACAGAGCTACTCCAAGGCAATTCAAGGCGGGACTAAAGTCCCACTTTTAGATGATTTGAGATATCTTGTATTGGACACTAAGTTTTTTGATACAAAGTTCAAATACCAGCTTTTGAGTGAATTTGACAATCTAGACGAAACTATAGACGGAGTGCTGATAAACAGCGAAAACTTCGGAGCTCTAAATTTACTACAACATAGATACAAAGAGCAGATAAAGACAGTATATATAGACCCGCCATACAACACTGGCAACGATGGCTTCCTATACAACGACAACTTTCAACACAGTAGCTGGATGAGTTTCATGTTTGATAGATTGACTTTGGGTAGGGAGTTGATGAGTGATGATGGAGTTATTTTTAGTAGTATTGATGATGTAGAAGTAACTAATTTAAAATTAATCAACGAGAGTGTTTTTGGCAACAAAAACTATATAGTGAATTTTATTTGGGAAAAGCATAAAGCTCCAAAAAATGATAATAAGTATATTACAGAAAATCATGAATATATAAATATGTATTCAAAAAATAAGTCAAATATAATTATAAATAAATTACCTCGTTCAGAAAAAAATTTAAAAAGTTTTATAAATCCTGATAATGATTCAAGAGGTAGTTGGACTTCAGGCCCTCTATTAGCTCCCACCTTCTCGAAAAAAACTGTTTTTAAAATTTCAAAACCAGATGGAACTTTTGAATTGCCTCCAGCAGGAAAGTGCTGGGCTTTTTCTCAAGATGGAATCTTAAAATTAATTAATGATAATCGTATTTGGTTTGGAAAAGATGGTTCAAATGTCCCGAGAATAAAAAGGTTTTTATCCGAGTTGCCTAAGGGAGTTGGTGTAACTAGCGTTCTTCTTCATGATGAATTATCAGGAACACAAAAAGCTTCAAATGAATTAAATAAAATTTTTGGCA
>JAOZTH010000093.1 GCA_029939245.1 Arcobacteraceae bacterium
TTTTTTTATCTTTGCAGATGATGATACCTATAGATGGATTTTCGTCATCTAATTTAAGGGCACCTCTAAAAACCTCTATGCTCATAGCTTTAGGTTGCTTTTCGTTATACTCAAGTTCTGGCTTGATGGACTAACTGGTTAATTCGAAAGCTAGAACTTGAGTATAACGAAAAGCAAACAAAACTAGCCGTGGCGATTTTGCTTTAGCAAAAAGTTTCTGTGAAAGCCCGTAGGGAAGGGGAACTAAAAGGATATTTCACCAAAAAATTTTCAAAGTTATCCAGATAGCTTTGAAAAATTATTAGGCAAAATATCTTATTTTATTTCCCACTTCTATGAACTATATAGGTTTTTAGAGATGCCCTTAAGTTTGTCATGTTTTTGCTCTTTTGTTTTATTTTTGTCGTCATTTATATCTTTTTAGCTCCTGTTCTATCGTCTCAATAGTCGGCAAACTTGACTTAAACTCTTTTGGCAAAATTTCTGTAAGCTCGTATTGGGATACTCCTATGGGTTGTGACATATTCTTGAGTGAGTACTCGGCTATTATCTCGTCTTTTTCTTGACAAAGTATCAGCCCTATGGTTGGATTGTCTTTTTTGTGTGCTACTGTCTCATCTATCGCACTACAATAAAAATTTACTTGCCCAGAATACTCTGGTCTAAACTTTCCTTTTTTGAGCTCTATCACTACATAGCATCTAAGTGTCAGATGATAAAAAAGCAAATCAATATAAAAATCACTCCCACCAACTTCTAACTTGTATTGCCTACCTACAAAAGCAAAGCCACTGCCTAGCTCTATGAGAAACTTTTCCATATGGTTGCATAGGTTTGATTCTAGTTCTTTTTCTCTAAATGGTTCGTCCATAGTCAAGAAGTCAAAAATATATGGGTCTTTAAATGATTGTCTGACCAAGTCGCTATCATCTTTTGGTATAGTGTTTTTAAAATTTGATATGATTTTACCTTCTGTGTCGTGAACTTTGTTTTTGATCATCATGACCAACATATCCTTGCTCCAGCCGTTTTTTAACATTTTGTCCATGTACCAATATCGTAGTTCTATATCCTTGATCTTGTCTATCAAGATAATATTATGAGTCCATGGTATTTGTGTGATTTGTAGCTGTTTGTGTGATGTTGTATCATTTCTAGATCGTGTTATCGATGGCGAAACTTTGCTATTTTTCAATTGTGCCACTGACAGTGGCACAATTGATATGTGTCTATACTCTTCATAAAATTGCTTCATTCTTTTGATATTTCTACTAGAAAAACCACCCAACTGTGGAAATGATGACTTGATATCAGTGCTTAGATTGTCTATAACTTTCGATCCCCAGCCTAGCTTTTGTTGTCTGACAGATACTATCTGCCCTATGTTAAAATACAACACTATAAGCTCGCTGTTGGCTTTGGATATAGCTCTTGTCTGGGCTGACTGTATTTGTCGTTTGATATCTACTACAAAATCCTTGTATAGGTTGGTATTATCATCTGGGCTGTGTTGGTTCATATTGTCAAACTTTCTTTTGTGTATTGTATCATATCAAGCTTAAATTATGACACCAAACTTAAATTTCTGGGCAAACACCGCTCAAACATCGCCTATCTGTGTCAATATCGCACGATTAAAGATTGTCGACAATCTTTATGTGTCTATGTGTCATACCATATAGCCCATATTTTGGACTATCTGCTTGCCTCTAGCTTGTGTGTTTTGACTATAATTTGTGTCGCTCATCTATCAACTCCTTTTGATATGATTTTTTCCAATCCTTTATGATCTGCAAACTGTACACAATCTATCGAAGCCTGAGTATATTCTAGTGCTGTGAAGTTTGAATAGTCTATAAATTTATATCCATTATATACTGCTATCATATCGAAAAACATACGAGTAATCCTACCATTTAGCTCATAAAATGGATGCAATGCTATAAGTTCACATTGAAAATAAGCCAATCTATTTACAAACTTTTCTTTGGGTTTGGTATCAAAATCTTTTAGATAATATTCATCTTTTAGGGCTTTAAATATCTTTTTTGATTCGTCTTGTATGTATGCTCCTTGACAAAATCTACTCCCCTCTTTTGCCATGTTAAAATCTCTAAAGATACCAGCCCACTCATAAAGTGATTCAAATGTCCTTTTGTGTAGGGACTTGAGATATTTTTCATCGAAAGTCGTGCTTTCATCTAGCTCATCAAAAAATATTATATAAGCCTCCTCTAGAAGCTCCTTTTCTATCTCATGAAGTGTTTCGCTATCATCTATATTGTATTTGTTGATAGGCACATCGGTATTTTTAATATAAAGTGAGTTATCTTTTAGTCGATACTTTGATGCCATATTTCTCTCTTAGACTTCGTGCTTTTTGGATAGTTTGTTTATCTGCTTGTTTGTATCCTTCGATCGCTTGTGTTGTGGTGATAATTTGTCTTAGTATAGTTTTGTTTATCTGGTTTTTGCTCATCTTTTTCCTTTGTCTTTGTCTCGGCAGTGAAAATATCACTCATCATCACCGCTACTATGGATCGATAATTTGATCTATATATCTGACTTTCTTTTGTGTATTGTATCATATCAAGCTTAAATTATGGTATCAAATATAAACTTCATGGCAAACACCGCTCAAACTTCGCCTGCATGTGTCAAAATCGCATGATTAAAGATTGTCGACAATCTTTATGTGGCTATCACTCAAGCCATATAGCCCACATATTGGACTATATGTTTGCCTCTAGCTTTGTGGATATTATACTTGACACCATTTGCCAATCTAGTATCCTATAGCATCTCCTATGGTCTTGATGAGATCAAAAGCATATACTCCTTTGAAACTATGCACTGGCTCTATTGATGGATTCATTTTTATTGTTTCGTCAAATATCTCTATATTGTAAAGGTCACAAACTATACTTATCTCTATGCGACCTTTTGAGATATTTTTGACATCGTATACCCAAAAGATCAAACACCCTTCGTGTTTCTCTGCTACAGCATCTATACCTCTAAAATAGCGACTATCCCATGCTATCAAGGCATCTTCGCCTAAGCTGATCAACTGTTTTTTCAAAGCATTTATCTTGGTTATGGATTTTTTACTTTTATAAGTTATATCAAACCTATCAACCCTAGGGCGAGCAAACCCTAGCTCTACTTGTTGTTCATGTGTTAAGCTATCTATCATCTCGTTTAATTTTTTGTCATCATATATCATATATCATATCCTTTATTGTTTTATCGTCCAATCCCAATCACAGCGACCGTATTGTCATCATATCCAAATTTTTTGAACTTTTATCTTGTGTTGAGTAATATTTTCAATGATCATACAAAGTAAAGTTATGGTCAAACCATATAATATAAAATATATTTTTGTCTCTGTATCCTACCATTGATTTTTTGCCATTGTATCTAAAAGCCAAAAAATAGTTTGTATCATCTTTTATATTATTTGGCATTTTGCCTTTTATTTGGTGCTTTGGTATCTGCTCTGTTCCCAATTTATGTTTATTTATCTTTTTGATTTCGCTCCATTTGATATCTCTTCGCTTGTATATAGACTCTGCAAACTGTTTTTTATTTGTGTCGTCTAGCTTTGTGAAGCAGTAGTCATCTCCTATGACTTTCTCTAGTGAAAATATAGGTGGCATATCATCATAGTTTGGTATTTGTTCGTTAACTTTTAGTCTGTTTTTGTTTTTTGGTATTTTCTGTTTGTTTATACTTTTTTGTCGTGCCATCTATGCTATTCTGGTTTTGAAATATTCTTTCATCTCTTGTTGCGGTATTACTGAGGCATCGTCCTTGTGTTTCATCCAGGTAGGCTCTTCGTGTGTCATGTCTCTGAGCTTCCAAGCACTATACTGAGCAAATGTTTCGTACACATCGTCCAGCAGTTCTATCTGTTTTGTATCAAATATACTTTCAAACTGTTTTTCGCATTTGTCATATGATATAGTGTTTGATTTATATTTCTTAAACTGCCCATAAACTACAGGACATACAGGTCCATATCTCCAAGCTTCTATAGACTCATCAAACAGTGCCTTGTCCAATATAGCCAGGTGAAAACCTTGTGTATAATACAGCAACTTTTGTATCTTTAGATTTGTAAGTTTGGTATCATCTTCATCTATAGTTTTTGACAAAAAATAATCTGCCACATCTCTCGCATTTATCATAATATCACCTTTTTGTATTATTTTATCACAATAAACTTAAACTTCA
>JAOZTH010000041.1 GCA_029939245.1 Arcobacteraceae bacterium
GGTAAAAAAAACAGATTTTTTGTATTTTTTTGATATTTTTGGTTTTTGGGGTGTAGTTTTGGGTGATTTTTGGGGTGATTTGAGATGGATATTTGATTGTCTTTCGGAACCCTAAAAGTAGTGCTAAGTGCTAAGTGCTAAGTGCTAAGTTGTAGTAGTTTGTATGCTTGGTTGTGTTGTTTTATGTTTGAAGTGATTTGCATGATTGGCCCCAAGCAAGCTTTCACAGAAACTTTTTCGCTAAAGCGAAAATCGCCACGGCTAGTTTTGGGGTTCCGAATAGGTTGCCAATATTCAAAATTCAACATTCAACATTCAAAATTCAACATTAACAAGTCCGGGGTTCCGAATAGGTTGCCAAAGATTTCACAGAAAGTTTGGACTTTGTCCAATCGCCACGGCTACTTTTGATTGACTTTTTTTTGGCATTTTTGCAAAAGTAGTTTGCCGGCATCATCTTTTGCTATCAATCCTGTATTTGCTATCCTCATAGCTTTTTTTAGATTATAAGATACTTTTGCTTAAATAGACTACAAAATAGTCACAAATCTGATATTTTTGCTCTCCTTGATAATATTTGATTATAAGTTTTATAAGTTTTGTTGGTAAGTTTAAGCTTCTTTTTGTATAATTGCCTACAATTTCATAAAAGGAGTAAATATGGATATAGAAGTCTCAAGACGGAAGTTTCTACAAGGAACTGTGGGTCTGAGTGTAGTAGGAGGGGTATATGCCACAAGGATGCTAGGTTCGAAAGAATCCAAACAGACAAAACCTGGCAAGATCACAAACCTCAACACCAAGACAGGACAAGGCAAAGCTACAGATGTGGCGTCTCTTTGTGAGATGTGTGTAAACAAATGTGCCTTGCTAGCTAGAGTTGAGGACGGTGTAGTAACCAAACTAAACCCAAATCCACTTTTCCCAAAATCACGAAATATGCTGTGTGCCAGAGGCAATGCTGGTATCCAAGCATTATACGACCCAGACAGGCTAAAATACCCTATGATACGGATAGGTGAAAAAGGCGACGGCAAATACAAACGAGTAACATGGGACGAGGCCTATAGTGCCATACTTCACGGCACAGACAAATTCACAGGACTAGAGACGATATTGGACGAAGAAAAGGACAACCGTTCATCTATGATGTTTTGTGCTGGTGAGGGTATGGCAGAGCATACATTTAAGCAGTTTTATCAAGCTTTTGGTAGTGCCAACTGGCTAAACCATGCTTCACTTTGTTTGCAAACTGTGGTATCTGGCTATGCTGTGACACTTGGCAAATATCCTACGGCAGATCTAGAAAATGCCGAGTATGTCATAATGGCAGGGGCAAATAGAGCAGAAGCTATAGTCACACCAGACACTATGGATATGTTCAAAAAAACCAAAGGTAGAGGGCAAAAGCTAGTATGTGTAGATCCACGATTTACAAACACGGCAGCCAAAGCTGACAAGTGGTTGGCTATAAAACCCGGCACAGACTTAGCGTTTGTGCTAGCTTTGAGCTATGTTACAATAGATGAAAACCTGCAAAATCAAACATATATAGATGACAATTTTGACAGCTGGGAAGAATACAAAAATATGATTTTGTCAAACAAATATACACCAAAATGGGCACAAAAGATTACAGGTATAAAAGCGGACGATATATATGAGTGTGCGAGACAGTTTGCCGCTCATGCTCCCAAAGCAGTGTATTATCCAGGGAGACGGTCTACATTTGCGAAAAATGACTTCCAACTTAGACGAGCTATGGCTATATTTCAAGCCATGCATGGAGCTATAGATTGTGAGGGTGGGCTGGTATTTGGTGGTAAACTATCTATGAAGCCACACGAGGGCTTGACACCGCTGTATGATAGGGCCAAAGGTAGAGCTATCACCAAAAACAAAGACAAACAAGAGGGCGAACCCGGATATGCTGACTGTGCTATAGTCAGTGGTGGTGGCTCGTGGATAAGCTGGAGAAATAGATTTCTAGAAGGCAAGATGCCATACAAAGTTCGTGGCACATTTATATACAAACACAATCCTGTGTTAAATATGCCAAACACAGCAAAGTCGATAGAGATGCTCAAAAAGATGGAGCTAGTAGTAGCTATAGACACTATGCCTAGCGATACAGTGATGTATGCCGATGTAGTGCTACCTGAGTGCACTTATCTGGAGCGAACTGATCCTGTGAAAACCTTTGGTGGAGTGGAGCCTGCATTTGCCCAGCGAAACAAAGTGATAGACCCTATGTATGAAAGTAAACCAGTCATGGATATTATGTTGGGACTGACAAAAAAGATATCTAAACCTATGTTTGATATAACAAAAAAACACGATGAAGAGGTTCAAGACCTCATAGAAGAGGACGGTGAAACTGTAGCATACGAGGAGTTTGATATGACTTTGCCTTTTAAACACTCACAAGAGGAGCTAAACCATCATGCTGTAGCAGACTATAGTGGAGCGGACAAACAACTACACAAAAATGGTGTCTATTATCCACGACTACAAAAAGAGTTCAAGCAACTAGGAGCAAACAAGTTTAGATATTATAAAGAAAAAAGCAAATTTTATACGGTAAATGGTGGCAAACCTATGACATCAAACCAAAAAGTCCAGTGCAATATACTAAACCTACAGACCAAAGGGGTGGACTCTATGCCTATATGGCGAGATGAGTATAACTTTGTAGTAGCCGATGGTAAGTTTCGGCTTATCACAGGGCGACATGCTCAGTTTACACAAAGTGGCACGGCGAACAATGCTATGCTAAAGGACCTCTTGCCAGAAAATTTTATATGGATAAACAAACGAATTGCAAAAGAAAAAAATATAAAGTTTGCCGACAAGATAGAGGTCATCTCAAGCATAGGCAAGACCACCTTAAAAGCATATCCCACAGAAAAGATAGCACCAGATCAACTGTTTTTTGTGCATGGTTTTGGTCAAGAGAGTAGAGCTTTGGGTCTTGCATATAAAAATGGTGGAAATGACAATGCTGTCATAGAGGATATAGTAGAGCCTGTATATGGTGCGGCAGTTATGCATGGCACTGATGTAACGATAAGGAGGATATAGATATGGCTAGATATGGTATGGCACTTGATTATAAAAATTGTATCAATTGCAAAGCATGTGAGACAGCATGCAAAGAGGAAAATGGTATCTTGATGGGTGCTGACAAACACAGAATATGGGTAGGTATAGGTGATATCAAAGGAGAGTATCCACTACTTGATATAGTATCAAACACCTTTTATCCATCACAATGCCAACACTGTGACAATGCACCGTGTCAAGAGGTTTGTCCTACACAGGCAACTTATATAGACGAAAATGCAGTCGTGAGAGTAGATAGCGATAAGTGCATATTGTGTAGCTATTGTATGGTGGCTTGTCCTTATGATGCACGATATGTAGATGACAGGACACACACAGTAGACAAATGCAACTTTTGTAGCGATACTAGACTAGATAGGGGCGAGACAACTACAGCTTGTCAAAACACCTGTCCTACCAAGGTGCGACTGTTTGGCGATATGGACGACTACGATAGTGAGATTAGCCAAGCTTTAAGAACCAGAGAACACTTCACACTAAAGACAAGTATTGGGACTAAACCAAAACTTTTTTATCTAATATAAAGGAAAACAGATGTTTAATAAAATAATACCACACAAAAAGATCACCACCAAAGAGCTTTTTGCTTTTGAGAAAACACCATTTAATATATTTATGGCGGCAACTACACTAATGCTACTTACTGCTTTTGCAGCAGGAGTCATAAACTATTTGCTACATGGTCATGCCGCATATGGAGTGACTAGAGAGCACCCTTGGGGGTTGATGATAGCCATGTATGTGTTTTTTGTCGTAAGCTCCACAGGACTATGTATCATATCCTCTTTGGGTCATATATTTAAGTTCAAAAGTTTTGAATTTATAGGCAAGAGAGCGATATTTGGTGCTATCATCACTATATTAGCTGGCTTTGCTGTCATAGCATTTGAGATAGGGCATCCTGTCCGTATGGCTATATACAACACTATATCTCCCGGAATAACTTCGGCTATATGGGGTATGGGAGTGCTCTATTCTATATATCTAGGCTTGATAATCATGGAGTTTATATTTTTGTCTAGAAACGACCACAAATGGTCCACTACCTTTGGGTTGGGTGGATTGCTAGTAGGAATATCGGCTCACTCAAACCTAGGAGCTGTGTTTGGATTTTTGGTAGGTCGCCCTATGGCAAATGGGGTGTTTTATCCTATTTACTTTATATTATCTGCTATGATCACAGGATGTTATCTGCTATTTTTGATGTATGGATACAAAAACAAGATGAATTTCGATGAGGACAAGACCAAGTTTTTGACTCATCTGGCTAGGCTTTTGGGCTTGCTTCTTGCTATATTGATGTTTTTTGAATTTTGGAGATTTTTGACTGCTATATATGGCGGAGTTCCAGAACGAGCCGACACTGCTATACATATATTGACTTCAGCAAACTTTTTGATAGGTGAGGTGCTATTAGGTATGCTGATACCATTTATAATAATAGTTGTAAGCCGTGCTAGAGCTATCAAAGCATTGGTTGTAGCTTCATTTACAGGTATGATAGGTATATTTTTCATGAGATATGACCTAGTCATAGATACTTTGATATATCCTATGCAAACTTTGAAAAAAGTAGAATACCAGCTAGCACCTACATGGATAGCATACTCTCCTACATGGACAGAGTGGGCTATATCGTTGGGGGCTATAGGCATAGTGCTAGCACTGTATTATATAGGCGAGAACTTCTTTTATCTAAATCCAAAAGAGCATGATGATTATTTTGATCATTATAAAGGTTTAGACGACTGACACACTTTTGACAAGCCGAACCACCGCCACAGATGGTTCGGCTCTTTTTTCTCACTACTACTTCAATATTTTATATCGCTTTTTCTACAGGATAATATCAAATTATAAGAATTATAAGCAAATTTGACTTTGTTTCAGAAATAAGTTGTATAATTTAAAAAAAGTTTTTCAAAGGAGAAAATATGGATATAGAAGTCTCAAGACGGAAGTTTCTACAAGGAACTGTGGGGCTGAGTATAGTAGGCGGTGCCGGAGCTACTGGACTGCTAGGTTCAAAAGATGTCAAACAATCAAAGGTAAAACAAGCCAAGACAAAAAAAGTAGCTACCATATGTGAAATGTGTGTAAACAAATGTGCAGTTATAGCAAAAGTGGAGCGAGGGGTGGTAACCAAGCTAGACCCAAATCCACTTTTTCCAAAATCACGAAATATGCTGTGTGCCAGAGGCAACGCTGGTATCCAAGCTATGTATGACCCCGACAGGCTCAAATACCCTCTCATAAGGATAGGCAAAAGAGGCGACGGCAAATATAGACGAGCGACATGGGACGAGGCCTATGAAGCTATATTAAACGGCACAGACAAATTTAAAGGACTCAAAACTATACTAGATGAAGAGGAGGACAATCGGTCTACCATAGGGTATTGTGCTGGTGAGGGTATGGCAGAGCATACATACAAAAGTTTTCTATCCAACAAGATAGGCTCTGTAAACTTTGTAAATCACTCCTCTATATGCCTACAGACAGCGGTCGCTGGATATGCACTGACTATCGGTGCTTATGGTAAAGCCGACATGCAAAATGCCAAATATGTGATAATGGGTGGTGCAAATGTGGCAGAAGCATTTATCACACCAGATACTATGGATATGTTCAAACGAACTAGAAACAGAGGGTTGAAGCTAATCTGTATAGACCCACGATACACAAACACAGCAGCCCAAGCTGATGAGTGGCTAGGCATAAAAGTCGGCACCGACTTGGCATTTATACTGGCTTTGACTTATGTGGCGATAACAGAAGTGTTATACAACAAAAAGTTTGTCAAACAAAATATGAACGGATTTGAACAATACAAAGAACACATAATATCTAGCAAATACACTCCATCATGGGCGGAATCTATCACAGGTATCAAAAGCACCATGATAACAAAAATCGCACGAGAGTTTATGGCAAATGCTCCTAAGTCGGTGTATTATCAAGGCAGGAGAACTGCATGGAGTGCTCAAGACTTTCAGCTAAGACGAGCTCAAGCTATATTTACAGCACTAGGTGGTGGTATAGATATCAAAGGTGGTATAGTGTTTGGCAAGAAGCTACCACTAGGCTCACATGATATAAATATACCCATGTATGCAAATGCTTTGGATAGGATAGACAAAGATGTCGCAGCTATAGTAGGAGCAACAGGTTCGTGGATAGGATGGCGAAACAAAATCATAGAAAAAAAGTCATCATACCCAATACGAGCCATGTTTACATACAAACAAAACCCCATGCTAAGTGTGCCAAATGTAGCAAAGACCAAAAAGATGTATGAGATGATGGATCTATCTGTAACTATAGATACTATGCCTAGCGATACTGTGATGATGAGCGATGTAGTGTTGCCAGAGTGTAGCTATCTTGAGAGAGAAGACCCGGTCAAATCATTTGGCGGAGTTGAACCAGCAATCGCCCTGCGAAACAAAGTAGCAGACCCACTATACGAAAGCCGTCCTGTATTTGATATACTTAAAGGCTTATCGGCAAAGATTAGCAAACCACTATGGGAGATCACGAAAAAACACGATGAAGATGTCCAAGAGGAGATAGCAGATAGAAGCGAAGCAGAGGTATATACAGAAGATGGGTTTGATATGACCGATATGTTTGCTCACTCACAAGAGCATATAAACAAAGAGCAAATCACTAGCAAACACGGCGAGATGGCTTATGATACTTTGAAAACCAAAGGTGTGTATTATCCAAATATGGAGGACTATTTCAAGCAAATATCACAAAATGAGTTTCAATACTATCCGCCAGACAAGACCTATCACTCTGTCATAGCTAGAAAAGAACCCGCAGAAACACAACCAGAAAATGAGCTAACCCACCAAGATATATGTATAGATGAAAAAGAGTTAGCCGCCCTCCAAAAGACTATGAATACAGGCTCTGGCAAGGTAGAGTGTGTGCTTGAATCTATGGCAAAAAAAGGTGTAGATACTATGCCGGTGTGGCGAGACGAGCTATATAAAAAAATAGAGAAAGATAGATTTATATTTATCAGCGGACGGCATGCACAATTTACTCAAAACTCTACTCAAAACAATGTTTTGCTACTAGAACTTATGAAAGAAAATTATCTATGGATAAACAAACGACAAGCAGACAAGCGGGGTATAAAACTAGGCGATGTAGTAGAGGTCAAAAGCTCTATAGGACAGGTTCATATCAAAGCATATCCTACAAATAAGATCATAGCAGATGTGGTCTTTTTTGTCCATGGATTTGGTGCATCTAGCGATGGATTGACACTAGCACACAGAAATGGTGCTAGTGACAATATGATCATAGAGGACAATATAGAATCGGTGTTTGGTAGTGCTTCTATGCACGAAACACAAGTAAAAATCACAAAGGTAATATCATGAATTATGCGATGGCTTTAGAATATCAAAATTGCATCAACTGCAAAGCATGCGAAGTGAGCTGTAAACAAGAAAACGCAGTGCAATTAGGTGCCGACAAACAAAGAATATGGGTAGGACAAAACGAAAGTTTCGTATTTGAAAATCCACATGTCAATTTTTATCCATCTCAGTGTAACCACTGTATAGATGCCCCATGTGTGAGTGTCTGCCCTACAAATGCTAGCTATTTTACAGATGAAGGTCTAGTGCTTACAGACAAAAGCAAGTGCATACTATGCAAGGGCTGTATGGAGGCATGTCCATATGATGCTAGGTTTGTAGATGATAAATATGTTGCAGTAGACAAGTGCACCTTTTGCTTTGATACTAGGATAAGTCAAGGTGAGACAACTACAGCTTGTCAAGTCGCTTGTCCTACAAAAGTGCGGTTGTTTGGCGACTTAGACGATGAAAACGGCGAGTTGGTCCAACTACTCAAAAAGAAAAAGTTTTTTGTCCTCAAACAATCTGAAGGCACAGTGCCTAAGCTGTTTTATATATTTCCAGATGATGAGCAGTTTGCTATCAACTCTATAGGTGAGGAGACTACTATACATACATGGGATAGTTTCAAGCCACTTATAGACAAAGCGATGAAAAAAAGGAACAACTCATGAATACATTTACTATAGCAGGACTAGAGATCAACAAAGTTTCTATGAAAGAACTCTTTTTAAACAAAACTATGCTGTGGGCTTATGTTTTGCTAGCTTTTGGACTTTTTGGTATATATGAAGTGATAAACGAAAGATACTTTTTGCTCACTGCAAACAGCTTGGATGCTGGATTGAACCCCGGTAGCAC
The DNA here is from genome assembly GCA_029939245.1 of Arcobacteraceae bacterium. GTDB lineage: Bacteria > Campylobacterota > Campylobacteria > Campylobacterales > Arcobacteraceae > B24-G6. The sequence continues at coordinate 8,364 of JAOZTH010000041.1, forward strand.
GGAAGTAGCAAATGCTTTCAGAGAAGCTATATTTGGTGCAGGTGGCGAAGTCAAGCGAGAAAGTCCGTGGACTTTGTATATCGTCAATTATATCTATATGATATACACAGGCAGTGGTATCATCTTTATAGTCACTATAGCAGAGCTACTAGATATAAAACTACTCAAAAAAACAGCCGCAGGGTTTTTGACTTTTGGTCTGTGTATGGTGTTTGGTGGGTTGTTTACGATTTTCTTTGACTTAAATGTGCTAAATATGCACTGGATGTTTTTGACACCAAATATAGGTTCTGGTATGTGGCTTATGCTACCGCTATATATCGTGTATATATCTTTTGTGTTGTTTGAGATATATTTGCTTATAAGCAACAACAAACAATGGACGAAAAAATTTGCCCTAGCTATATTGGTCATAGGTATATTTATAGATATAGCAGAGTATTATATACAGGCAAAGCTGTTTAACATGAACACAGCTAGACACTTGTGGACTACATATCCGCTGTTGCCGTTGTATTTTATCGTGTCATCGTTTTTGGCTTCTGCTGGTGTGATGATAGCATACTCGTATATTACATACAAGGAGAGTCTCAAAGAGGAGTTTGACAAACTTATGTTGCTACTGAAAAAGTTTACACTTTTTATGATAGTAGCTCTAGGAGGCTATGAGGCTGTGTCATTTTTGTACATAGATAAAAACTGGGCAAATGTGATACTGTTTTCTGGGTTTGATGTTGAATTTTATATATACGCTTTGTTTGCTATCGCTATACCGTTTGGTCTGCTCATATATAGGCTTTTTCAAAAAACGATCAGTGATGCATTGACTATATCTGCCGCTATATTTATCATAGTTGGCACATATATAGGTAGATTTATATTTGTATATGGTGGCAATGCTTATCCCATGAGCGATAGATTTGGCAAAGGTTTTGAGATATACTCACAATACGATGAGATGAAGGATTTTATATTTTTCTATCCGCATATGTCAGAAGTGCTTATAGTCGTAGGATCTGTGGGAGTTGTGTTTGCTATGTACAAGATATTTGATGTATTGTTTAGTGTATCCAAATTGTCCAAACACTAAAGGGCACCTCTAAAAAGAATAGATACAACAACAATCATAAAAGATCTGATACTAAAAATTTGAATATATAGTTTTTAAGTTGTCTTGTTTAAACTTATTATGATACAATGCCACAAAAATAGGATATAAACGATATGAAAAGATACAACATAGCTATAGTAGGTGCATCTGGAGCAGTGGGTGAGGAGCTTTTGATAGTGCTAAAGCAACTTGATTTTCCAGTGAAAACTATCTTGCCACTAGCGTCAAAAAACAGTGCCGGCACATATATAGAGTTTGATGGCAAACAATATATGGTCCAAGAGCTTACCGATACAGTATTTGATGAACACGATGTCCATATTGCATTTTTCAGTGCTGGTGGAAGTATCAGCGAAAAATATGCCAAATATGCGGTGAAAAGTGGAGCTGTGGTCATAGACAACACAAGCTTTTTTCGTATGGACGACGATATACCTTTGGTCGTGCCAGAAGTCAATCCCCAAGACATAAGTATGTGGAAAACCAAAGGTATCATAGCAAATCCAAACTGCTCTACAATACAGATGGTGCAAGCACTCAAGCCACTTGACGACCTATATGGTATATCTCGTGTAGATGTGGCTACATATCAAGCAGTCAGCGGTGCAGGCAAAGAGGGTATGAAAGAGCTAGTCACACAGCTACAAGACTTTTTTGCTTTTAAGCTAAGCGACAGCAAAAAACAGGCATTTGCTCATCAGATAGCATTTAATGTAATCCCACAAGTGGATATCCCTATGCCTAGCGGATACACCAAAGAAGAAGAAAAGATGATATACGAAACTCGCAAAATACTCCACAAAGATATAAAAGTATCGGCAACATGCGTGCGAGTGCCAGTGCTACGAAGTCATAGCGAGGCGGTGACTGTGACATTTGATAGCGATGTAGATGTAGATATCCAAAAGTGCCGTGAAGTGCTAGCAAACTTTGAAAATATGAAACTACAAGACGACTTAGAAAACGGTATATATCCTATGCCGACTACCGCTACAGACACAGACGATACATATGTGGGACGACTGCGAAAAGATATATACGACAAAAATATCTTGCATTTTTTCAATGTAGCCGATCAAGTGCGAGTAGGAGCAGCTACAAACTCTGTGCGGATAGCTATGCTATGGATAAAGGACAATTAATATGATAGAAAGATTGTTTGAGGGAGCTATATGGCGAAGTAGATTTATAGTCATATTAGCAGTGGTATTTGGTCTGCTTGGGGCTTTTGTGCTTTTTGTCGTAGCATCGATAGACATATGGAATATAGCCGTAGATACATTTATCGCCGTCATAAACCACTCACACCCAGAGCATTTTCACGAAGATATCGTAGCAGGTATCATAGGTGCGGTTGATCTATATCTTATCGCGGTGGTTATGTTTATATTTTCTTTTGGATTGTATGAACTGTTTATCAGCGATATAGACGAAGCCATGAGCGAGGACAACTCCAAGACGAGCAAAATACTAGCGATACACTCACTAGACCAGCTCAAAGACAAGATAGCCAAGGTTATCATCATGGTGCTTATCGTAAACTATTTTCAAAAAGTCTTGCATATGACTTATGAGACGCCGTTGCATTTGTTGTATTTTGCCTTGTCTATCATGGCATTGTCGTTGGGATTGTATTATCTTAACAAAGTAAAAAATAAAGGAAATAAATGAGTAAAATTTTTGTAGATGCCTGCAAGGGCAAACCGACACCATATACACCAGTATGGATGATGAGACAAGCAGGTAGATACTTGCCAGAGTACAAAAAGGTCAGAGCAGAGGCTGGAAGTTTTTTAAATCTTTGTCACAATCCACCAAAAGCATGTGAAGTCACTATCCAGCCACTAGATATAGTGGGTGTAGATGCGGCGATACTATTTAGCGATATATTAGTAGTGCCAAACGAGATGGGCATGAAACTACAGTTTGTAGAGGGTGAGGGACCTATGTTTGACAACCCTATCAAAGATGAAAGCGATATTGATAGCTTGCTAGGCGGAAGCGATGCAGCGGATAGATTGTCTTATGTGTATGAGACTATCAAGCTACTAAAAGCCCAGCTACATGATAGAGGCGATGATACAGCACTCATAGGTTTCGCTGGAGCTCCGTGGACTGTGTCTACATATATGATAGAAGGACAAGGCACAAAGACATATAACCTATGCAAAAAGATGATGTATAGCGATCCTAAGTTGCTACATAAAATCTTGCAAAAAACTACAGATGTCACGAAGCTATATCTATCAAATCAGATCAAAGCAGGAGCCGATGTAGTCCAAGTGTTTGACAGCTGGGCGGGAGCGATTGAGCCTGTGAAATACGATGAGTTTAGCTGGAGTTATATGATACAGATATCGGACTATATACGAGAAAATCATCCAGATACTCCTATAATACTTTTTCCAAAAGCGGTGCCACAGTTTATACCAAAAGTTTATGGGGATTTTGATGTATTTGGAGTGGATTGGGGGACGACTATGGCATATGCAAAAAAGCACTTAGGAGACAGATATGTGCTACAAGGCAACATGGAACCATGCCGACTATATAGCCAAAAACACACCACCAAAGCGGTGCAAAAGATACAAAAAGTCATGGGCACACATAGACATATATTTAATCTAGGTCACGGTATATTGCCAGATGTGCCTGTAGAAAATGCGATACATTTTGTCAAAGAGTGCCAAAGAGTTAGCAAAAAATAAAGGATACAAATGGAACAATTTTTTATACTAGAGGGTGGACTATTAATCGTATCTGCCTTTATGTTGGCAGTCACGGCATTTACCACTACTAGATCATTTATCCCGAAAGGCTCTTTCAAAAAGATATTTCCGGGAGTGTTTATAGTATTGGCTATCGTGATAGCTTTGCACTACGACCAAACAGTAGATAGGATGGTGCTAGTCAAAAAAGCATTTGAAGATGGCAAGATCATAGTCTGCGACAACAAAGGCGACCTGACACTAGGACATAGCATCTTGGTCGATAAATCCAGATACGGATGGCAAGCTACAGGCTACTATTTTGTCTCTAGCGAATATCCCAGAAATTTCCACATATCTAGGTGTGTGGTTCATATAGTACAAAACGACAACTCTCAATAAACAAAATCTCTTAAACCCAGGGAGATACACATGCTATATGGAGATTTTGAAGTTTTTTTGCTGATTGTAAATAAGGTTATCTCTACGCTACAGTTTAACCACATTGAACCCTCTAGGTTCATAGAAAAGGAACAATATGACACAAACCCCACCTTACCCCACCCAACTAGCAGGCTCTAGCTCGCTACTAGCAAAATATCTGTCCAAAGATATTTTTGATAAGCTGTGCGACAAGACCACAACAGACGGCTATACACTAGCACATGCTATCAGCTCGGGTGTTCAAAATCCAGACAGCGGTATAGGAGTATATGCAGCAGACGAGGAGTCATATGATGTTTTCGCTGCTTTGTTTGACCCTATCATCTACAAGTATCACGGACACGCCAAAGAGGACAAACATCAAAGCGACCTAAATATCGCCAATCTAAAAGCACCAAACCCAGACCCCACTGGTAAATATATAATATCTACTAGGATAAGAGTAGCGAGAAACCTACGAGGAGTGCCTCTAGGGACAGCTATAGACAAAGACCAAAGAGACAAGATAGCACGAGATATATCTGCTGTGTTGTGTGGATTTACTGGTGAGCTTAGTGGCACATATTATAGTCTATCAAATATGAGCGAAGCAGACAGGCTATCGCTAGTCGGCGATCATTTTTTGTTTAAAGCTGGAGATAGGTATCTCAAGTCAGCAGGACTAAACAGACACTGGCCACACGGCAGAGGTATCTTTCACAACACCGACAAGACATTTCTAGTATGGATAAACGAAGAGGACCAACTTCGTATAATATCTATGCAAAGCGGTGGCGATATAGCACGAGTGTTTGAGCGACTTGCCACTGCTATAGATATGTTGTCTGCTAGAGTTCAGTTTGCCTACAGCGACCACTTGGGATATATCACATCCTGCCCTACAAATCTAGGCACAGCTATGAGAGCTAGTGTACATATACGACTGCCAAACTTGAGCAAAAAATCACAAGAGCTAGAAGCGATAGCACAGATATATCATCTACAGATAAGAGGCATTCACGGAGAGCATAGTAGTAGTCAGGACGGAGTATATGATATATCCAACAAAAGACGACTAGGTATCACAGAAGTGAGATGTGTGCAAGATATGCACGATGGCGTGGTAGCACTCATAAAACGAGAGCAAGAGTTGGCTTTATAATTTTGCACAAGTCAAATATCAAAACTCATATGCTAGTCGCTTTGTGTGTCTTTTTTTGGTCTATCAACTTTGTAGTCGGTAGATATATCAAAGAGGATATCACCCCTGTGGAGTTGGCTTTTTTTCGGTGGTTGTTTGTGTTTGTGTTTATATCGCCTGTGTTGGTGTTTAGATACAAAAATATATTGCAAAGCTTGAGACAAAACTATATCATACTCATAGTGTTGGCTATACTGGGGATCGCCATGTTCAATACAGTGCTATACATAGCTCTATCACTGACTACATCGACCAATGCTTTGATCATCAACTCTACCATACCTATACTTATACTTATCTTGTCTTATTTTATCTTGAGGCAAAACATAGCCATATCACAGCTGTTTGGTATCATCTTGTCTACTTTTGGGGTTGTGTTTTTGATACTAAAAGCAGACATATCAAATATATTTATACTTGAGTTCAATATCGGGGATATTGTGGTAGTATTCTCATCACTTATCTGGGCATTGTATTCTGTGCTTGTGAAGT
>JAOZTH010000094.1 GCA_029939245.1 Arcobacteraceae bacterium
AAGGGTGCATACAACAATCTTTTTGCAGAATTTAAAACACATCATACCCATCTATATGAATTTGAGTTTGATATCATAAGAACCCAAGGCGGTATAATAGATCTATATACAGCACTGGTGGAGCGATGGTCGCCTGTGCGATCTTCTGAAGCTATACGGGATTTCAAAAAAATTGTCCGCTCTTATAGTGGCGAGAAAACATTTTTTGATAGATTGACCACTGGTGGTAGGCATTATGGACATATATTTCCAGGCTTCAATCTAGCTTCACAAGGCTACATAGATAGCTTGGTAGATACTTCGTGGCGAGGACAATGGCCGTTTGCTTTTGATCAAACTTCAGGGATGCAAATGCTTGTATACAAAGTGTTATACAATATAGGATTTAAAGATATTTTCGAAGACGACATATATCTGTCTGCTCCTACAGATAGAGAATTTAAAAAAAAGACGATACGATATCTATACAATATTTTATCTAGTAACACAGGCGATGATATATCTACGATAGTTATGAACAATGCATTTGAGCCGTTTGATCCATCAATATCTATGCAGTTTTTTGACTATGCAAAATCCATAGTTATAGACAGAGACCCTAGAGATATATATATGGCTGCTTGGGACTATACAAACAAAGACGGCTCCAAAGGCTGGAAAGCGACACTAGGTAGCGATATAGAAGGTTTCATACAAAGATACAAGCTCTATAGAGACAAGATAAATCATAGTGCAAAAGACAATATATTGAGAATAACTTTCGAAAAGTTAGTTTTGGATTATGAAAATACACTTGGTATCATTTTTGACTTTATAGAAGAGGATAGAACTATCCACACAAACAAGAAAAAGTATTTTGATCCAGATATATCAAAAAAAGGTGTAGGTATGTGGAAAAATGCAGACGGTCAACTGAAAAAAGATATAGAAAAAATTCAATCAGAATTAAAAGAATATTGTAAAGATTATTAAAAACACATCTATAGCTCACCAAAGGAGCAGTTTTTTACAGAAAGTTTTTATAAAGATTAAGAAAAAAATGTTATAATAGCAAAAATATACTACCGAACCAGTAAAGGTTGCCTCTAAAAACTTTTGGTTGAAAGCCGATGAAAATTTTGTCGGTGGGATCAAAAAGAGTATGCAGTGGTATTTGTAAAAGCACAACAAAGAGGAAAAATAGATGATAAATTTTAATAAAATCAAAAAAGATTGTTTTTGGGACTATACTTTTACAAACAAAGAGATATTGCAACTAGCCAATAGTGACGACGAAAGAGAGAGAAGTTTTTTGTTTCAAAAGATTTTATTGAATAGCACAAATATATTTCGTGATCTGAAAATATTTGATATTGAGGTGCTAGACAGTTTGATAAACAACTACAAAGTACCGGAATTTAATTTTAACCATGCATTTAAAAGAAAAAATATGGCTGAAGTTTATTTTTTTGATAAACCAGTTTTGGTAAATGAGTTGAAATGGATAATATAAATTACTTAAAATTATACGAACTCCAAGACAAAGTGATGGATGTAGTGTTTGAAACGGAAAATATTTTTTATCTTACTGGTGGAACTTGTCTTAGTCGTTTTTACAATGAAAAGAGATATTCTGATGATTTGGATTTTTTCACACATATTAACGACGATTTTAGTCGTGCATTAAGAGAGATAAAGATTGTATTAAGTATAAAGTTTATAGTCGTAGAAGAAGTAAGCTCTAAGGATTTTGTAAGACTCAAGATAGATAATTTGTTGCAAGTGGATTTTGTAAATGATAGAGTTATGAGATATGAAAAAACTATACATTTGGACAATGGGTATATCATAGATAATGTGAAAAATATACTAGCAAATAAAATAACAGCGGTTATAGGAAGAGATAGTGCAAAAGATATATTTGATATATATTTGATAGATAAATTTTATGATCATGATTGGAATCATATTTTAAATATAGCACATACTAAAGCAGGATTTTCTAATACTGATCTGATCATCAGGCTGAAAACTTTTCCTATAATACTACTAGAAAATATTGTCTTGAAAGATGATAAGTTTTTAAAAGATTTTGAACTACAATATAAATCTATAATCAATAAAATAGAAAAATCAATCGAGAATATAAAAATGGAGAATATAAAAATATGAAAGTATTATTACTAGCAGGCGGGTTTGGTTCGAGACTGAGCGAAGAGACAGATGTGAGACCAAAGCCTATGGTAGAGATAGGTGGCAAGCCTATATTGTGGCACATCATGAAGATATATTCAACTTATGGATATGATGAATTTGTTGTTTTGCTAGGATACAAGGGATACTATATCAAAGAGTATTTTGCAAACTATTTTATGCATCAAAGCGATATAACTATAGATATGAAAGACGGCTCTATGGAGATACACAACAACAGCAGTGAGTCGTGGAAAGTTACTTTGCTAGATACAGGGCTACACAGTATGACAGGCGGCAGGATAAAACAAGCTAGGAAATTTGTAGGAGATGAACCTTTCATGCTGACATATGGCGACGGTGTGGCGGATATAGATATACAAAAGTTAGTCAAGTTTCACAAGTCGCACGGCAAGCTCGTGACTATGACTTCGGCTCAACCAGATGGACGGTTTGGGGCGTTGGATATAGGCAAAAATGATAAGGTAAATGAATTTAAAGAAAAACCAAAAGGCGACGGAAGCTGGATAAATGCTGGCTATTTTGTGTGTGAACCAAAGGTATTTGACTATATATTGGGCGGAGATGGCACGATTTTTGAGCAAGAGCCACTGAAAAATCTAGCAAAAGATGGCGAGATATTTACATACAAGCACGCTGGCTTTTGGATGCCGATGGATACGCTAAAAGACAAAAATATATTAAACGAGATATGGAACAAAGATGATGCAAAGTGGAAAATATGGAAATAAAAAACAAAAAAATGATTTTTTGTTTTCCATTTCGTGGTGCCGGTGGAGTGCCGTTGCTGTTTATACGGCTTGGAAATCATCTAAAAGACTTAGGATACAATATAGCTATCATAGACTATATCGATGGGTATATGTCTATAAACAACAAATCAAACTTGGAGCTTATAGAATACAAAGACGATGAGAAAATCAGTGTGCGTGATGGGTCTGTGCTGATCATGCAGTCATTGGGACCTTGGTCAATCTATCCATCACTAAGTATAGACAAAAATGTAAAACTATTTTTCATCACTACCATACCTGCAAATTTTTATCTGGCACTGCCTATCATTCGCGACTATATACTAAGAGACGGTTTAGTCGCCAAGTTTATCTGGCATACGGTGCTAAGAAGTGAGTTCAAAAAGATACTGAAGTTTATAGACTTATCACAAAAAAAGGATTCTATCGTATTTTTGGACGAGGATATAGTTTGCAATATTCAAAACAGTTTAAACATAAACATATCCTTGCCAAAGATATTGCCGATGTTTAGCGAACAAGCTACTGAAAATAAGTATCTAAACACCAAATCCGGCGATACAGATGAGCTAGTAGCAGGTTGGGTTGGTAGGATTGCTGACTTCAAGGTGCATATCTTAAACAAAGTTATAGAGGATTTGAAAAACTATAGCGACAAAAACAAGCTCAAAATAAAATTTATCATCATAGGAACAGGAGACAAAGAAAATATACTCTCATGTAGTAATAGTGACAATTTTTCAATACAGAGGATAGATCACATAGAGCCATCTAAACTTCAAAAACAGCTACTGATGCTTGATATATATTTTGCTATGGGAACATCTGCACTAGATGGTGCTATGCATGGCGTGCCTACTGTCCGTCTGGACTATAGTTTTGCTAAGATTACACAGATATACAAATACAAGTTTTTGTTTGATACCGTAGGCTATAGTTTGGGAGAAAACATAGATAGCAAATGTTATAATATAGGACTACACACGATAGACGAAGTTATATGGAAAATCACAAATCAAAAATATAAAATATCGGCTATGATTTATGAGTTTTATATCAAAAATCATTCTATAAGCAGATCTGCTATGAAGTTTGTGGAGTTTGTAGCCGATACAAAGTTGATATATGGAGACTTGAACAAAGACAATCTACTAAC
>JAOZTH010000006.1:0-2900 GCA_029939245.1 Arcobacteraceae bacterium
AAAATTTTGAAACTGACCAATCATAGCTAGACCAGCAGGACCTAGATATACAGCTATGATCTTATTCATGATGATACCAGACAGTATTTTGATAGCCGTATGGACACTAGTCCAGACAAAAGTGCTTTTAATAGTCATTTATTACCTTAATTATTTTTTGGGTATTTTCAAAGCTTTGTGCTCCATACATAGGCAAGCTCAAAACTTCGTCATGTATCTTTTCGCTTATAGGATAGCTGTCGTTGTTCCATTCTTTGTAGGCTTGTTGTCTATGTGGAGCTATAGGATAGTGTATCATGGTTTGAATACCGTTGTCAGACAAATACTTTTGTAGTTCATCTCTTTTGTCCGTTCTTGTCACAAATAGATGCCAAACATGATTTTCATAATTTCGAATTTCGGATTTTGAATTTTGAATTGGAAGAATAATACCTTTATTTTTAATATTTTCTATATAGTGCTGTGCTATCTCTCTTCTTTTTTTTGTCTCATCGTCAAGATATCTAAGTTTCACTCTCAATATAGCAGCTTGAAGTTCATCCAATCTGCTATTTGAGCCTTTGTAGATATTTTCGTATTTTTTAGCACTGCCATAGTTTCCCAATGCTCTTATAGTATCTGCTAGCTCTTTGTCATCTGTAGTTGCTGCTCCGCCATCACCCAAAGCTCCTAGATTTTTGCCTGGATAGAAGCTAAACCCACTAGCATCGCCTAAGTTGCCACATCTTTTGTCTTTGTAATATGCTCCGTGTGATTGTGCTGAGTCTTCTATCACTTTGAGGTTGTGCTTTTTGGCTATCTTGTTTATCTCGTCCATATGGCAAGTTTGACCGTATAGATGCACTACCATTATGGCTTTTGTTTTGGTTGTTATCTTTTCTTCTATTTTGTTTGTATCTATATTGTATGTATCTATATCTGGCTCTACCAAAACAGGTGTTAAGTTGTTTTCACTTATTGCTAATATAGATGCTATATATGTGTTTGATGGGACTATCACTTCATCACCATCTTTCATAATACCAATCTCTTTATATGCTCGAATTATCAAAGTTAATGCATCTAGTCCATTTGCGACACCTACGGCATATTTGCTACCACAAAACATGGCAAACTCTTTTTCAAATTTTTTATGCTCATCGCCTTGGATATACCAGCCACTATCTATAATATTTGTGCAAGCTTTTATTAGCTCTTCTCTGTATTGGGCATTTGTATTTTTTAAATCTAAAAATGGAATCATTTATTTTAGCTCACTAAATAATTTTAAGAACTCTTTTAAACTACCTAATATCTGATGTTCAAAATCCCAAATATCTTTTTGCATTGCTTTTTCAAAATCACATTTTTTATTTATTTGTTTTTGCTCTTCTTTATTGCAGGTATCAAATCGTATATAGTTATTTATCCAAAATTTAATAAAATCTTTTTCTTTTATCTGTTCGTCATTCTCTTTTAGACAATCTTTCCAACTACTTAAACAATCAGCAAAAACAGAACTGTCTGTTTTTATAGTTTTTAATATATTTTCCAACTCTCCATAGCCATTTATATTTAATATATGGCAAGATATCTCTATATCTAAATTATCATCCTTTTTTAGTTCATTATTGTTATCAAATATTATATTAATTTCTAATTCTTTTAGTATACTATTTACTTGTTTTATTCTATACTCAATACCCTTGTCGTCTGCATCTAAAATAATTCCTAACTTATCAATCTCATCAAGCTTCATATTTTTAAGTTTATTTTTTAAATTATCTATTCCATCTAAACATATATACTCATTGATATTGCATAATGGTTGATCTATTTCGACATCAATATTTAATATGTCTATTACTTTTAACATAAAGTATTTGTCGTTAAAGCTTTCTACTATTAATTTATTCACCTCTAAATTCTCCATTATGATTTAAAGAATATTCTAATACTTCATGATCTCTATTTTTAACAACAATTTTATCTGTTTTTTTATTTTTATATAATTCAAAATATGCTCCATTATTTTTAATATTGATTTCATTAAAAGCCCCTACGCATTCTTTTGAATGAGTTGTAGCAAATACTTGGCAATTTGCTTCTTCTGAAATCTTAAAAATAATTTCCCACAATTTAATATGATTTGTATGATGAATGCCATTTTCAATCTCATCTATAAGTAAACAGCCATCTTGACTAGCCCATATAGCACATACTATAGCCATATATCGATTAATCCCCTCTCCCAATGATGATAAAAGTATTGGACTATTCATATTTTTTATTTTCACTTTAAAGACAGGTATTCCTTGCATAATTTGCCGTATAGATATTATATTTTCATCAAAAAGTTTTAATGATTTATCTATAAGCTCATCTTTACCTAAACTAACTAAAGATGAATATAGTTCAGACAGATAGATTGTATCTATGCAACCAGATGATATAAAGTTTACTTTACTAAATTTATATTGATTTATAACCATTGGTCCGTTAAATACATTTGATATTTGTACACCTTGTTGATTACCATTTATTCCTAATGATAAAATTGCTTCTGGTGTTTTATTTTCATATTTTAAAGATGTTGTATTTTTATTTGTTTCAATATTGATATATCTTTTCCCTTGTTTAAATATATCAATTTCAATAGTATTGTGTCTCTTATGCATAATATTTTTTATACTCATTAATAAACTATTAAAATCAACAGATGATGCATTTAAGTTTATAGCTTCCAATAAAGCTGTTTTACCAATATTATTTTTTCCGCCTATTAAATTTATTCTTTTAAACTCATTAACTTCCAAATCATCAAATGATTTAAAGTTTTCAATTTTTATATAAGATATATTAGTTTCCATTTCTTCCTCCTATCTTTTTCGTATTTCATAATCAGGCAATCCACTCCAACC
>JAOZTH010000006.1:3000-18751 GCA_029939245.1 Arcobacteraceae bacterium
CCATTTCTTCCTCCTATCTTTTTCGTATTTCATAATCAGGCAATCCACTCCAACCCTTTGGGTGGCTTACTGTTCTGTATATTTGCATAAACTACTATACTCCTTTCAAGCACTTTTCAAAATATTCTCTTTTTCTATTACCTTTTTTTTGACAACACTCATCTACTCTTATTTTACCATACTCTTTCTCATATTCATCAAACTTACTTCGTTCGCTTGTTTTTCTTTCATCACAAGAAACAAAATATGCATCTTGTTTCTTTTTTGCTTTATCATCTTTTTTATCCCAATTTTCACTTAAAAAATCTTTAAAATCGCCCATTATAAATATCTCCTATATTTTTCTTTTATTATTTCATAGTCTTTTTTTTGATAATTAAAAAAACAGCCTATATCATTTTCTTCAATTATTTTTGCACCAAATCGTTTATGAAAAGCTATCACTTTATCATTGCCTTTTCGTACTTCAAAATGAGATTTAGCAAATCCTAAATTATAAAAGCCAAATTCATAAATTTGTAATGCTGACTCTATCGCTGTTGTTTTAGGAGCATTTTCTTTTATAAGCCAACTCCCCCAACAAAAAGAACCATCTCTAAAATCATACATTCTAACTGCTCCTAATTTTTCTTTATCTTTAGATTCTAAAATAAAATAAAATTCTTTCTTTTTATTTTCTCTTATTTTATAATCTTTTATCCACTCTTTTTGAGTATCAATTGTTCCACTTACTTTTGATAGATACTTTGTTTTATTTTCATTTTGTCTCATATCACATATAAATTTTGCATCTTCTATTTCAACAGTTCTCATATTTATATTTTTACCATAAATAATCATGCTGCCATTAAGGCAAAATGACTATTTACCCCCCCCCATCTTACAACTATTGCAAATTAAATTTACATCGCATTTATTGCCACAAGGACACACATAACCATTTTTAACAGCGGGATTGCCATACCATAGTTCATTGTTTGGTATATCTTTAGTTACCACACTTCCTGCACCAATCATCGCATATTCTCCAATAGTAATACCACCTACAATAGTACTATTTGCACCAATAGAAGCACCTTTTTTTATGGTTGTTTTTAGAAAATTATTTGGATATTGTTTGCTTCTTGGTGTAAAATCATTAGTAAAAGTTACATTTGGTCCTACAAAAACATTGTCTTCTATAGTCGTGCCGTCCCATATTTGAACTCCTGGTTTTATAGTTACATTGTCACCAATCTTTACATCATTTTCTATAAAGACACTTGCATTGATATTGCAATTTTTTCCAACAATAGCATCTTTTAGGACTACACAATATTGCCAAATATTTGTATTTTTGCCTATATTTGACGACACAACATCAGATAGTTTATGAATCATTATTAACTTCCTTTAAAAACTCATCATAATCTCTAATATAATCACACTCATCATAATGCTCACTAGCCAACACCATCAGCACACAATCAGAACTAAAATCATACATAGTGCCCCACACTAAAGCATCTTGAAAAAGTCCTAAGTTTGGCTTGTTTAGTTCATATGTTTCTTTTTGTTTACCATCATCCAAAGTAACTTTACAGCTTCCGCTTACTACTATTAAATATTGCCTTGTGTTATAGTGAGAATGATTTCCTCTCGATATATCTTTTATTGTGCTGTAGATATAAAATACTCTTTTTATATCAAATGATATTTGTCTATTTTCTTCCAAAGCAACAAGCCTGCCTCTATCATCGCCTAGCACTGTTAGATTGTCTATCTTGCTTATCATACAAATTTTTCCATATGCCACTCGATAATATTGATTGTCCCTATCATCAAAGTCCTTGTCTGCCATCCAGCTTTGCCAACGGCTGGTTGTTTTTTTGGTTTATCAATTTTCATATTGCACCAATGCTTTGAGGTATTGTCCGTATCTGTTTTTGCTAAGTGGTCTGGCTATATCCAACACTTTTTGCCTATCTATCCAGCCATTGTTGTATGCTATCTCCTCTAGACATGCTATCTTGTATCCTTGTCTATGCTCTATGGTTTGCACAAAGCTACCAGCCTCTATCAAGCTATCGTGAGTGCCAGTATCAAGCCAAGCAAAACCACGACCTAGAAGCTCTACTTTTAGTTTGCCTTTTTTTAGATACTCTTCATTTATAGAAGTTATCTCCAGCTCTCCTCTATGAGAAGGGCAGACACCTTTGGCTATGTTTATCACATCGTTGTCATAAAAATACAGCCCAGTCGCAGCGAAATTTGACTTAGGTTTTTTGGGTTTTTCTTCTATACTTATGGCATTGTAATCTTTATCAAACTCAACTATACCAAATCGCTCTGGATCCTTGACTTGATATGCAAATACCACAGCTCCGGATTTCACAGAAGCAGCTTTTTGAAGTAGTGGCGTAAATCCTTGACCATAAAATATATTGTCGCCCAATATCAAGACCACACTGTCGTCGCCTATAAACTCTTCGCCCAGCACAAATGCCTGTGCCAATCCATCTGGGTTTGGCTGGATTTTGTATTTTAATACTATTCCCCAGTCGCTACCATCACCCAAAAGTTCTTCAAACTTTCCTATGTCTTGTGGAGTTGATATTATCAAGATTTGCTTTATGCCTGCCAACATCAGCACAGACAACGGATAGTATATCATGGGCTTGTCGTATATTGGTAGTAGTTGTTTGTTTGTGCTTTTGGTTACTGGATAAAGCCTAGTCCCACTTCCACCTGCGAGTATTATACCTTTCATTAAAATCCTTATTGGTTTATTTTTGTATCAAAATTTATATGGTAGTTATCTTGTAGCAACAATCAAATATCTTTTGATCTCGCTTTTAGAGATGACCTACGCATAACTTTTTAAATAATTTTGTATTATAGCGTTTTTATCTTAATCCAAACATGGTATTGTATGCAAATCATCTTATTTTATCCAAATTTGCTTTGAGTTTCTTTAGTTCGTGTGCTTCCATGTTCAAAACAAGAGTTTCAGCTATGATAACTTTGATCTGTTTTTCGTCTATATCTTGTGGTGTTTTTATATTTATGTGTCTTGTTATCTTGCCATCTCCTGTCAGTGTGGGAAACTGCTGTGCTAGCTTATAACCTTTGGCAAGTGAGATACAGTATGATTTATGAGTGGTTTTGTTTGGTCGCAGGAAACATACCGCCCCATACATATCGTAGTAGGCGGTTTGTTTTTGGTTTTTTTGCTCTCTTATGTCATCAAATGACAATATTATATCGCGAAGCTTTTGAAAAACCGCGCTATATTTACCTGCACTGTCTATATCAAACTGGATCTGCCGTCTCGCCTATCGTTTGATATATTTTGACAATGCTTCTATCTGGGCTTTGTCTAGTTTCTTGACTTGTGCCGTCATGACACCTTTCATAGGTCCGCCATATGTGCCGTCTTTGTATCCTAGCATAGCTTTGACTATATCAGCTTCGCTCATATCTTTTATGACTTTGCTTTTGCCTAGTGCCACCTTTTCACCTCTAGCTCCGTGACATCCAGCACACGGCATATAAAGCGACATAACATCTATACCGCTAGAGGTTTTTGCTGGTTCTTTTACTGGCTCGTCTGTTTTTGCTGGTTCATCTGTTTTTGGTTCTGAGTTGTCTGGCAAGTTTTCTTGTGAGACATTGCTAGAGGTCATCTCGTTTACTTCGCCTACTTTTTCTATGCCTTCTTTTGAGTCAATAGTAGTAGTGTCTACCACTGTCTCTTTTGGCTCTTTTGTTTTGTTCTCATCTTTTGAGCCACAACCGCTTAACAACAGTGCTAGCACTACCACTATCACATAATACTTTTTCATATTTATCCTTTTTTTATTTTGTATGGCATTTTATCTAAAAAAACTTAATTTAATTTAAAAGAGTTGATAAAACACTGAGATATTTGTTCGTAGTCTAGCTCTTTTGTGTTTGATTTTAGATGGACTGTGGGGTCATGAAGTAGCTGTGCAACTACTGTTTGACACAACTTTTTCGTATTTGCCTCCTGTTTTTTGTCTATGAACTTTTTGCTTATAGCATGGTTTAGTTTTTTTTCTATGATGGCTTGTGCTTTTTGGTGTAGGTGCTTGATGATAGGCTGGAGCTTTGTCTCCTCCAGACACTTATAAAACTCTTTTTGCATATCTTTGACTATCTTGTAGCCTTGTTTGGCTTTTGATTGTCTCAAAGCTATATTTTCGTCTATTTGCACTTTGAGGTCATCTACCGCATATATATGCAAGTTTGCCATATCTACTGTGTCTATATCTCGTGGCACTGCCATATCAAACCAATGTCTAGTCGTGCTAGATGGCTGGATATGTTGTGTCTTGATGACAGTGTCAGTAGATGCAGTTGCTGTAAAAAGTAGCTCCGCTGAACCTAGCAGTTTGTGTAGATTTTCAAACTTTTCTATAGTGATATTCTCTTCGTATCTTGGTTTTTCATCCAATATAGTGGATTTGAGATTTGTAGCATTTGTGTAGTTTCTGTTTATTATCTTGATATCAAAGCCATTTTTCAGCAAGTGTCGCATGGCTATCTGGCTCATCTTGCCAGCTCCTACGACTACCGCTTGTGGTTTGGTGGATTTGAAAATATCTTTTGCCATAGCAACTGCCGCAGATGCTACAGATACTTGTCCCTCGCCTAGCGATGTGGCATTTCTCACAGCAGTGGCACACTTGAGAGCATAGTTTATAGCTAGAGTGATATTTTTGTCGCACTTTTCATAAGCTACACTATACTTGTAGGCATCTTTGATCTGCCCTATGATCTGTGTCTCACCTACTATCAAACTATCCAGCGATGAAGCTACTAAAAACATATGATATATGGCATCTTGTTTTTCATATACATTTGCTCTGCTAAACAACACTTCATAAGATATATTTGAGTGCCGACTCAAGCCGCCTATAGCGAAGCTTATGGCTTGTTTGATATCTTTGACAAACATAAAAAGCTCCACCCTGTTGCAAGTAGATGTCAGCATAACTTCTTGTATACAGTCCTGTGTCAGTAGCTCCGATGTGAAACTGTTTTTAAGTTCATCGCTACCGAAAGCTAGTTTTTCTCTAGTGTCTATGTCTGTGTTTTTGTGTGTGTAGCTTATGGTGAGATAAGACATGGGCAACCTTTTTGACGCTATTGTATCAAAATAAAGTTAAATTAGATAAAATAATCAAAAAAGGTATTTTATGCAATTTATTTATGCTATAGGATTGTTTGTTTTGGTATGGTTATCGAAGATCATCATCAGGCGGACGATATTTGATTTTATCGGCAAGTTTGTAGTCAAGACATCGACAAAAGTAGATGACAAGATTTTAAAGGCGGTCAAGCAACCTATGGAGTTTTTGATAGTTGTTGTGGGGGCTTATTTTGCTTTGGATATATTGTCTCTAGGTGACCCTATAGGATTTATCGCTGACAATACTATCATGAGTTTGTTTTATGTGGCAATGTTTTGGATACTTTACAACTCTTTAGAACCATTGTCATATATCATAGTAGGATATACCAAAGTATTTGGCAAAGGTTTGAGCGATGATATAGCGAACTTTGTTTTAAATATATTTAGATTTCTCATATTTGCTATAGCATTTATGACTATCTTGCAAGAGTGGGGCTACAATATCAGTGGATTTTTAGCTTCGTTGGGTCTCATCGGTATGGCTCTAGCACTTGCTGCCAGAGATACGGTGTCAAATCTGTTTGGCTCTGTAGTTATATTTAGTGACAAACCGTTTGAAGTAGGGGACTGGATAAAGACTACCGATGTAGAGGGAACTGTAGAGTCTATAGGTATGCGAAGCACAAAAGTCAGGACATTTGCTCATGCATTAGTATCAGTGCCAAACGGTCAGCTAGCACATAGCTCTATACTCAACTGGACCAAGATGGGCAAAAGACGAGTGAAGTTCGATATAGGTTTGACATATACCACAGACGAAACACAGATGAAAAATATAGTCTCACAGATAAAAGATATGCTAAACAACCACGATGATATACACAAAGAGTCTATACATATTTATTTTAGTGCCTTTGGCGATAGCAGTCTAAATATATTTTGCTACTATTTTACAAACACTACAGCATGGGACGAGTTTATGCATATACGAGAGGATACATTGTTTAAGATTATGAACATAGTCAAAGCAAACAACTCTAGCTTTGCTTTTCCATCGCAGTCGCTGTATATAGAAAAAGGTGATATAAGTTGAAGTCCATAGCCTTGATAGGGCAACCAAATGTCGGCAAAAGCTCACTTTTCAACCTCATAGTCAAACAAAAAGTAGCCATAGTCAGCGATATAAGTGGCACGACAAGAGATATACGAAAAAAAGATATCAAAATACTAGACAAAGAGGCACAGCTCATAGACACAGGTGGCATAGCCACTGCTAAAAAATCAAAGATGAGTGATAGTAGCAACTTCGAGATATTTTCACAAGTTAGCGAAAAGTCTATAGATATGGCAAAGTCTTGTGATATAGTGCTGTTTATAACAGATGGCAAGAAACCACTAGAAGAAAACGACAGAAAGCTCTATTTTAAACTACAAAAGCACAACAGCAATATATCGCTCGTGGTAAATAAAATCGACAACGACAAAGAGCTAGAAAATGTATGGCAGTTTTATAAGTTTGGTATAGACGAACAAAATATATTTGCAGTTTCTGTAGCACACAACAGAGGCACGAAAAAGCTGTTTGAGTGGCTATATGACAAGCTACCACTGACTATGAGTGAAAACTTTTTATCTCTGGACGATGATATATCTATAGAGGACGATATAGAAAATATATCACAAACACAGATCAAAGAAAACCACCTAAAAGTGGCTATCATAGGCAAAGTAAATGTAGGCAAAAGCTCTATCCTCAACTGTATCACAGGTGTAGATAGATCGATAGTCAGCTCCATACCCGGCACGACTATAGATCCAGTAGATGAAGAGATTACATACGATGACAAAAAGATTACATTTGTAGATACAGCAGGCTTGCGCCGTAGAGGCAAGATAGGTGGTATAGAGAGATACGCTCTGTTTCGCACAAATGATATGTTAGCTCAAGCAAACTTATGCTTAGTGGTCATAGATGCTAGTAGTCCTATAAGCGACCAAGATGAAAAGATAGCAGGGCTAGTAGATAAGTTTGCTTTAGGAGTCATAATCGTTTTGAACAAATGGGACGAAAAGCTAGGGAGTTATGAGAAGCTAGTAGATGAGGTGAGGCATCGTTTTCGGTTTTTGTATTATGCTCCCATAGTTGCTGTGTCCGCTAAAACAGGGCGAAATATGGACAAACTCAAAGATACTTTGATAGAGATATATGACAACTTTTATAGACGATATACGACATCGATGGTCAACGAAACTATCTGTCAGGCTACTAGACGTCACTCACTTCCCAGCCCAGCTGGCAATATGCTCAAGATATATTTTTCTACACAATACAAAGTAGCTCCGCCTACATTTGCTGTCGTCATGAACAAGCCACAGATGCTACACTTTAGCTACAAGCGGTATCTCATAAATTTCTTGCGGTTTCGCCTCCAGTTTGATGGTTGCCCTATACATATCATAGCTCGTGGCAAAAAGGACAACATACCCACAGATGATAGCTACGAGGCGATATATGAGACGATATAACATACTGCTAAACGGCATGGGTCGTATAGGCAAGGCGATATTGAGAATATCAAACGATATAAAACATATCAACATAGTAGCGATCAATGAAACAAATGACAACATAGAAAATCTAGTCTATTATATCAACTACGACACAACTTATGGCACATTTGACGACAAATACACAAAAGACAAAAACAGTATAAAAAACAGCAAACAAAATATATCTATATATAACTATGATAATATTTACACCCAAAATATGAAAAATCTAGGCATAGATATAGTCATAGATGCTTCAGGAGCTACGACAGATATAGATGAGCTAAGAGCTTGTGATCTGTCGGCTATATTTTTGACCCACCCAAACAAATTTGCCGATATAAATATGGTCATAGGTGCCAACGAACACCAGCTAAACCCAGCCAAACACAAGATCATATCTACAAGCAGTTGCAATGCCACGGCACTTTTGCCTATGCTTAAGCTACTAGACGACCACTACACGATAACCAGTGCCGATATAGTGACTATACACCCGCTACTAAACCACCAAAAAACTCTCGACAATATGTGTATAAATGAAAAACAAAGAGATATCAAGTGTAGCTTTGAGTTTGGACGAAGTAGCTTGGACAACATAATACCCAGCAAGACCACTACTGTATCTGCTTGTGCTTTAATAGAAAAAAAGTTTGATGAAAACTTGATATCTTCAAGCTCTTTTCGAGTGCCGACACTGACCGTAGGTGCTATCAATTTAGTTTGTTTTGTAGATAAACCTACGACCAAAGATGAGCTGATAGCACTATGTGAAAAAGCAAAAGATATTCAAAAGCACGACACGATACAAAACAACTACGAGCCACTAGTCAGCTGTGATTTCAAGCAAACACGATATAGTAGTGTCATCGACCATAGATTTACAGATGTCAAAAACAAACACATGATCAAGATAGTTTTATGGTATGACAACGAATGGGGCTATAGCTCAAAAGTTTTAGATATTATAGGACTATATCAAAAGGAGAAAAGATGAAAATAATAGCGAGCAATTTCAAGACAAACCACACGAGGGCTACGACAGCACAGTTTATGCATAGGATAGATAAGTTTATGACAGACGACAATATCACACAGACCGTATATCTGTTTCCGCCTAGCACAGCACTGGATAGTTTCAAGACAAATCAAAACCTCCATATAGGAGCACAAAACTGCCATTGGGTTAAAAGTGGTTCATACACAGGAGAGATAGGCACACAACAGCTAGATGAGTTTGGTATCAAGACTATACTTATAGGGCATAGTGAAAGACGACACACCATGGGCGAAAACCAAAAAGATATAGCCAAAAAGTTCAACTATTTCAAGGCTTTGGCATACCGTATCATATATTGTGTAGGCGAACCACTAGAGCAAAAACAAGCAGGACTTAGTAGCACTTTGGGATATATCCAAGAGCAGTTTGATGGTATAGACTTGACCTATGATAAGCTAATACTAGCATACGAGCCAGTATGGGCTATAGGCACAGGGGTAAGCTGTGGCATAGATGATATAGCTACTATACACAAAAAATTAGCCAAAAAAACCACAGCCCCTATATTGTATGGTGGAAGTGTAAAACAAGACAACATAAAAGAGATAATAAACATACCAAATGTAGACGGCGCACTCATAGGCACAGCTAGTTGGGTAGCAGATGATTTTGTAAATATTATAAAATCATGCAATTAGTTGTGAAAATTTAGGTAAGTTTAAGAATTATCTGCTAAACTTTTGAACTTTCTTTTGAAAAATTCAACTGAGAGAAAAAAGGAGAACAGATGTTCAAAAAGATAATAACACTAGCCGCTATAGCTAGTATAGCGGTGGCAGGCAATGTCAAGATGGATCTAAATGCCAAATACGGTGCGACAAACTTTCACACCAAAGGGGCAGTGGAGTTTAGTAAGCTAGTAGACAAATACAGCAAAGGCACAGTCAAGATAAAAGTACACGCAGGCTCATCGCTTGTCAAAGGCAACCCGCTAAAAGCGGTCAAAGACGGCACAGTGGCTATGACTGATATGTTTATACCATTTACAGCAGGTGGAGGCAAAGTGTTTGGTATATCGGCTTTGCCGTTTGTAGCGACTAGCTACGATGATGCTTTTAAGTTATACCAACTTTCAAAAAAAGCATATGCTAAAACAGCGAAAAAATGGAACCAAAAGTTTCTATACTCTGTGACATGGCCAGCATCTGGATTGTATTCAAACAAACCTATAAACTCGACAAAAGATTTCAAAGGACTCAAAACCAGAACTTATGACAAAAATTCTGCAAACTTTATAAATAAATCAGGTGGCGATGCCGTAGCTTTGCCTTGGGGAGAAGTCTATTCGGCGTTGAGAACTGGTATGGTAAACTCTGTCGTGACATCATCTGAGTCAGGGAAAAATGGTAAGTTTTGGGAAGTGTTGAAAAATTTCAACAAGATCCAATACGCCTACCCACTCCAAGCAGTCACTATAAACCTAGACTACTGGAACTCTATGGACAAAACACAGCAAAAAGCTATGCTAAAAGCAGCCAGCGAAATAGAAGCGGCTCAATGGAAAGCAGTGCGACAAGTAGACAAAGACTCTTTAGCACTTTTGACCAAAAATGGCATAAAAGTATCAGCACCAAATGCAAAACTCCAAAAAGAGTTAAACTCTATAGCAAAAGATATGTTAAGCGGATACCTAAAAGATGCTTCAAAAGATATCAAAGATATATTTAAGAAATATAAAAAATAGATGAAAAGTTTTTATAATTTTTCTAGTAAGCTCTCCTTGTGGGGGGCTTACCTATCTGCAGTTTTGATAGTATCTTTGGTAGTTCTTATCATGATAGAGATAGTGGGTCGTCAATTTTTCGACACATCTACAATGATTGCCGATGAATATAGCGGTTATCTGTATTTAGCATCAATCTTTTTAGGTCTGGCATACACTTTTGAGCAAAAAGCACACATAAGGATAAATATAATCACATCAAGACTAGACGCAAACAAAAACAAAACCATAGATATAGTCGCTTCTGTTTTGAGTTTGGCTATATTGTCGTTTGTTTTGTATAGGACGATATTGTTTACATACGACTCGTATGATATGGAGATGTTGTCAGAAGCCGTGTCCGAAACTCCACTATATCTCACACAGATAGTTATGCCTGTAGGTATAGGGCTTTTTGTGTTGAGTATCATGACATTTATGACAAAAAGGATCAACAATGATAGCTGACCCACTTGTCCTGGCTATCATAGTCATAGCTGTGATGTTTGTGTTTCTACTAGCATCTGTATGGATAGGCATATCGCTTTTGCTCACAGGTGTAGTAGGTATGCTGATATACGAAAACAACCTACCACCTATGATATCAATATTTGACAAGATAGGCGACCTGATGGCTAGCTCACTATACGACTCGCTAAACTCGTGGTCTCTAGCCGCTTTGCCTATGTTTATACTCATGGGAGAGATACTATATAAGTCATCTATATCTACAAAGCTACTAAACGGACTTAAACCGTGGCTTAACTATGTTCCGGGCAAACTACTTCATGTCAATGTCGCTGCTTGTTCACTGTTTGCTGCTGTGTCTGGCTCAAGTGCTGCAACCACTGCCACGGTAGGCAAGATAACTTTGGGTGAGTTGAAAAAAAGAGGCTACAGCAAGTCTCTAGCGATAGGTTCGCTAGCAGGCAGTGGCACACTTGGATTTTTGATACCGCCTAGCTTGATCATGATCATATACGGAGTGCTGTCCGATGTATCTATAGGCAAACTTTTTATAGGTGGCATACTACCAGGGCTTATGTTAGCGACCATATACTCTATATATATCATGATCATAGCAAAGATAGACAAAACAGTAGAGCCTAGTGAAACCGAGACATTTACTTTTCGAGACAAGTTAAACTCTATCAAAGATTTGACCCCAATATTTTCACTCATTGGTTTGGTTTTGGGTTCTATATATGGTGGATTTGCCACTCCTACAGAGGCGGCATCACTGGGTGTAGTTGGGTCTATTGTCCTAGCAGTGTATTTTAGAAGTTTTAGTTTTGATGTGTTCAAAACAGCATTGCTAAACACTATAAAAACATCTGTGATGATAAGCTTCATCATAGCTGGAGCTGGATTTTTATCTCAAGTGATAGGATTTTTAGGCATCGCCTCAGCTTTAAGCGAATATATCACTACTTTGGGATTGTCGCCATATATGCTCATACTCATCATAGGTTTGATGTATATCGTGCTAGGTATGATATTGGACGGCATATCTATAGTAGTTATGACTTTGCCTATAGTCTTGCCTATAGTTGTGTTGGCCGGGTTTGACCCGCTATGGTTTGGTATATTTCTGGTCTTTATGGTAGAATTGTCGCAGATCACACCGCCTGTAGGCTTCTCGCTATTTGTGATACAAAGCATAAGCGGAGAAAAGATAGAATACATACTCAAAGCTACTATGCCGTTTTTCTTTTTGATGTTGCTCGCAGTCGCTATCATCACTATGTTTCCAGAGATTGTAAGTTTCTTGCCACAATACATGATAGACAAGTGATATAAAATATGGATATAAAGCAAACTTCCACCAGCAGTTTGCTTATATCTTTTGGCGATATTATATCACAAGATATATCGACCAAAGTCCGCTGTGGATTTGAAGCTATCAAAAGCTTGCAAGATATAGCTATATATGAGATAGTGCCGTCATATACTACTATATCTTTGAGTTTTGATATATTTGTCTATGATTTTGAGACAATACGAGACAAACTTTCACAACATATCGCACAATTCACACCAGCCATAGATGACACAGAGGATGATATAGTCTATATAGATGTCTGCTATGACAAGCAGTTTGGACTTGACCTAGACCGTATATCACAGACACACAACATATCTATAGACGATATAGTAGCTTTCCATACAGCTACGACTTACGATGTCCATGCTATGGGCTTTTTGCCGGGCTTTGGATTTTTAGGCTTGGTAGATGATAGCATAGCTACACCCAGACTACAAACTCCACGAAAAAAGGTCCCCAAAGGCTCTGTAGGTATAGCAGATCGTCAAACAGCAGTATATCCACAAGACAGTGCAGGTGGATGGAATATCATAGGACAGACGAAGAAAAATCTATTTGACAAAAATTTGCCAGAGTTATCGCCACTAGCAGTAGGCAAAAAAGTCAAGTTTCGTAGCATAAGCCTACAAGAGTTTGAAGCTACGAAAACAAGCTAAGAACACAGAGCAAAAGAAGAAAATATCACAGTGATACAGCGAAAAGATGTGGTATTTGAGGGGTGATTGGCTGGTTAATGTTTAATTTTTAATGCTGACAATCTCCAGTTTGTTATCCATCTATCCAATGATTTGCCCTAAACAAGTTTAGGGTTCCGAAAGACAATCAAAAGTAGCCGTGGCGATTGGACGAAGTCCAAACTTTCTGTGAAATCTTTACTAAAAATTAAAAAATAAAGAAAAAACTTAGCACTTCCAACTTAGCACTTAACAATACAACCAAACATTTAAACTACTGCAACTTAACACTTAACGCTTCCAACTTAGCACTTAGCACTTAACACTACTTCTAGGGTTCCGAAAGTCAATCAACCTATTCGCACCGTCATACGCCGCCCGTTTTCCATTTTCTGTTCTTGGCTTTCCGCTCAAAGTTCTCAAAATAATGATAATCAAAATATATTTTCCAGAAAAATAAAAACAACAATGCTTTAAAATAGGACATCTATATTGAAAATATGGCGAGATATTGACAAATTTTCACAAAATCGGCTATTTGTGAGTTTGTTTTATATTTTTAGGGTAAAATAGTCGTTCAACTTTGTGGCTCTGTAGCTCAGTCGGTAGAGCAACGGACTGAAAATCCGTGTGTCGGCAGTTCGATTCTGCCCGGAGCCACCATCGTTGAGCTTGGTATATATGCTGGTGTAGCTCAGTTGGTAGAGCATCTCACTTGTAATGAGGCGGTCGGTGGTTCGAGTCCTCTCACCAGCTCCAGTTTGATATGTTTCAAACCTGGATTATATATATTATTTGTGGTGGGGTTGGAGAGTGGTCAAATCCAGCGGATTGTAAATCCGCCGCCTACGGCTTCGAAGGTTCAAGTCCTTCTCCCACCACCATATTTGTATCTACAAAATTTATTTTGAGATATGGATATATATGCGGGTGTAGCTCAGTTGGCTAGAGCTTCTGCCTTCCAAGCAGACTGTCGCGCGTTCGAGTCGCGTCACCCGCTCCACGAGAGTATATGGTTTGCTCACATAGCTCAGCGGTAGAGCACTTGCTTGGTAAGTAAGAGGTCGGAAGTTCAACTCTTCTTGTGAGCTCCAGAACAAAAAGTTTAGACTATGATAGATAGTTTGAACTTTTTGTTTGTTGTTCTTTGAATAGGTATTTGTATATCTATTCAAGGGGCAACCTAGATTCAAATAGTGATATATTTTGCGAAAATATATCAAAAACAAAAGAAAAGGAAAAAAATGGCAAAAGAAAAATTTGAGCGGAATAAACCGCATGTAAATATAGGGACGATAGGACATGTTGATCATGGCAAGACTACACTGACGGCAGCTATCACGGCTGTGTTGGCAGTCAAAGGTGATACAAAACTTATGGACTACGATGCCATAGACAATGCACCAGAAGAGAGAGAAAGAGGTATAACCATAGCTACAAGTCATGTAGAGTATGAGACAGATGCTAGGCACTATGCTCATGTGGATTGTCCGGGGCATGCGGATTATATCAAAAATATGGTCACAGGTGCGGCACAGATGGACGGAGCTATATTGGTAATAGCGGCGACAGATGGTCCTATGGCACAAACAAGAGAACACATACTGCTATCAAAGCAAGTAGGTGTCCCATATATAGTGGTGTTTTTAAACAAAGAAGACCAACTAGATGATGAAGACAAAGAAGAGATGCTAGAGCTAGTAGAGATGGAAGTGCGAGAACTTTTGAGCGAATATGAATTTCCAGGAGATGATACACCTATCATAGCTGGTTCGGCATTTAATGCTCTAGAAGAAGCGAAAACTGGCACACTAGGTGAGTGGTCTGAGAAGATTGCTAAACTTATGGAAGAGGTAGACAACTATATACCAACTCCAAAAAGAGAAACCGAAAAGCCATTTTTGATGCCTGTAGAAGATGTATTTTCTATATCTGGCCGTGGAACAGTAGTCACAGGAGCTATCGTCCAAGGGACAGTCAAACTAGGCGAAAAGATAGAGATAGTAGGTATACGAGATACTCAAGAAACTACTGTCACAGGTATAGAGATGTTCAAAAAAGAGATGGAGTTTGCTCAAGCTGGTGATAATGCTGGAATACTTCTAAGAGGTATAGAAAAAGATGCAGTCCAAAGAGGGCAAGTGTTGGCAGCTCCTGGCACTATCACTCCTCATACACAGTTTAGATGTGAAGTCTATATCCTCTCAAAAGAGGAAGGTGGACGACATACGCCATTTTTCAACAACTATAGACCACAATTTTATGTGCGAACTACAGATGTGACAGGTGCTATCACTCTAAAAGAAGGCACAGAGATGGTCATGCCAGGAGACAATGTAGAGCTAACAGTAGAGTTAGTAGCTCCTGTGGCTCTTGAAAAAGGAACGAAATTTGCTATCCGAGAAGGTGGGCGAACAGTAGGCGCCGGTGTAGTAGCCGAGATAATCAAGTAGGAAAACTATATGGCAGACAGAATCAAAATAGGTCTAAAGTGCGAGGAGAGTGGAGATATCAACTACACTACTTGGAAAAATCCAAAAACTCACACAGAAAAGTTTTCGACCAAAAAATATTCACGAAGATTGAAAAAGCATACAACTCACAAAGAGATTAAGCTCAAATCATAGTTTGTCGCAGGTATTTGCTATAGTGCCTGCCGATAGTAGCGATATAGCAACACAGGATGTGGGTTTGTGTCTGGGGTATTTGACAATGTTGCTGATACAAGACAACCGTAGTTTCGGCTAACTGGTATCTGTTGTCCTCTAGACGAATATAGATTTCAGCATACCGTTATTTGGTA
>JAOZTH010000006.1:18851-36393 GCA_029939245.1 Arcobacteraceae bacterium
CTGGTATCTGTTGTCCTCTAGACGAATATAGATTTCAGCATACCGTTATTTGGTATCTGTTGTCTGCTAGAAAATGTGGATTTCAGCATACCGTTATCTGGTATCTGTTGTCCTCTAGACGAATATAGATTTCAGCATACCGTTATTTGGTATCTGTTGTCTGCTAGAAAATGTGGATTTCAGCATACCGTTATCTGGTATCTGTTGTCCAAATATAGACCAATAGCTCCAATGGTAGAGCACTGGATTCCAAATCCAGGTGTTGGGGGTTCGAGTCCCTCTTGGTCTGCCATTGGTTATTTTGTATTAAGTTTTAAATCTGTGAATACAGCATAAACTAAGTAAAATTATAATTCTAATATAGAATAAAACTTACTACAAAACAAACAAAAGATAAAAAGGAAAAATATGGGAAAATATGGATTGTATTATAGACAAGCAAAAGATGAGTTACACAAAGTTATATTTCCTGTAAAAGAGCAGATCAAAAGTGCTTATATATCTGTGGTGGTAGTAGTGACTATCATATCACTGTTTCTAGCATTGGTAGATGTAGTCATGTCTTATAGCTTGTCAGCTATCATATAGGATAGATGTATGAATGACAACTTAGGGCAAAAATGGTATGCAATACTCACGCACTCAGGTAGTGAGATTACGGTCAAAAATGCACTCATAAGACTCAAAGACAGGATAGCCAAAGACAAAATAGGTGATATATTGGTGCCTACTGAAGATATAATAGAGATAAAAAACAACAATAAAAAGGTGATAGAAAAGCCACTTTATTCTGCTTATGTCTTTGCGAAACTTGACTTAGACACTGCTTTGTGGCATACTATACAATCTATGCCAAAGGTCGGTAGATTTATAGGTGGTGCCAAACAGCCCACACCACTGAGCGACAAGGATATTAAGTCTATCATAGACAAGGTAGAAAATCGCTCTGCACCGCGACCAAAAGTGGCGTTTGACAAGGGTGAAACTGTTCGTATAAAAGAGGGATCATTTGCTAACTTCAACGGAGTAGTAGATAGCTTTGAGATGGCATCTGGTATGCTCACACTCAATGTATCGATATTTGGTAGAAACACACCAGTAGTGATATCTTATACACATGTGGAGCTGATAGCATAACATAGCAGAGTTGATATAATATAAACACAAAACTAAAGTTATAATATAGCTTTAGTTTTGTGTTTCAAAACAAAAAAGGAGAAAAAATGGCAAAAAAGAAAATAACTGGTATATTGAAACTACAAATACCAGCAGGACAGGCAAATCCCTCACCACCAGTGGGACCAGCTCTAGGTCAGAGAGGCATAAATATCATGGAGTTTTGTAAGGCTTTTAATGATAAAACGAAAGATAAAACAGGATATAAAATACCTGTAGAGATCACGGTTTATCAAGACAAAAGTTTCACATTTATGACCAAACAACCGCCTATGTCGGATCTTATCAAAAAGGTAGCAAACATAAAAAAGGGCAGTGATAATCCGCTGAAAAACAAGATAGCCACTCTCACAACCAAACAAATAGATGAGATAGTGGATATGAAGATAGATGATTTAAATACAAAAGACAAAGAACAAGCTAGAAAGATAGTCATGGGGTCTTGTCAAAGTATGGGTATAACTGTATAGAGTCGAGCGATAAGCTCAAAATACACCACATATGTGGTAGCAAAAAATTGCGAGGAAAATATGAAAAAAAGATACAAAGCTCTGCTAGAAAAAGTAGATAACGAAAAAAGATACACTATAGAAGAAGCGGTCAAAAAGGTGAGAGAGTTAAAGTCAGCAAAGTTTGATGAGACGGTGGAGTTGTCACTAAATCTAAATGTAGACCCAAGACATGCAGACCAGATGATACGTGGCTCGGTGGTGCTACCAGCTGGTACTGGCAAGACGGTTAGAGTAGCAGTCATGGCAAAAGGGATCAAAGAGGACGAAGCAAAAAAGGCAGGAGCAGATATAGTCGGCAACGATGACTTAGTTGACTCTATAAAAGCAGGAAATATAGACTTTGATGTGCTGATAGCTACTCCAGATACTATGGCTTTAGTAGGGAAAATCGGTAGAATACTAGGACCAAAAGGTCTCATGCCAAACCCAAAAGTCGGCACCGTGACTATGGATGTCACCAAAGCAGTCAGCGATGCCAAAGGCGGACAAGTAGCATTTAGGGTTGATAAAAAAGGCAACCTACAAGCAGGAGTCGGCAAGGTTTCATTTGATGAAAATTCGTTGCTAGAAAATGTGCAAACATTTTTGGCGACTATAAACAAGCTCAAGCCATCTACTGCCAAAGGCAGATACATAACCACAGCTACACTGTCGCTGACTATGAGCCCACCTGTGAAGATAGACACATCTGATGCTATGGATGTAAAATAATAGTAAAAGATATTTAATCTAGAAACTGATGACAGTAGGTGAAAGGCGACTTTCATAAACTCCTACCGAAGTTTAGTTTTGAAAGGAGGAAAGATGACAAGAGAAGAAAAAAACGAAATCGTATCAAAACTTTCAGAAAAATTTGAAAACTCAAATGCCATAGTCGTAGCCGACTATAGAGGCACGACACACAAACAGCTAGAAGAGTTGCGAAATATGGCGACAGATAGTCAAGTGCAAGTGCAAGTGGCGAAAAATAGTTTGGTAAACCTAGGTTTACAAAAAGCAAAGCTAGATAAACTAGACTTGACACAGCCAAATATATTTTTGACTAGTGAAGACCAGATATCTGCTTGTAAAGTAGCGGATAAATTTGCCACTATATACAAAGATAGCTTCAAGATAAAAACTGGAGTAGTAGAGAAAAAGAGAGCTACTATAGAGACGATAGAAGCGTTTGCAAAACTTCCAAGTAGAGATGAACTACTAGGTATGCTAGCAGCCACATGGATGGCACCGGTAACAAATTTTGCAATAGGATTAGACGCTTTGAGAAAAAGCAAAGAAGAATCAGCATAAGCTGATAAATAAAAAAAGGACAAAAAATGGCAGTATCAAAAGAAGATGTATTAGAATACATATCTGGTTTAAGTGTATTGGAGTTATCACAACTTGTAAAAGAGTTTGAAGAGAAGTTTGGAGTATCGGCTCAACCTGTAGCAGTAGCCGGTGGCGGTGCAGTAGCAGAAGAAGTAGAAGAGAAAACAGAGTTTGATGTAATACTCAAAGACCCAGGAGCGAAGAAGATCAATGTCATAAAGGCAGTTCGAGCTCTCACTGGTCTAGGACTCAAAGAAGCTAAAGCTATGGCAGAAGAAGCCGGAGCGAAGGTCAAAGAAGCAGTCAGCAAAGAAGTTGCCGAAGCGGCAAAAAAAGATCTAGAAGATGCAGGAGCAACTGTAGAACTGGTCTAAAAGCAAGGTGGCACACAGACACAGACAGACTTGTGTCTGTATGCCACTAGACAATACACAACAAATAGTTATGAGACAATATCAAAAGTTATATCACAAGATATGATTGTGATTTGAATTGTCTTTTAACACGCAGAACAGTTCTAAAAATAGATACTATAAAAATAAAAATTATATATTTTTAGACTTGTTCTAAAATGGAGCTTTAAACCTCCGTCAAACTTCATTACATACAAAGGGATATTTATGTCAAATATATTAAAATCGGGAAACAGACTTAGGGTTGATTTCTCAACATCGGCATCGGCAATACAAATACCAAATCTATTGGAACTACAAAAAGCAAGTTATGAAAAGTTTTTGATGCACGATAGCAAAGACAAGACAGCTTCTGGACTAAATCGTGTATTTAAATCAATATTTCCTATAGACGATATCCAAAATAGAATCAAACTAGAGTTTCTAGGTAGTGAGCTAAGCCCTGGCAAATATAGTCCAGATGATGCTATAATACGAAATGGAACATATAGCATGACACTCAAGATAGATATAAAACTAACACTGTATAATATAGATGAAAACACAGGTGACAAGCTAGGTGTAAAAAACTCAAAAATACAAACCTTGACTATAAAAGATATACCCATGATAACAGACAAAGCATCGTTTATAGTCAATGGAGTAGAGAGAGTGGTAGTGAGCCAACTTCACGGCTCTCCGGGTGTGATATTTAAAGAAGAAGAATCACCAACCGTATCAAATAAACTTCTATATAGTGCCAAACTGATACCAAGCAGAGGCAACTGGCTCTATTTTGAATATGATTCAAAAGATGTTTTAAATGTCCGAATCAACAAAAGAAGAAAAGCACCAGTGACCATGCTGCTTCGTGCTTTGGGATATTCAAAAGAAGATATATTGAAAATATTTTATCCTATACAAACAATAAAGTTTAAAAAAAAT
The DNA here is from genome assembly GCA_029939245.1 of Arcobacteraceae bacterium. Taxonomy (GTDB): domain Bacteria; phylum Campylobacterota; class Campylobacteria; order Campylobacterales; family Arcobacteraceae; genus B24-G6. The sequence continues at coordinate 23,188 of JAOZTH010000006.1, forward strand.
AAATTTATCACTAAGTTTGAACCAGAAGAATACACTGATAGACTGAGCTTTGACCTAATCGATGATAGCGGCAAAACTATTATAAATGCTGGTAAAAGACTGACCCAAAGAAAGTTAAAAGCACTTGTAGATAGTGGATTGGATATGATAGAGTATCCTGTGGAGGCTTTGCTAGAAAGATGGACAGCAACTGCGATATATGACAAAAAAACAGGTGAATTGCTGTATGATACACTGACACCGCTTGATGATTTGAAACTCAAAGAGATGCTAGACAACAATATAAAAGAGATACAAATAGTAAACGACCTATCAAAGACAAGTGATATATCTATCATCAATGCTTTCATAGCCGATGAAGAACCGTTAAAACTACTTAAACAAACTCAAGAAACAGATGATGAAAATGAACTTTGTGCCATAAGAATATATAAGATTATGAAATCAGGCGAACCAGTGATAGCACCTGTAGCTGTAGAGTTTGTCCATGACCTATTTTTCAATCCAGACAGATATGATCTAAGCAATGTTGGACGAATGAAGATGAACCATAAGCTTGAATTGGATGTGCCAGAATATGTAAATACTTTGACACTACAAGATATCATAGCTACTATAAAATATCTCATAAAAGTAAAAGCAGGTCAAGGACATATAGATGATAGAGACCATCTAGGAAATAGACGAGTGAGAGCGGTGGGTGAATTGTTGTCTGATAAGCTTTATGCTGGTCTATCAAATATGCAAAAAATCATAAAAGATAGGATGACAACACTGACAGGCACACTAGATGATATTATGCCTCAAGAGCTTATAAATACAAAGATGATAACTTCTACTGTCACAGAATTTTTTACTACAGGACAACTGTCACAGTTTATGGACCAGACAAATCCTTTGTCTGAGATTATACACAAAAGAAGACTATCGGCACTGGGCGAAGGTGGTCTAGTCAAAGAGCGAGCTGGGTTTGAAGTGCGAGATGTGCACCCTACCCACTATGGACGAATATGTCCTGTGGAGACTCCAGAGGGACAAAATATTGGGCTGATAAATACATTGTCTACATACTCAAAAGTCAACGAGCTTGGATTTTTGCAAACACCGTATAAGATTGTCAAAGATGGAATTGTCACGGATGATATCCAATACTACACAGCATCACAAGAACAAAATAAGATCATAGCATCTAGCTCTGTGATGACAGATGACAAAGGCAAAATAATCAACAAAATGGTTGATTGTAGAAAAGATGCCGAGATAATACTGACCAACAAAAATAGTATAGAGCTAATAGATGCAAACAAGCAGATGGTCATGGGTATAGGTGCGTCACTCATACCATTTTTGGAGCATGATGATGCAAACAGAGCATTGATGGGCTCAAATATGCAGCGACAAGCTGTGCCATTGTTAAGGCCAGATGCACCAATAGTCGGCACCGGTTTAGAAAAAATTATATCCAGAGACTCCACAGAAGCAATAAAATCAAAAAGAGCAGGCAAAGTAATACAAGTAGATGCTAGCACCATATATATTAGTGGCAAAGAAGATGACGAGTATTTTGTGGATTATTATGAAATCAACGACAATATAAGAACAAACAACAATACTGTATTTGTGCAAAAAGTAGCTGTCAAAGAAGGCGAGCTTGTGCAAAAAGACCAGATAATAATAGATGGACCAGCTATGGATAAAGGTGAACTAGCCATAGGTATCAATGCCAATATAGCTTTCATGCCATGGAATGGCTACAACTACGAAGATGCGATAGTGCTATCACAAGAGCTTATCAAAAAAGATTCTCTAACTTCAGTGCACATGAGCATACATGATTGTGTAGCCCAAGAGCTAAAACACGGCAACGAAGAGATAACAAAAGATATACCCGGAGTTAACAGAGAAAATATTACTCATCTGGATATCAACGGTATAGTCAAAATAGGTACATATATAAAAGCCGGCATGATACTTGTAGGCAAAGTGACACCAAAAGGTGAGATACGACCAACTCCAGAAGAAAGATTGCTTCGTGCTATATTTGGTGAGAAAGCAGGGCATGTTTTAAACAAATCTCTCAAAGCACCAACATCGCTCAAAGGTGTAGTAACCGATGTCAAAATTTTCTATGGCAAAGGCTACAAAAAAGACCAAATGTCTATGGACTTTGTGAGAAAAGAGATACAAAAAGAGGAGCAAAAGCAGCACGACAAGATACTAGCTATAGATGAAGTGGAGCTACATATCATCAACGAGATATTGGCAAATGGTAAACTAGCTATCGGTATAGAGCTAGGTGACAAGGTATTTGACAAAGGTTCACAAATATCAAAAGCCGTGCTAGAGGATATCAACAGATTTGCTATCAAAAAAGTAGTAGAAGCATATGACAAAGAAACAAAAGATAGATACACAAGAACCAAAAATAGTTTTCTAAAACAAAAAGAGAACTTGAAGATAGAGTTGGAAAAAACGGTAGATATGATAGAAAAAGACAATATTTTAAAATCTGGTGTTATAAAACAAGTAAAGATATATGTAACAACAAAAAGAAAGATAAAAGTAGGCGACAAGATGGCAGGACGACACGGCAACAAGGGTATTGTGTCAAATATAGTGCCAAAAGTTGATATGCCATATATGGAAAATGGAGAGAGTGTAGATGTGATACTAAATCCATTGGGTGTGCCGTCTCGTATGAACATAGGTCAAATACTAGAAGTGCATCTAGGACTAATAGGAGTGAAACTAGGACAGCAAATACAGTTGATATTTGAACAAAAACAAAAAGATATGGTAAATATCTTAAGAAACAAAATGATGCAAATAGTCGGTCAAGTAGGGCTAAAAAGCAGTGTAGAGTTTCTAAAAGATTGTGACGATGAAGAGATACTAAAATACGCCAGAGACTGGGCAAAGGGAGTGCGATTTGCAACTGCTATATTTGATGGTATTAGCAAAGAACAGATGGAACAGTTGTTTGACTTATCGGATATAGACAAAGATGGCAAGACAGAGCTGTATGATGGTAAAACTGGAGAGAAGATCAAAGAGAGAGTAACAGTTGGCAATATGTATATGCTAAAACTTCATCACCTTGTAGACGAAAAAGTCCATGCGAGAAGCACTGGTCCGTATTCGCTAGTAACACAACAACCAGTTGGCGGTAAGGCACTGTTTGGTGGGCAAAGATTTGGAGAGATGGAAGTGTGGGCTATGGAAGCATATGGAGCTTCCAAGGCACTCAAAGAGATACTCACTATAAAGTCAGACGATATAGATGGTAGAAAGGCAGCGTACAAAGCGATAACAAGAGGCGAGAGTGTGCCAAAATCAGGTGTGCCTGAGACATTTTTTGTCCTGACAAAGGAACTTCAAGCACTAGGGCTTGATGTAGAAATATATGGTGAGGTAGATACAGATGAATTATAAAGACAAGAGTTATGAACCAATAGAGGTTCACGAGATAGACAGACCAAAAGATTTTGCTGCTTTTCAACTAAGACTGGCAAGTCCAGAGAAGATTTTGTCATGGAGTAGCGGAGAAGTAAAAAAATCAGAAACTATAAACTACAGAACAGGAAAACCAGAGAGAGATGGGCTGTTTTGTGCAAAGATTTTTGGACCTATCAAGGATTATGAGTGTATTTGTGGTAAATACAAAAAGATGCGACACAAAGGTGTAGTATGTGAGAAGTGTGGAGTGGAAGTTACTTTGGAAAAAGTGAGACGACACAGAATGGGTCATATAGATCTAGTCTCTCCTGTAGCTCATACTTGGATGGTATCTTCACTACCTAGCAGGATAGGCACGATACTTGGTATCAAACTAAAAGACCTTTCAAAGATATTGTATTTTGAAGCATATATAGTCCAAGAGCCAGCAGATGCATTTTATGATATAAACAACACAAAACCAGTGAAAAAATATGATATCATAACAGACGAACAGTATAGACAATTTGATGACTATTTTGGTGATACTGGATTTGTAGCTGGTGTCGGAGGAGAGACTATCAAAAAACTTCTAGAAAATCTAAACTTGATAGAGTTGCTAGGTTCGTTAAAAGAAGAGATAGCCACAACTAAATCCGAAGCAAAGAAAAAAACTATGATAAAGCGACTGAAAATAGTAGAAAGTTTCACCTCTACAAATATACGACCAGAGTGGATGATAGTCTCTACACTGCCAGTGTTGCCACCAGATCTGCGACCGCTTGTGGCACTAGATGGTGGCAAATATGCGGTATCGGATATCAATGAACTATACAGACGAGTGATAAACAGAAACAACAGGTTAAAAAGACTAAGCGAACTAAATGCTCCAGATATTATCATCAAAAATGAAAAAAGAATGCTCCAAGAAGCGGTTGATGCACTGTTTGATAATACAAAAACATCAAACACGGTAAAAGGAGCAAACAAACGACCACTGAAGTCATTGTCGGAAACCATCAAGGGCAAACAGGGGCGATTTAGACAAAACTTGCTAGGAAAACGAGTGGATTTCTCTGGGCGATCAGTCATAGTAGTAGGTCCTAGCTTACAGCTAGATGAGTGTGGAATACCAAAAGTTATGGCGGTGGAACTGTTTAAGCCACATCTACTAGCAAGACTAGCAGAAAAAGGTTATGCCACGACTATAAAAGCAGCAAAAAAACTGATAGACAACAAAGAAAATGTCATGTGGGAAACATTGTCAGAGATAGTCCAAGAGTATCCTGTGATGTTAAACAGAGCTCCAACACTTCACAAGTTGTCGATTCAAGCATTTCATCCAAAGCTCATAAATGGCAATGCTATACAGTTGCATCCGCTAGTGTGTTCCGCTTTCAATGCCGACTTTGATGGCGACCAGATGGCAGTGCATGTGCCTTTGTCTCAGGAGTCTATAGCAGAAGCAAAGATACTTATGATGAGCTCTATGAATATACTACTGCCTGCATCTGGTAGAACTATAGCTGTGCCTTCACAAGATATGATACTTGGGTTGTATTATCTTACATTGCCGAAAAATGGCGAAGTAGGAGAAAATAAACTTCTATCAAATATAGATGAGATATACATGGCGATAGAGAGTAAAAAAGTCACGATAAACACAAAAATAAGGACAGCGGTATCTGGTAAAATTGTCCATACAACAGTAGGTCGTATGATAATACAAGATATATTGCCGGATTTTGTGCCTCCGAGATTGTGGAATAAAATACTTAAAAAATCCGATATAGGTGAGCTGGTGGATTATATATACAAATATGGTGGATATGAGCTGACTCCTGAGTTTTTGGATAACTTAAAAAACTTAGGTTTCAAGTATGCAACGATGACAGGAATATCAATATCTATAGATGATATAAACATACCGCCATCAAAAGAACAGGTCATAGCAGATACGAAAAAAGAGGTAGTAAATATACAAGGACAGTATGACCAAGGACTTCTAACAGAGAGCGAAAGATATCAAAAGATTATAGATATATGGACAAGTGCCAACAACAATCTAGCCAAACAGATGATGGATCTAATAGAACAAGACAAAGACGGATTTAACTCTATATATATGATGGCGGATTCTGGGGCTAGAGGTAGTTCATCTCAAATACGACAGCTCTCTGGTATGCGTGGTTTGATGTCAAAGCCAGATGGAACTATCATAGAGACACCGATAGTATCAAACTTCAAAGAGGGACTAAATGTCCTGGAGTATTTTATATCAACTCATGGAGCTAGAAAAGGGCTAGCAGATACGGCTTTGAAAACTGCAAATGCTGGATATTTGACAAGAAAACTTGTAGATGTATCACAAAATATAAAAGTAGTGACAGATGACTGTATGTCAAATGAAGGTATAGAGATAGCAAATATCACAAATGGCAACGAACTCATAGAAAGCTTGGAGGAGAGAATTACTGGCAGAGTTATAAGCGAAGATATCATAGACCCTATCACAAATACAGTGATATATAAGCGAAACGATATGATAGAATACGAAGATGCAAACAAGATAGTGCAAAGTGGTGTAAAATCTGTATCTATAAGGACAATACTGACATGTAAAGCCAAAGACGGCGTCTGTGCAAAGTGCTATGGTCTAAACTTGAGTGAACAAAAGCCACCATCTATAGGCGAAGCCGTAGGTATACTAGCAGCACAATCTATAGGCGAGCCAGGAACACAGCTGACACTTAGGACATTTCATATAGGCGGAACTGCTAGTTCTACACAGATAGAAAGAGACCTCAAAGCTACACAGGAAGGATTTATAAGATTTTATAATATCCAAACCATCACAAACAAAGAAAACAAAAAGATAGTCATAAACAGACGAAATGCAGCGATATTGCTGGTAGAACCCAAGGTCAATGCTCCTTTTGATGGTAAAGTATCGGTCAAAAGCACACACGATGAGATGTTAGTCACGATAGAAGGCAAGACAGAAACAAAAAGTTACAGCTATAGAAAGACAGATATAGTCAAGCCTACAGAGCTATCTGGTATTAGCGGTAAGTTTGAAGGTAAAATATATTTGCCATATATAGGTAAGTCAAAAAATATAAAAGCTCACGACTCTATAGTAGAGGTGATAAAAGATGGCTGGAACATACCATCTCGTATACCATATGCTAGTGAGTTGTTTGTGGAAGATTCTACACCTATATCAAAGGAGATAGTATCAAACACTGGTGGAGTTATGAAGTATTATCAACTTCGTGGCGATACGGTAGAGCCACGAGATAGCCTGAAAAAAGGCGATGAGGTGATCCAAAAAGGTCTGTTTGCTATCATAGTAGATGAAAATGACCGTGAAGCTGAACGGCACTATATCGCTAGAGAATCAGTTCTCCAATGCGACAACGACTCTGTAGTAGAGCAGAACACTATAATATCAAAGCCAAAAAACGAAGAGCATACTATGATAGCAGCTTGGGATTCGTATGCTGACCCTATGATAACCACTACCAAAGGTATAGTGAAGTTTGAAGATGTAGTGCCAGGTATCACGGCTAGTGAAGTTACAGATGAACTAACTGGCAACACAAAGCTGGCTATAAATGAGTATTTTCCTACAGATATGAAACCAGCCATAGTGATACAAGATGGCACAAATATCACAAGATTTTTGCTAGAAGCGAAAGCTACCATAGATGTAGTAGAGACACAAGAAGTATCTATAGGTGATATCATAAGCAGAGCACCAAAAGCGATAGCAAAATCCACAGATATTACAGGCGGATTGCCACGAGTATCGGAGCTGTTTGAAGCTAGACGACCCAAAAATATAGCTGTGCTGGCACAAACAGATGGTATAGTCAAGTTTGGCAAAGAGGTCAGAGGAAAGCCAAGGATTATTATCACAGATGAGTTTGAAAATGAAGTAGAACATATAATAGACAAAAACAAAGATATACTAGTAAAAGAGGATGAGTTTGTCCATGCAGGTGAAGTGCTGACAAACGGCGAGAGGTCTAGCCACGATATACTAAAAGTGCTAGGAGCAAGACAACTCAACACATATATAGTCAGCGAAGTCCAGAAAGTATATAGATCTCAAGGGGTCAATATAGCAGACAAACATATAGAGATAATACTATCACAGATGCTAAGACAGATACTCATAGTAGAGCAAGGCAACACCAAGTTTCTACAAGGCGATATGATATCTAGGAAAAATTTCTTGATAGAAAATGACAAAGTCATGAAGCTAGGTGGAGAGCCGGCTATAGCAGAGTCACTACTGCTAGGTATAACCAGAGCGGCTGTAACATCGGACTCTATAATATCGGCAGCATCGTTTCAAGAGACTACAAAAGTGCTGACAGAAGCAGCGGTAAGTTCAAAGATAGATATGCTAGAAAATCTAAAAGAAAACATAGTCATAGGTCGAACAGTGCCAGTAGGGACAGGTATATACCAAGACAGGAAGATAAAGTTTACAAACACAATGGCAAAACAATAAGAGGACTGCTAGTATCTATAGTTTTTTGTAGCTATCTCTTTGGACAGCAGTTCAAAGTAGGTAGCTACAATACTGAAAATCTGTTTGATGACAAGTATGATGGCACAGAGTATTATGAGTATGATGTGTCAAAAAATGCACACTGGGACACAGACAAATATCTACAAAAACTCACAAATATATCAAAAGTGCTAAATGATATCAAACTAGATATAGTGTCGCTGCAAGAGATAGAAAATGACAAGGTGCTAAAACGACTTCAAGATATGTCGCCTATGTATAAGTATAGGTTTTTTTATAAACGACCGCATAGTCCTATAGGGTTGTCGCTACTTAGTGTCTATCCTATAGTGTCAAGCAAAATGTTGCACCTGCCACCACATAGAACCAAAAGCAGAGACATAATCAAATCAACCATACAAATAGATGGCAAAAACTTGATAATCTTTTCTAGTCATTTTCGCTCAAAAAGAGCGGCAGAGAGTCGTAGAGTGTCATATGCTATGACCTTGATGGAGGAGATAAAAACTCTCAAAGAGACTCAAGACTACATAATCTTGGGCGATCTAAACTCAAACTATGATGAATACAGAACTATAAGAGCAAACAAAAGACTAAACGACACCAACGGCATAACCGGTATAAATCATATTTTAAATACGATATACAAAGACAAATTTGTGACCAAAAACAGTATTCAGACAGCACGACCCTATTTTCAAAAGCTTCACTACAACACATGGCTAGATATAGTCAAATCCCAGCGATATAGCTACAGGTTTGGCAAAAGAGCACAAACACCTGACAATATACTTTTGCCTAGCAGTATGTTTGACAACTTTGACATATCGTATGTAGATGACAGCTTCAGTGTATTTCGACCTACATACCTAGTCAAAGATGGCAAGATAGACAAGAGGTATTCGGATCACTTGCCTATATTTGCTCTGTTTGATACACGAAAAAGATATAAAAAATCCACAAACAAACAAAATCAAAACACTATAAAATATCTATATGATATAGATGTGATAGAAAAACCAATATGGCTACACAATATAACAGTGATATACAAGACAACAAATGGTGCTATAGTCCAAGACAAAAAAGGTCATGCGGTGTATATGTATAAGTGTCACGACAAACTAAAGCTAAATCATACATATAGTTTGAAAGTAGAGCAAATCAAGGATTATTATGGACTACTAGAGATCACAAATATATCCAGCATAAAGCACACAAGATTGTCCAAAACCAAAGTTCAGGCAAAATATCTAAACACGGTCAAACACGACATAGCAAATAAAAAATACCAAAACCAAGTCATAGACAGTATAAGCGGTATATACAAAAAAAAGCACCTACACTACAAACACAAAGGCGAAAACCGCAAAATACGACTCTATTATCAAGACAAAACTCAAAAACCACAGCAAGGTAGCCATATCACTTTGATAGGCAAGAGAGTAGCGATATATTATGGCAAAACACAGATTGTGATAGATAAAAAATAGCAAACAGATGTAAATTTTCTGCAAATAGGCAAAAAATATGCAAAAATAGCCAAAATCAAGAAATATTTGGATATAATACAAAATGGCGAAAAATTCGTCTGAAAGGGAATATATGAAATATGTAGCAAATAGCGGACAAATGGGGGGGGGGGTAGTAGCCACTACTTCTCCTCTAAGATATAAGACAAAGACAAAGACAAATAAAGAGGAGTTAATATGAAAAATACAACAAAAATGGTAAATATGATATTATTGGGATTTGTCCTAATAATCATGAGTGGCTGTGAGCAAAAAGAGAGCGAAGATACATCTACTACAAGTAGCGGTGGCAGTAGTTCAAGTGGTGCACTGATCACATTGAGTAACACTGATATAAAACTAGGGACAGTGAACTATGGCGATACCGTGGCTACTTTGACTAGCTCAACTGGAGGCAGTAGTTTTTCGTTTGCTGGTGGGGAGCACGATGCTAGCTTCACAATAAATGGCGACAAATTGGTGCTAAATCATACACCAGATATAGATACACAGATTTTGTACAATATCAAGATAACAGATGGCACAAATACACAAGATGTATCTATAGGGTTATATAATACTGATTCGCTGTTTGTATTTAAAGTTGAGACAGATATAGCTCTAGAATCGCCATATCACCACACAACTTTGGATCATCAATACAAGATACCTACAAACGAGATGGGAGACTATAACTATAGCTATAGTGTGGATTGTAACTATGACGGTGCTACATTTAATGCTACAGCAAATATGCTCACAGAACCTTATGTGTGTGATTATGGCTATGGCAACGGTGGTGTGAAAACTATAGCGATAAATGGTTTGTTTCCACATATGAAACCCAAAAATGACATAGGACACCAAAAAGACCCATACAAACTAACAGAGGTTACCCAATGGGGTAAGCAAAAGTGGAAAAGTATGGAGTTTATGTTTCATGGTAGTAAAAACTTTACTCTCGCTGCTACAGACGAACCAGACTTAAGCGATGTTGCAAGTATGAAAGGTATGTTTTATATGGCCTATAAGTTCAACAGCGACATAAACAGTTGGAATGTATCAAAAATAACAGATATGAGTTATATGTTTTATCATGCAAAAGTTTTTGATCAACCTTTGGATAAATGGAATGTCTCAAAAGTTACAGATATGACGAGAATGTTTGCTTTGTCAATATTTGATCAAGATATAGGTAGCTGGGTCACTTCTAGTGCGACTACTATGAAAGAGATGTTTTTGTACAATGCTAAATTTAACAAAAACATAAACTGGGACACAACAAATGTCATAACTATGGAAAGGATGTTTGAAAGTGCATTGGTTTTTAATGGAGTATTTGGTGGCAAATGGACTACAAAAAATGTGACCAATACACACGGTATGTTTAAACAGGCAAATAAATTTAACCAAGATGTGAGTGGTTGGGATGTCTCAAAAGTGACAGATATGGGCTCTATGTTTGGAGAAGCTACACTGTTTGATCAAGATGTGAGTGGCTGGGATGTTTCAAGTGCTACAACGATGAGCTCTATGTTTGGAGGAACTACACTGTTTAATCAAGATTTAAGTAGTTGGAATATATCAAAAGTTGAAACTATGGCCGGTATGTTTGGAAATACAAAAGCATTTGAAGGTAATATAACCAACTGGGATGTATCAAAAGTAAAATATATGGGCGGTATGTTTGCTGGGACGGAAGTCTACAACGGCAATATCACATCGTGGGATACTTCAAGTGCCATAGATATGCAAGGTATGTTTGCAGGTGCAAAAGCTTTCAATCAACCTTTAAATAACTGGGATGTATCAAAAGTCACAAATATGAGCAATATGTTTGAAAGTACGCAGGAGTTTAATCAAGATTTAAATAACTGGCAAATAACAAGTTTGTACAATATGAACAGTATGTTTGCAAATACAAAGAAATTTAATGGCAATGTAACTTCTTGGAACACAGTATCAGTAGGAACTATGAAAAACACTTTCGATAGTGCTGTTGCATTTACAGGTTATAGTCTAAGTCCTTGGAATGTATTAAAAGTCCTGTATCGTGAAGATTTCTCAAAAAATTGGGGAGCAGACAATACACCACCAGGTGGCTGGACACAAGACTAGCCTATACGATACCGTGAAAAGATACACGATATCTATCTGCCCATAAAATCAACAAAAGGCTCTATATATGAGCCTTTTGCGGTCAATAAAAGTTTCAGCAATCGTGTCTTTAAGGTAGTTTCGCTATAATATCAAAAAGGATACAAATTTTCTGCAAATTTTCTGCAAATTTTCAAAAAATAGGCAAAAATAGGCAAAATCAAGAAATATTTGGATATAATACTTTTAAGCACAAAAGGTGCGAAAGGAAATATATGAAATATGTAGCAAATAGCAGACAATGGGGGGGGGTAGTAGCCACTACTTTTCCTCTAAGATATAAGACAAAGACAAATAAAGAGGAGTTGATATGAAAAAAGTATTAATAGTAAGCATAACTGCGATATTTTTGATAGTAGGTTGCGGTAGTGATACTAGTGGGAGTTCTAGCAATAGCTACAATGATAGTTTTGTAGATAGATGTGCTAGCGGAAATACAGCAGGTATGCAAACTATAACCCTAGGTATCATAGGCAACAGCATGACTACAGCAAACGATTTGCCGACCGTCCTGTATAGAGCTGGTCAAAGTGCCGATATATGTTTCGAGATAGAAAGCTACCTAGAAAATGGTGCTACAAGTTTGGGAAGCCATAGGTCCAAAGATAAAGCAAGACAAATTTTATTTAAAGATATGGACTATGTAATCCTACAAGAAAATAGCAGCGGAATAGGTCGTGCTGGCACCGTGTATCAAATGCCTTATTATTTGTCGATTTTAAAAACTACTGACACTAAAATCATAGTGCCTATAGTTGGCTCTTTTGTGAGGTATAATGATACACACTGGAAAGACAAATATATTGATCCAGCACACAGTTTAGCAGATGACTACAATATATCACTAGAACCCACAGTTCAAACTGTGGCTAACTTGATAGATAATCATGGAATACAATTGAGCCAAAGCGACAATCATCATCCTAATCGGCTAGGCACATATCTACGAGCTATGAATATAATCTCTATGATAACTCAAAAGCCAACTTTGGGACTACACGATGGTAGTTTGAATATATCCAAAACAGACAAAGAAAATATCCAAAAAGAGGTAGATAGCTTTGCTTTAACTTACAAATATCATGATTTTATACCTAGACCAACCAAAGAGTTGTTTGATACCGTTTTAAATAGTGGCGACACTAAAGAGATAGATGGTATATCTGGCTGTAGCACAAATACAAATTGTGGCGAACCACAAAAAGCAAGATATTTTGAACTTATGACAGGAGCAAATCCACAGAAACTAGAGATATCTATGTATGGTCAAAATACACTATTGGAGCTAAGTGATTATGGTTTTCATAGTTTTTTGCTACAAAACACAACTACAAAAAAGACAATGTATGTGCCATGGATAAATACAGATAAAAACATGAGAGATGCAATATATCGCTCTACAGATAAACTACAGCCAAATACTAAATACAATATGATAATGTCTGGTGGTCAAAGCATACAAATGGAAACAAAAGTTGATTTTAACATAACATTTTAAAAGTCTTTTTAAGTTAGTTTGGCTAAAATACTAAAAAGGATACAAATTTTCTGCAAATTTTC
>JAOZTH010000042.1 GCA_029939245.1 Arcobacteraceae bacterium
TTTTCCTATAAGCCCATTTTGTCTGGATTTAAGATATTGTTTGGATCAAAGGCTTTTTTAACCGCACGAAACAGCTCCATCTCATGTTTGTCAAAAGCTATATGCATATATGGTGCTTTTGATAGTCCTATACCATGCTCCCCACTAAGAGAACCCTCCATATCTACCACAAGCTGAAATATCTCCTCTATAGCTTTGTGTCCGTTTGATACTTGTGTCTCGTCATCTTTGTCTGGCACCATCAAGTTTACATGTATGTTGCCATCGCCACTATGACCAAAACACGGTACTTTAAATCCATATTTGTCGCCTATTTTGTATATACCGTCCAAAGCTTGAGGCAGACAACTTCGTGGCACCGATATATCTTCGTTGAGTTTTAGCTCGCCATACATAGTCACACTAGGCGAAGCATCTCGCCTGGCTTGCCATAGACTTTGGGCTTGTTTGTCGTCCTTTGCCACTACAAAATCTATAGAACCATTTAGCTCAAACGAGCTTTTAAGTATGGCTAGTTGGTCCTCTAGCTGTGCCGTGTTTTCACCATCTACATCGCCTATGAGGACTGCTCCTGCTTTTTCATCTAGTATGCTTTTGTGTCCTTTTTGTCGCAAGGCATTTATGACTAAACTATCCAAAAACTCCATAGCTACAGGCGATGCTCCACTACTGAGAGACTTAAACACAGCATTCATAGCACTGCTTACATCGGCAAATACTCCCATATATGTTTTTTTCATCTTGGGTTTTGGTATTAGTTTCAAAACTATTTTGGTGATGACAGCCAGAGTGCCTTCGCTACCTACTAGCAGTCCTGTGATATTGTATCCTGCTACATCTTTGATAGTTTTTTTGCCTGCTCGTATCAGCTGCCCACTAGGCAACACTGCCTCTACCGCCATCACATAATCTTTGGTAATACCATACTTCGCTGCCCTCATACCACCTGCATTTTCTGCGACATTGCCACCTATGGTGCAATACTCTTGACTAGCAGGATCAGGCGGATAAAACAGACCTACCTCTTCTACTGCTTTTTGTAGGTGCATATTTATGAGACCAGGTTGGACTATAGCCAACATATTGTTTTGGTCTATTTCTAGTAGCTTGTTCATATGCTTTTCGAAACTTATCAAGACACCGCCACTACTAGGCAATGACCCGCCAGTGAAGCCACTGCCAGCTCCTCGTGGGACTATGACGATATGCTTGTCGTTGCAGTATCTCAATATATTTTGTACATCTTTTTCATCTCGTGGAAACAGCACACACTCAGGCTCAAATCTTTTTTTGGTAGCATCATAACTATATGCTATCAAGTGTGCTTGGTCAGTCTTGATATTGTCATCGCCTAACAGTTTGCGAAAATATTTTATATCTGCTTTAGTCAGCACTTCGCACACCAAAAAGTCTAGCATAATAGCTATCATAGTCTCCTATATCATCTTCACTAAACCAGTCAAACATACCTTTGTTAATATCCTCTACTAGTGAATAAAACGGCACTATAACATCTCCGCTTTGCTTTTTTATGTTGTGTTTGGCTACAACTATAAAACTGTTTGTATCTACTATATACAGACTGTTTTTTATGTTTACATAGATAGTAGATATGAGATTGTCTTTGCAAAATTGTTTCATATCCTCTTTTGTAGGAGTAGGGTTGTCGTCTATCTTTAATATAGAAGCAAACAGATCACTAGTCAAAAAATGCACCCCAAAAAATGACTCCTTGATGAGCTTGTGTGTCTGCATATTTGGTGCTATGATGATAGCATTGTTATATAGATGTCGTGGCACAAATATATCGCCATCTGCGGCTACCTTTTTTGTCGTGGCTACGGAGTTGTTTTTAAGTATCTCAAACTTTTGTAGCTGTAGTTTTGACTTGCCATCTGTTGCCGATACCACAGAAGCATTTGCCACTATGACTTTGTCGCCATTTGCATAGCTATGGATTATGACACCGCTAGTGCCTTTGGGTATAGCACTGGTGCCGATATATGTGTGTAGCTTGTCTGTGTCAAATATCTTTGTGCTACCTATCGCACCTATAGCAGGTTTGCTAGTCGGTGTGGTTTGGTTTGTCTCGTTTGTCTCTATAGATATATTGTTTTCTTCACCAAACAATACATTGACAAAGACAAACAGTAAAAACACAACCCTCACAGAAGATTCTTTTTGGTTAGTTCTATTTTGTCTTTTGACAGCTTAGTTATGACTACTTCTACCATCTCGCCTTCGGTTAGTACATCGTGGATATTGTGTATTCGTCTGTGAGCTATCTTTGATATATGAAGCAAGCCATCACCGCCGTTTGGCATAGATACAAATGCACCGAAATCCACCAGTCGCTCTATCTTACCTGTAAATACATCATCTACTTTATACTCTTTGGTGAAGTCTGGTCGTGGCTTTTGACTGCCTAGTAGGTCTGTGATAAATGCTTTGGTATCGTCTATGCTTTGTTGATTGTCCGCTTTTAGCTTGATAGTCCCTGTCTCTCTGTCTATATCTATAGAAACCTCAAAGTCCTCTATGATCTTCTTGATAGTCGCACCGCCTTTGCCTATGACTACCATGATCTTAGATGGTTCAATATCAAACTTACAGGCTACTGGCAAAGTAGAGCTAGGCACTATATCTTGTCTAGCATTTTCCATGATATTGAGTATCTGCTCTCTAGCAGTTTTTGCTTGCAACAAAGCTTCTGTTAGGAGTTTATACTCCAGTCCGCCGAGCTTGATATCCATCTGCATAGCGGTGATACCATGTTTGGTTCCTGCTATTTTGAAGTCTATATCGCCATCGTGGTCTTCTAGCCCTGTGATATCGGTGAGGACTTTTGCTTTGCCATTTTCTACCACCGCTCCCATCGCCACACCAGCAGTCAGCGATGATATAGGTAGATTGCAAGCTAGCATTGCCATAGAACCAGCACACACAGTAGCCATAGATGAGCTGCCATTTGACTCAAGTATCTCAGATACCACTCGTATAGTATCGTCATATGCCATATCTATAGTAGGCAGTATAGCTCGCTTGCCTAAGTTGCCGTGTCCTAACTCTCGACGACTAACTCCCATGATAGGTTTTGCTTCGCCTACACTAAATCCTGGAAAATTGTAGTGCAACATAAACTTCTCATATAGCGGAGTTTTGCTAGTGATAGTCTCATACATTTGAGCATCTTTAGCTCCTGCTATAGTCACCACTGCTAGGCTTTGAGTTTGTCCTCTAGTAAACAGACAGCTCCCATGAGCTCGTGGCAATATATTTGTCTCTACTGTGATAGGGCGTATCTCGTCACATGCTCTGCCGTCTGCTCGTATATCATCATGAAGTATCATATCTCGCACCACTTGTCGCTTGATAGAGACGACCATATTTTCTACTATATTTTCATCTGTGTTTGATTTGACTACAAAGCCATCTTTTTTGACTTTGTCTATAACTATGTTTAGCTCGTTTGCTCGCTCACTTTTGCACAAAAATACGACAGCATCTTTGATATCTTGTCTATAGTTTGTGTCTATGTAGTTTAGCACGGTCTCATCTATCTTGTCCTCTTTTAGCTTGAGTTGTAGTGGTGTTTTGGCTACAGCTTCAAACTGCTCTTGATACATAGCAGACTTTGTCTTGATACCATCTAGCCCTACTGTTATAGCCTCTAGCAACTCCTCCTCTACTATCTCATTTGTGTGGTGTTGTCCGTCTGTGGCAGTAGCATTTGATGCCATCTCCAGACAGATTAGCTCATCGCTCACACCAGACAAAAACAGATTTATAACAGAAGTAGGTAGCTGTGTCGCTGTAGGATTGAGCACAAGCTTGCCGTCTATCTTGCCTACTCGCACCGCACATACAGGTTTGGCTATAGGCAAGTCGCTGACATATAGTGCCGCACTTGCCGCGTTTACCGCCATAGTTTGTAAGTCAGCTTGGTCATCTACACTTAGCACCATCACGGTCACTGTAGTAGGGTAGCTAAAGCCACTAGGAAAAAGCGGTCGCAAACTTCTATCTATTATCCGTGAGGTCAAAGTCTCGAAGTCTCCGGGTCGGCTTTCTCGTTTGAAAAATCCGCCATTTATTTTAGCACTGGCATAGGTTTTTTCTATGTATTGCACAGTCAATGGCAAAAACATCTCATCTGCACTTTTGTTGGTCTCGCATGCCACCGATGCTAGCATTACCGTATCGCCTATGCTACATAGCACCGAACCATTTGCTTGTCTAGCTACCTTATCAAACTTATATATCTCTTTTGAGTTTTCAAACTCTATGTTGCAAATCTTTGCCATATTTATCCTTTTTTTGATTTTATCCTATTATTCTTAAAACTCCACAATTTTTGCACCATATCCGCCCAATTTTGGTGGAGCATCATAAAAATTTGCTACTTTTGTGTGTTCTTCTAGAAATTCTTTGACTACTTTTGAGAGTTTACCCTCGCCTATGCCGTGATATATTATGACCGTTTCAAAGCCATTTAGCAAACTATCGCTTATAAATTTATCCATATTTGCCACCGCTTCCTCTGCTCGCTGTCCATGTAGGTCTAGCTTCATATATCCGGTGCTGGGTTTTTGCACCGATACAGTTATGTGAGGTTTTTTGGGCTTGATATGTGGCACAAGACTTATGGCCAGTTTGCCTATATCCACAGTCATATTGATACCGCTATCGCACAGCACTCTGGCTTTGTCGCCTTTTATTGATATCACCTTGCCTTTTGTGTTGTTGTATTTGACTCTGTCGCCTATGGTTAGCTGGGCAGGAGTGGCAAACTTTTTTGTATTTATCTCCTTGTGTTTTTTGTTAGCTTCGTTGATAGCTTGGTGGATTTGGGCTTGTGGGGTTTGTCTCGATAGCACTCTTAACTTGTCTATAATATCGGCATACTCTTTGTTTAGCTTGTGTTTTTGTGCTTTTAACTCTATATCCATAAGCTCGTTTTTGGTTATGATGTTTTGGCTCAAACTTTTGTGACGGTCTATCTGCTGTTGTAGTTCATCTATCTTTTGCTGTTTTTCTATCTGTAGGTTTTCGCTTTTTGTGATAAGTTCATTTAGATTTTGTTTGTCATCGCCATATATTTTCACGGCACTATCTACTAGATGTTGTGGTATATGGTATCGCAAAGCAGTCTCAAAAGCATACGACCGACCTATAGAATCTTCCAGAAATTTATATGTAGGTCGGCGATTTTTCTCGTCATACAGTGCCGCTATTAGCTTGGTCTGTGGGTTTTTCGCCATCAGTTGTGCTAGTCGTTTGTGGTGAGTGGTGACGACTATCTTGTTGTCTGTGTCGTTTAGCTTGTCTAGTAGCACCTTAAACAGTGCCGAAGCTTCATCGCTATCTGTGCCTAGCTCTATCTCATCTACCCCTATGAGACTGTTTTGAAGCTGAAGCAACTTTGAAAAGTGTAGCATACGACCAGCAAATGTAGATATATCGTTTTTGACATCTTGTGGGTCGTCCAGCACCGCTTGTATGTGCCTATAAGTTCCTACGACAGTGCTACTATGACAGCTATATGGCACGAGGTGTTTCGACAGCACCACAGCAGATAGTATAGACTTAAGCAACATAGTTTTGCCACCGGCATTGACTCCTGTGACTATGATGATATTTTTGTCCAGATTTATATTTATAGGTGTAGGATCACTCAAAGCAGGGTGCTTGAAATTCACTAACTTTTGAGCTGTGCTTTTTTGTGGTAGCACAAACACAGTGTCATGTGCTTTGGCGAAATGCACCCTAGACAGATAGTGGTCAAACATATCAAACTGCTTGTTGATG
Source organism: Arcobacteraceae bacterium (assembly GCA_029939245.1). Lineage (GTDB taxonomy): Bacteria > Campylobacterota > Campylobacteria > Campylobacterales > Arcobacteraceae > B24-G6. The sequence continues at coordinate 5,809 of JAOZTH010000042.1, forward strand.
TATATCAAAAATTTTAGATACTCAAAATACTGCAAGCTAATATCCTGCGATATTTTGTATATGATTTGGTTTCTAGTATCTATAGTATCATCCAGCTGTGCCTTGAGTGTCTGCACCGCTTTTGGCAATATATAGAAAAATCCACCAGAAGTCCTGTCTATGACTCTAGCAGATATAACCTTACTAAATCCTCCTCGCACCATGAGACACTGCAACCCATGCACCAAGTGCAAGCTCCTATCCACCATATACGGACTCAAACTTTTTTGTGATGCCAAACGATATAGCATATCTTTTTGCTGATTTTTAAGCGATTTTATCCTGTGGTTTGCTGTGTCTAGTTGGTCATCTATGTTTGGTAGTAGTTCGCCACGATTGTCAAACATATCACAGATATCTAGTAGTTCGGCAGGTGTGACTATCTTGTCTAGCCATATTTTTAGCTCCTCTTTGGTTTCAAATTTTTGCAAATATACAAAATAGCGGATGATTTTTATAAATTCATATATATTTTCTAGCCCTATGTTTGCCTTTTTTTTCAGCCTATCTATACTATCGTCCAAGTTGGCTACAGGTTTGGGAGAGTTAAACTCATGAGAGCTTATAAGTTTGATGAGCCTATAGTGTGTGTGGATATCGCCATGCATATCTATAGGCTTCTGCCTAGCAAATATAGATCGCAGCTGGGCTATATAGTCGGCGATATCAAGCTTATCATAGATATTAGCTGTCAAGTTGGACGAGCTTTGTGTTCTCTTGAGTAGTCGCTATCTTGAAAGTTTGTTCTACTACTACTGACTTGTCATCCTCTGTCTGTTTTTCATATTTGATAGAAAATGTCAGACTATATTCTATAGGCGATATTTTATAACTTGTCGTCTCATATTTAAGCTCTAGCTCCAGCACCGATACTAGCTTACTAGCTATCTTTTGGGCTTTGTCTATGGCTATTTGCTCCATATCATCTAGTGAGTTGTCATCATAAGCAAAGTTAGCTTCACCACAATATCTTTGAAACTTTTGAAGTAGTCGCTGTTGATTGACTAAACTATCTTTGATATTTTCAAACATAGTTAATATTGTATATATCATTTATCATATAATTCCTTATAAATTGGTCTATTTTTGGTATTATACTGGTTTTAGATAAAATTTACTTTGAAAATAAATTGTCAAGATGTTTAGAATGTTATACCAACTCTATCTTGCCTCTATATAGCTTGAGTTTGTTTTTGTTTTCTAGCTCTTTGAGAACTCTACTTATGACTACTCTCGATGTATTTAGATGTTTTGCTATTTGCTCGTGTGTCGTAGTGATAGTGCTACTGTTTTTTGCTATCAAATAAGCTAGTATCCTAGCATCTAGCTTTTTGTATTTGATATCTTCTATGAGAGTAGTAAGTGAGTTGAACTTGATAGAAAACAGACCAAATATGAAGTCTTGGTATTTTTCATTTTTCTTCATGAGATTTTTGACTATCTTATATGACACTAGATAACCACTGATATCTGTAGATGCTATAGCGGTGGCTATCACTTTGGTCTGTGATATAGCACTAGCAGTATTTATGATACACTGCTCACCAGAGCTTATAACATATAGCTCTATGGGGTCTATGTTTTCATCGTTGTATATACACAGACCAACCTCGCCACTAGACAACAGCAATATATCTTTGCAAATATCATCTTGATAAAACAGCACAGCGCCCTTTTGTAGTGATACTGGCAGACTGTTGTCCACTAAAAACTCTATCTCGCTTGGGGTCAAAAGCTCGGTAAATCTAAACTTTTTTGTATTCACTGGCTATCGTTTGAGCTTGTTTATCATATCTACGGCTTGCGCTACAGACAGATGAAAGTTGCTAAATCGTATGATACCTTGTTTGTCAACGATGATAGTCCACGGAGTGCCACCTGTCTGGTAGTTTTGCATAAACTTCGAGCGAACTCCATCTGTGCCACTATGACCTACTGGCATGGTAAGCTTATATCTATCTACTATCTGTTTTGCAGCATCTTTGTCGTTTGAGCTGTAGCCTTCAAATGTAGTTTGTATGGCTACAAATGCAACATCTTTGTCATCTTTGTATATTTTCGACAATTCACTTAAAGTAGGAAAACCGTGGCTATGACACCCCGGACACCAGCTTTGAAATCCATATAGATATAGGACTTTGCCTTTAAAATCACCTATATCCAAATCCTTCTTGTGAGTTTGCACCCAGCTATCAACTTCAAAATTTTTCGCCTTTTGACCTATGAGCCTGTCGGCTCCTTGGGTATTTGATATCAGTATCAAAACAACTAGAAAAAATCTCATCATACTTTACTCCTTTGTCGTGGGGACAACCATCACGATATGGTATATTATCTAAAAATTATAAATACAAACAACTTATAGACGAACTATTGTACCCATATAAATTTTTGTGTGTGTGATATATGTTGCATAAATATTGTAAATTTGCACAAGCAGACATTATGCTGTCGCATGAGTTGGATACAATAGGTCAAATTTATAAAAGGATAGCATATGTAGTAGCGAAAAACAGACAGGACAAAGAGCAAAGAAAAAAAACAGGGCGAAAATATCGTCAACAAAAAAGGAATAAAATGAAAGAAAACAGAGAAAATTTAAGCGGAACAAGACTCAAAAGCGATATATCGGTGCTAGATATATTGGGCAATATCATAATATGGGTGCTGTTGTCGGTAGTGACATTTGGGCTGGCTATGTTTGTGTTTGTGTATTTTTACAACAAGATGGTCATAAACCATACTTTTGTAGTAGACAAAGACGACAAAAGAATAGGCAAGCTGTCGTGTGATATCGGTGTGGGACAAGCCATAGGGCATGGATTTATATGGTTTGTCATAACTATAGTTACATTTGGGTTTGGGATATTTTTCTATATGTACAAAGCAAATGCCTATGTCATGAGCCAAACCAAGGTAGAGATGTATGATAAATAGAGTCGCCACGATAGCTATGGGCTTGAGTGTAGCAGTGCTGATGACTGGGTGTCTCGGCGGTGATATAGACACAGTCAAAGATGGGGTGCTCAAATTTGACAAAACTCTGACAGTAGGCGAAGCACTGGACAACTGGAAAATATGCGAAGATACAAGCTGGGAACAATACGAAACTGACAACGGCAGAGAAGTTGTAGAGTTTACATGTGTACAAAAAAATATAGTCAAAAGCATGAAAACAAAGATAGATATAATAATGAAACCAAAAACAGCGACAGAACTATCAAATGAAATAGAACAAATCATCACAGACTATAAAAACAAATATCAAAACAGTGTGGACAAATACGGAAGTGCTGCAAAATCATATTTACAGACAGATTGTTTTGTAAATATAGAAAAACTAAGACAATACGACATAGTAAAAGTAGAGGTGTTTTTGGAACTATACAAAAACTATATAGATGACGAGTGTAGAAATCTAGTGCCTATGAGTAGCTCCCTCACGAAGCCTATAGTTGATGCGATTGATTATAACAACAAAGTCAAAAACTCACAAACAAAAATGCTAGATGTAGAAACGATAAAAAATATATTTCAATTTACCATAAACAAAGACGATACATTTCAACTTGTGGCAGCCGAAAATCATATTATATGGAAAGATGGCAAGGATTATGATACAAATCTAAAGCACAACAATATGCTAAGGCGAGCATATAACAATAAAAATTTTGATATATATGAATTGTTTGGAATGCAAAGCAGAGAACTTTTGTATGTTTCGTCGATAATCGCCGACAAATATCTCACCACTCTCACAGATACACAGAGAAAAAACTACAAAACCACAAAACACAAAGAGATAGTAGCAGTGTATGAAAAGATGAAAAATGAGTTTAGCGAAGAGAGAAAAACAAGAAACGATAAACTAATGCAAGATACTATAGAGCCAGATATTGATATCAAAGATGACACAACAGATACAAAAAAACCAAAAACTCCAAAAAATGACAGCACATATTTTGGTGTAGTTGGTGTCAAGCCAAACGATGTGTTGAACATGAGAGCTGAACCAAACTACAAAACAGCTCTAGTAGTCAAGATACCACACGATGGCAAATGTTTAGAAGAAATCCAAGTAGATATAAACTCTATAAAAACAGGCTGGATGAAAGTCCAATATAAAAATAGTATAGGTTGGGTATCTACAAAATTTTTAGAGCTTGATACGAGATGTCCCTAAATGCTTTTGGTAGTAGCCAAGCTTTGTAAGAGACTTAAGATGTGGGCGACAACAAAAACAAAGTCAGATGATGATAGGACACAAACCAATAGCGATATGGCAGATGGCTTGTTTCCCTGTCCTACATGGAGACAAAATATGAGCGACTATCTATGTCGCGATAGTCGCCCTGTATTTATAGAGCTACAAGAGCTGACAGATGACGGAAACTGGAGATACAAAGATGTATAAACACAAGACAAAGAGACAAAAAAAAGAGGCAAAATGCGGACAAAGATAAAAGAGTGGCACAACAAGCAGTCAAGAGACGAGTATAGACAAAAGAGGACAAATATAGACCAACAAAGATCTATTCGTGTGGAATGTTGTCGTAGACTTTATAAAAAATACCCACTAAGCGAATTTAGCCACTTTATCATATGTGAAGCAAGTCCTATCGTGTGTCCTATGCGATACGAGGACTTACAAGTAGATGGACGAGACACAGACAGGAGGCATTGTCCTGTCTGCGATAAGTCCGTATACAAAGCAGACAACAAATATATCTATGACAAACTACAAGACCGAGGCGAGCGTATAGCTGTATCAAATGCACTTTTGAGTCAATTGCACACAAAGATAGACGACAAAGATATGCACAAAATGCTATATAGAGTCAATATCTCGAAGCTGTTTTTGGACTATAGGCACTGGAGACGATATGATTATAAACGACTGTTGGACGATGGCTTGTCTCATGAGACGATATACAATAATATAATCACATATTATTATGGATATGGCGAGATCATGGATATGGATACAGGACATGAAGTAGATACCAAGTTTGTACTTGAGCATATAGTCCCTAGCATAGACGACGAAGAACTTCAGCAAGAGATCAAGCAAAACATAAAAAGACAATACACCAGTGCGGAAGATGGGAAGTAGGGCGGAAGCGTGGAAGTTGGGTTAAGTTAAGAGTGTTTTGATAAAATATGAAAAAAAGGAAAAATAATGGCAAATCAGAAACCGACAATAGAAAAGTTTTTAATAGGAAAAATATTGATAATTCCAGAATATCAAAGAAGTTATTCTTGGGAAAAACAACAAGTTAGAGATTTAATAGAGGATATAAATGAGTCTATAGAGACAAAAACGGATCACTATATAGGAACAGTAGTTTTAGCAAAAACAGATAAACAAGATTTTTATAATATTGTAGATGGACAACAAAGATTGACAACTATATTGATGATATTGAATGTATTGATTTTAAGACTAAAAGATAAAGAGGATATTGATTATTACAAAAGATTATATATCTTTGATAAAAATCATGAAACATACAAAATAACTCCACTGAGCAGAGATATTGAATACTTTATTCAATTATTAAATGAAGAAAAAAATTTAACACCAAAGAACAGAAGCCAAAGATATCTTGCAGAGGTTTATGAAGAAATTGAAAATATTGTTGAAATAATTGATAATAAAAAACAATTTTTAATTGCAGTAGAAAAATTACAAATATTGGAATTTATTGAGGAAAACGAAGGCGATGCCATAAGAATTTTTCTTACTGTTAACGATAGAGGAAAAGAGTTGACTAGAATGGACAAGATGAAAAGTTTGTTATTTTATTTTTCAAACAAATATTTAGAAAAAAAATACGACCATATTATAAATGATACTTTTGGAGAAATTTTTGAATTATATGATAATATCAAATTAACAGGCGAAAAACAAAATATAGATACGATTGCTTCCAAACGATTTAACGAAGACGATATTTTGAGGTATCATCATATATGTTTTTCAAATGAAAGTTACGACCCAACAGCATCTCAAATTATGGACAATGTAAAAAGTAAATTGATAACTTTTAGAAAAGATAAGCAATTAGAAGAACTAGAATTATATATAAAATCATATTTAGATAGTTTGTTGGCATTTACAAAATCATTTGACAATATAATCAATAAATCTAAAACACAAAGCAAGTATTATAAGATATTTACTATTTTAGGACTGTCGGCAGTGTATTATCCTGTGATTATTCAATTGGAAAGATTTGGATATTTGGATACTATTTTACCTATGAAAGATATAAAAACTATAGATATGCTTGAGATTATAGATGTTAGAGTATTGAAAATCAGAGAATATACAGGAAAAAAATATATCGGTAGGTTTGCTTATAGATTAAATAATGAAGATTGGAATATAGAAAAACTAGAAGAATATTTATTGTGGTTTAACTCATTTAAAATTGATAACAATTACTTTAAATATTCGATGTCAAATTTTAGTTACTATGGCAACACTGGTTTATTAAGATTATTATTTATTGATTATTGCGAAATGTTAAATAAAAAATGTTATAGTATAGATGAACTAAAAGTGATTATGCATACAAATCCAACAATTGAACATATTTTATCTCAAACACCAAAATTTGACCCAACGAGTTATAATTTTAGAGATGAAGATGAGTTTAATGAACACAAAGGTATTGTTGGAAATCTAACTATTTTAGAAAAAGCAATCAACAGCTCTATTCAAAATAAAGACTTGGTGGAAAAAGTCAAAGGCTATGACAAAAGTATGTTTCCAATAACAAAAAAAGTTTCTACAAAAATTTCTTCTACAAAAGTTTTTAATAAAGAACATTTAGACGAGAGGACAAAAAAGCTAGTTGATGATTTTACAGAACGATGGTGGGCATAAACAATAAATGACCCTATCTAAACCCACAGCACAAACAAGAGTTTTGTATCAGGATTTTATATCGTTCTTATATTTAGATAGTTTTGATACAACAAGCAAATCAAACACAAGGAGTATTGTATCATCACAAAAACAGTAGCTATAAGAGATGATTTGTTTCACAATCTCGAACTAAACAAAATCACAGACCACATAGATGAACTCGTCCACGATGGGGTAGATATGCAGTGGATATTTGAACATATAGTGCCAAAGATAGATGATGAATAGCTTCAACAAAAAATCAAACAAAATATAGATATGTAGTGTAGCAGTGCGGAATATGGGAAGTAGGGCGATGTGTGGAAGCTGATTAAGTTAAGAGTATTTTGATAAAATATGAAAATAAAAAAGGAGAAAATATGAATTTAAATAAAGAGAAGTTGAAAAGCTTATAT
>JAOZTH010000095.1 GCA_029939245.1 Arcobacteraceae bacterium
ACGGAACTATATCGCCATCTACAAATACCAGATACTCTCCTGTGGATTTTGCTATAGCATTGTTCAAGGCTATGTTTTTTCTCCAGCCTTTGTCTGGTTGTGATATATGGGATATCTTTATCTTTGATCTGTAGCTGTTTATAAACTCTCTCATATCTGGATTTTGCCCATCTTCACTTATGACTATATCGAAGTTATCGACTGTCTGTGTGTTTAAACTATCTAGTATCAAGCCTAGTGCTTCTGTATCTTTGTATACAGATATTATTATCGTAGTATTCATATCTAGCATTATACGTAAATAAACTTAAACCAACCTACGATTGTCACTATTTTTGCTTTTTTTGGTTATTTTATATTTATATGGTATTATATGTAAAAAGAGTTTCATGAACCGTATCAAACAATACTACACTGTCTTTGCTTTTAATATCACAACAGCACTAAACTATCTCATACTTTTGTTTGTGTTTGTATTTCCTATACACTACACAGCTGCCAAGAAACTTATGGCAGTCATATTTGCTTTGTGGTTGTTTTCTACAAACTACAAAAAGTTATATTTTCAAATTGTAGAAAATAGGTTTTTGTTGTCTATTACTATGTTTGTATTTTTTATAGCATTGACATATCTTTGGAGTGAAAACACAGACCAAGCATGGAGTGATATACGATTTTCTTTTCGACACTTCTATTTGCCTATATTGATCATCGTTTCTACTTTATACCACAAGCATATCAGGTATATGGTCCCTATATTTTTGGTCTCGATGTTTATAAACGAGATCATATCTTACAATATGTTTTTCTTTGATATCAAAGAGCTTTTTGGCTACAAACTTAGCAGTTTTGGCTCATCGTCAAATCCTGTGGTATTTCATCGCTCTCATCTCACATATAGTGTATTTGTAGCATTTGCTATACTTTTGACAGGATACAAGATATTTCATGAACCGCACAAGATATATAGATATACATACATGCTGTTTTTTATAACCATGTGTATCAATCTTTTTTTGTCTCGTGGCAGGACAGGTCAGTTTGCTTTGCTTTTGACTTTGTTGTTTTTGTCGTTTCACTATATTAGATCGAAAAAAACTTTGATACTATTTAATATATCTGTTGTATTGTTGTTTTGTGTGGCATATTTTAGTCTAAATACTTTTAACACTAGAGTCAATGCCATGTATAACGAGACCAAAGATATGTTTGTAAACGACAATTATAACTCCAGCGTAGGCAACAGGCTAGCATCTATAAGACAGTCTCATATCCTCATGGATAGCTCAAATATAGTTTTTGGTGTAGGTATAGGAGATGCTAGGGAGATATTCACCACAAACAAACAATTTATCGCTGATGGCACAAATCAAAATCAACACATACACAACCAGTTTTTGTCTATACTTTTTATAGCTGGTTTGGTTGGGCTTGTGTTTTTGCTGTATATCTATTATCAACTATATCGGCAAAATACAAAAGACTATCAAGTAGCCTTTGTTAGGCTGGCTTTGTTTTATTTGCTATTATTTATAGGTTTGACAGGAAGTTTTCTAAATATCCACGAGACAGCAAATCTACAAGCTGTGTTTTTTGCTTTTTTGATACTTCAGTTTTCATATGAAAACGGCACAAAACATCATAAGCCGTCATAGCTTACCATATCGTTTGAAGCAAAAATCTTTGAAACCCTTTGCTACATATAGCAGTTTTTGTAGTTTGTCATCTTCTTTTCTTAAAATACGAAAAACTTTTCTATATAAGGTTTTGTAAAATATTTTTGGGTAGCTGTATTTTTTTGGGTATATGTCGTGATATTTTTGTGCCATATAAAATGCATTTCTAGTCATATAATAGTGTCTTGTGGCATTGTGTTGTTTGAGCTTTTTGTTGTTTTTGTTTGTTGTATCACCTAGGTGGTGATATAGTGCTATATTTTCAAACACCACAATACTATAGCCTAGCATATTTGCTCTCAAACAATAATCATGGTCAACTTCATCTATAAATAATTTCTCAGTAAATCCACCTATCTTTTCAAAACAACACAAGCTCAAAAGATTGCCAGAAGTCAAGACCAAACTATTTGTAGTTTGGCTACATTTAGTCTGTGTGGTTTGTATCTCGCTTGGCTTACAAAAAGGATTTGGAGCTACTATAGCGATATTGTGCGTGTCATTTAACTTGTCAAAACAGGTTAAATAACTAGAAAAATTTTCAAATCCACTGTCTTGATCCATAGTGAGTATCCAGCTATAGTTTAGTTCCATAGCTATATCACAGCCTATATTTAATGCTCTAGCTATGCCTAAGTTTTTTTTATTTGAGATATATTTGATATTGTTGTATCTATCTTGCAAGTGCCGTTTTATATCACTTGGAGTGTCAGAATTATCTACAACTATCAGTAAATTTAAGTCATCTATATATGTATCTATATTTTGTATTGTCTCTTGAATATTTGGATGATACAGCACTATCATACCTGCTAGGTGGTCTCTCATATTATATACCCAAAAAGTCTATAAAAATTTAATTTTATACACAGTTTAAAAATCGACCGTGTTTTATTTGTTTGGCTCAACATACCAAATATATTTACCCTGTCTATCAATATTAGCTTAACTATTTTGAAGTTTATAAATCCTTTGTCATAATATCTATAATGCTCTATCAAGCAGTCCAGCAGATACTTGGTCTGTGTATCTATGAAGCTGCTTTTTCTTAGTATCTCAAGCTGTGTTAGCTTTTGTCTGGCTTGTTTTATCAGTTTGTTTTTTTTGTATTCTATCCTTTTGAAAAAATAGAACTTCTTTTTCTCATCTGCTGTCACTTGTCTATCATGTCGTCTGTAATACACATAATTTTCTTTTGTATAGCTTATAGACCCTACACAGCTAGCTACAAATGCTATGTATTTATCATGAAATTCAACACCTTTTGGTATAGGCAGTATATGTTTTTTCAGCCCACTTTCAAACATCATAGTATTGCCAGAGATACAGTTGTGAAACAAAAACATACTGCTACAATTTTCTCCAGATACTAGATATCTTTTTGGATAGTTTAGGTATTTGTTTTGTTTTTTGTTTTGGCTATCTATCAAGACAGCATCTGAATATATGAGGACATTGTCTTTTATCTCTTTTACAAAAACTTCTAACTTGTTTTCTAGCCATATATCATCTTGATCGCTTGTTGCCACATAGTCGCCAGTAGTCAGCGATATGGCTTTTGCGAAATTTTGCACGAAACCTAGGTTTGTTTTGTTTTGATATAGCTTTATAGAAGCAAACTTTTTTTGATACTCTTGTATCATCTGTATAGTTTTGTCTGTAGAACCATCATCACATATAACTATCTCTATGTTTGTATATGTTTGGTTTATGATAGAATCAAGCTGTTGAGCTAAAAATCTCTCGCCATTGTAAGTACACATAGCCACCGATACTAGTGGTGTCTGCTTTGTTTGTCTGTCAGTATTCAAGCGAAATAACCATATCAAGATTGTAGTGAGAAATATCTCTTGCTAGCACTGTGCTACCCTCTTTTTGAATATTCCAAAAATTTCTGATAGTTGAGCTTTTTTGTATATCTGTTTCTTTATATATAGCCTTTATATGGTCATCTACTATTCTAGCCTCTTTGAGTCTGTCTTGTGGTTTGTCATACAGATGATATATTTTGGTGAGGTTTTTTACTTTTATGGCTATGTTGTTATTCATTTATGTTATCCATTATCAATGTTGTATCAATTTTATTAAATGCAAATACTTTTTTGCCCAGATCTTTCAAGCTAGCACC
>JAOZTH010000043.1 GCA_029939245.1 Arcobacteraceae bacterium
ACCCCCGGTAGCACTTTGCCCTCCATAAGTTCCAAAGATGCACCGCCACCTGTGCTTATAAATGTCATATCGTCTTCGTCTCCTGCTCGTCTGACTAGGTCAGCTGTGTCGCCACCACCTATGACAGTAGTAGCGAAACTTCGTGCTACTTCATGTGATAACTTGTAGCTACCTTTTGAAAACTTGTCCATCTCATACACTCCCATAGGTCCGTTCCATAGTATTGTGTTGGCATCTTTGAGCACTTGTGAGTATAGCAAAGTCGTAGCAGGTCCTATATCTAGTCCCATCCACTGTTTTGGTATCTCTTGGATAGTGCTGTTTTTTGCTACTGCTTCGCTGTCAAATTTATCTGCTACTATGACATCTACAGGCAGATATAGTTTCACTCCCAAAGCTCTAGCCTCGTCTATGATATCTCTAGCATCGTCTACTAGCTCTAGCTCTACGAGTGATTTGCCGACTTCGTGTCCTAAAGCTTTGAGAAATGTAAATGCCATACCACCACCTATGATAATCTTGTCTACCTTTTTGATAAGATTGTGCAAGGCTTCTAGCTTTCCGCTAACCTTGCTGCCACCTACTATGCTTATAAATGGTCGTTTGGGTTGCTCTACGATATGATGAAAAAACTCTATCTCACGAGATAGCAAAAACCCAGCGGCTTTGCAAGTGTGGTCAAAATGCCGTGCTATACCAGCGACTGAAGCGTGAGCTCTGTGGCTCACACCAAAGGCATCGTTGATAAACACATCGGCTAAACCAGACAGAGTCTTGCTAAACTTCTCGTCATTTGTCGTCTCTCCTGTCTCAAACCGCATATTTTCTAGTAGCATTATCTGTCCGTTTTTAAGTTTGTTTGCTATAGCTATGGTCTCATCGCATATCACATTTGGCGCTAGTATCACTTCTGTGCTGAGTAGTTTGTGAAGTCGTTTGGCTATGGGTGAGAGACTAAACTTCTGTTCGTATCCGCCTTTTGGTCTGCCAAAGTGTGAAGCTAACACTATAGAGCAGTCGTGGTCTAAACAGTAGTTGATAGTCCCAAGAGCAGACTTGATCCGTCTGTCGTCCGCTATGTTGCCGTATTGATCTACCGGGACATTGAAGTCGCACCTTATAAATACTTTTTTGTTTTTTATATCTATGTCTTGTAGCTGAATTAAGTTCATATCTGTCCTTTTTGAAATTTTATCTAAAACAGATTAAGTTTCAAGATATTTTGGTATAATTGATAAAAAAGGAACAAACATGAGAAATGTGAGCTTACAAATAGATGACAATATATACAACAATGTGATGTTTATACTAAATAGTCTCAAGCGAAAAGGTCTAAAAATAGTAGAAAACAAACAAGAAACTACAAATCAAACAAGAAAACACAAAACTTTAAAGGAGTTTTTGGACACAAACAAAACAGATGTTTTTCGTTTCATTGACGACCCGATGCAGTGGCAAAAAAATCAAAGAGATAGCTGGTAAAATAGTTTCAAATCAACAACAAGCTATATTAAAATTTTTTAGATATAATACAACAAAAAGGAACAAAATATGATAATGAACGGAAAAAAGGGTATAATACTAGGAGTAGCCAACAACAAGTCTATAGCCTATGGTATAGCCAAACAGTGTGCGGCCCAAGGTGCGACTATAGCATTTACATATCTAAACGATAGTTTGAAAAAACGAGTCGAACCCATAGCGGCAGAGTTTGGAAGCGAAAACTTAGTATATCCGTGCGATGTGTCAAATATAGATGAGATAAAACAACTAGTAGTATCTTTGCAAAAAGATTTAGGACAGATAGACTTCGTAGTCCATAGTATAGCATTTGCACCCAAAGAGGGCTTGTGTGGTAGGTTTGTAGATATTAGCAAAAGTGCTTTTGATATAGCTATGGATGTCTCTGTGTATAGTTTGATAGAGATTACTAGACACTTAAAACCACTCATGAGTAGCGAGTGTTCGGTGCTGACATTGAGTTATCTAGGTGGTGTCAAATACATACCAAACTACAACTTGATGGGAGTAGCCAAGGCTGCCCTTGAGATGAGTGTCAAATATCTAGCAGAAGACTTAGGCAAAGATGGTATCCGGGTCAATGCCATAAGTGCAGGTCCTATCAAGACTCTAGCGGCAGCTGGTATAGGTGAGTTTAGATTTATGCTCAAGTGGAACGAAGCACACAGTCCTATGAAAAAAAATGTCACCACAGACGAAGTCGGCAAGAGCGGTATGTATCTGTTAAGCGATCTGAGCTCTGCTGTGACTGGTGAGATACATTATGTCGATGCAGGATATAGTATCATGGGTATGCCTGCAGTGTCATTTGATGAAAATGGCAAACAAAAGATAGCTTGGGGTGGGGGTGAATAGTCCATATGTCAGTCAAACCAAAGATCATAGTCATAGGCGATATCATGATAGACCACTACCTGTGGGGTAGGGCAGATAGAATATCGCCAGAAGCTCCAGTGCAGATAGTGGACATACACAGACAAAGCGAAGTGCTAGGCGGAGCTGGTAATGTAGTAAATAATCTACGGGCATTTGGGTGCGATGTAGCGGTGCTGTCGTGTGTAGGCGATGATATAGTCGCAGACAATATGCGACAAATGTTAGATGATATAGACACCAAACATATATTGACTATACAAAAGCATAGAAAAAGTTCCAAAAAAAGTCGCCTCATAGCCTCACATCAACAAGTAGTGAGATATGATGAGGAGTCAAAAGAAGATATAGCCACCACTACACAAAAAAAGATATTTAAAGAGTTTGAGAATATAGTAGGGCAGTTTGATATAGTTGTCCTGTCCGACTATGGCAAAGGAGTTTTGACTGATAGTTTGACAAAAGATATTATAAAGTTATCAAACAAATATGACAAAAAAGTTCTCATAGATCCAAAAGGCGACAACTGGCACAAATACCGCGGAGCATATATACTTACACCAAATCGCACAGAAGCATCAAATGCCACAAAGATAGATATAGAAGACGAAAACAGCACCAAAAAGGCACTCAAAATCATGAGTGATATAGTCAAAGTTCCGCTCATAACATTAAGCGAAGATGGCATAGCGATATTGGATTCAAACGGCGATATGGTGACAAGTCCCACAGTCGCTAGAGAAGTGTATGATGTCACAGGAGCAGGTGATACAGTCATAGCTGGTATAGCATATAGTTTAGCTACAAACAAAAGTTTGACTACTGCTTTGAAGTTTGCAAATCTAGCTGCTGGTGTAGTAGTAGGCAAACTAGGCTCTGCTACTGCCACACTAGATGAGATAGAGATATATAAAGCTAGCTTACGTAAAAGCAGTCCAGATAGTCACATAAAAAGTTTCTCACAAGTTGAAAAAGCAGTCAAAACATATAAGATACAAAACAAAAAAATAGTTTTCACAAACGGATGTTTTGATATACTTCATAAAGGACATGCGAGCTATCTACACACGGCAAAATCATTTGGCGATATTTTGATAGTAGGTGTAAATAGCGATAAATCAGTGCGAGAGTTAAAGGGAGCAAACAGACCTATAAACACACAAAACGACAGAGCATACATATTGGCAAGTCTAGAAAGTGTAGATATAGTCGTAATATTTGACGAAGAGACTCCATATAATCTCATCAAACTTATAACTCCAGATGTGCTAGTAAAAGGCGGCGACTACATAGGCAAAGATGTTGTGGGGCAGGAGATAGCCGGCAGTTTGCGGTTGGTTGACTTCATAGATGGTAGATCCACCACCAAAGTTATACAAAGCATACAAGATGTATAACTATAGAAGAAAACAAGGCATATCTGTCGTATGGTATGTGATACTTTTTACAATGTTTGTGTTTGTCGCCTCAAATGCTATAAATATAGACAAATTTACAAAGTGGTTTATAGACCATACACAGCTAGATATAGTTGGGTTGGTGGCATTTGGAGTTGCTAGCTATTTTCTATGGTTGGCTGTGTTTAGTTTGGTCTCACACAAATATATCCTGAAACTTTTAAGCTACTTTGTCATCGTAGCATCTGGACTATCTACATATTTCATAGACAAATACGATGTAGCAGTAGATAGGTCTATGCTACTAAACATAGCATACACAAACCAAAGCGAGTCGCTGACACTTTTGTCGTGGAATATGGCACCATATGTTCTGTTTTTGATCATATTACCTATATATATAGTATACAAAACTCCTATAATATATGATAGATTTTTGAAACATATGTTTAAGATGTCGTTACTGTTTGTGGTTAGTTTTGGTATAACTTTAGCTATCATCTATACAAATTTTAACTCTATCCACAAATCAGCAAACAAATCCAAAAAATACATTTTATACCAGCAAACTCCAGCAAACTTCATAGGAGCCAGTATCAATATAGCACGACACTATATCAACAAAAATTATAAAACAAAGCCAAAGCCTATGAATTTAAAAGGCAACATAACATCAAACGATGATATAGTAGTGGTGCTAGCAGTAGGCGAAGCATCACGAGAAAAAAGTTTTTCGCTGTATGGATACACAAGAGAGACAAACCCACTGCTTAGCCAAATAGACGACCTGCATCTTTTGCACGGCATAGCAAAATACGGCTCTACTATATGGGCATTGCCACAGATATTGTCAAGAGATGATATAAAGCTATCAAGTATCACCGACAAGCTAGGTGTAGCTTCTAGCTGTTTTGTAAATCTACAACTATATGGCAACTGTGGCACTGTGCCAGAAGTCAAGGCGACAGTTTGTCCTCAAGGCAAATGCTACGATGAAGATCTCCTGCCACTACTACAAAATGATTTAGCTACATACAAAAGTGGCAAAAAGTTTGTAGTTTTGCACTTTGGCGACGGAAGCCACGGACCGATATATCAAAAAAGATACCCAAAAAGTTTTCAAAAATTCAAGCCACTTTGCACCGATGCCGATATAGTAAACAACTGCACCAAAGAGGAGCTGTATAATTCATTTGACAACACTATATTGTATGTGGATTTTGTAGTGTCATCTGCTATAGATATGTTAGATAAATCTGGTGTGCCATATGTGTTTATATATTTGCCAGACCATGGAGAGTCGCTACTAGAGGAGGGCAGGATATTTCACGGTATGCCTCCGGGGATAGACCTACCGCCAGAACAAGCTCAAGTGCCTATCATAGTCAAATCATCTGTGCCTATAACTGTATCAAAAAAAGAAAACTACACACAACAAGATGTATATGATACTGTCTTGGATTTGTTGAGTATAGATACGAAAATACTAAAAAAAGACAAAGTGTTTATAAAAGCCGTAAAAACAGAAAAGTAAAAGAACTAGTGGAGAGCCATAATCTTTTGTCGTATATATATACGACAAAAGAAATATTTTAAAATTGGTATTTGATACCGCCTTGCAAAGCAAATCCTACATTAAATGTATATTCTGTCTCACTGCCATTGTCTTGCTCTATAGTCATCTTGCCATATTTGATAAGTCTCATCATGCCAGACCATGATAAGTTTTTATTTATATTACCTTCTAGTCCTCCACTAAAATGAACACTTAGAACCTTTTCGCTTAGATCATCTCCATCTGACAAACTAGTGCTTCCCAATCCTATCCCACCTATAGGAGTAACTTTGCCAGATTTTTTAAACAGTTTATAACCACTGATAAAAATAGTCGTTTGCTTGAGATATCCATCACCAGCATCTACCTCTTCTTCAGTATCTATAGGTCGATTAAGAAATGTTCCCTTGACAGTTTGTGTTATCTTGTCTGCATCATTTTTGTGTGTCAAAAACTCAACTTCCGCTCTCATATCGCCCTTTTGGTAGCCACCTAGTATAGATGCTCCTACACCAAACTTAAATGACAGTTTATTTTCTGTAGTTAGATCCATACCTAACAATGCATTATTAAATTCATTTGTATTTACCATATCACCAGGCTTTACAAATGCCAAGTTGCCTCCTACATAAGCACCATCTTTTGCCATAGCATGTGTGCCAACAAATGACAGCACTATCCCAGCTGTCAATACCAATATCCTAAATCTTTGAAAGATTGTTTTCATATTTATCCTTTTGAGTTTATACTCATTTGTCGTCGGGCTATTCCCAAAAACATGAAATTATACACAAATAAAATAAAACTAACCAAAAAATATAAAACTAGTTTAAAAATTTAAGAAAACTACGACAATCCAACAAAACAGATGCAAACCTATAGAAAACATCACGGCAGTTGCTCCTATGTCTTTGGCATTTTTAGCTAGTGGGTGAATATCTGTAGTGACCAAATCCACCACATTTTCTATGGCACTGTTTAGTAGCTCTACTATAAGTATGAGCATATATGTAGCTCCTAGCATAACCTTTTGCCACATAAGAAATGGTGACAAAAGTATAAGCAAAAAGACAAACACACCTATGATAAGTTCAAGCTTAAACGATGTCTCGGTCTTGATAGCATGTTTTAGTCCATCTATCGCATAAAATGTATTTTTAAAAAAGTTATATTTTGGTTTGTTGTTCACAGATTTCCTTGTAGTATTTTGAGATTTTTATCTCTTTGTCTTGTGACGATAACTTGTCCATGATTGACTTTTTGATATCTTCATCTAAGTTGTCAAGTATGCACATATCTATGGAGTTTAACTTGTTCAATCTACTATCGTATAAAGATTTGTTGTCCCACTCAACATCAAGATATTCACACAACTGCTTATAGATAGTCTCTGTGCTACTATTGTGTCGCCTATATATTTGCCCTGCTATATCGTTGAGATAGATGGTATAGTTGTCAAAGTTAGAAAATATCTCTATAGCTTTTGTCGTGTTTATACTTTTTCTCTTTAGTTTATTTAACATATGTTTTGCTGATATAGCAACGATAGGCTCACAGCTTTGGTTTAAATTGTCTATAAACTCATCTATAAGCATATCAAATTTTAGGTCCATAGGCAGTATAGTCAAACTTTCCATCGCTGTATTTTTTAAAATTTTCTATATACATTTTTGCTAGTTTCAAAGCTTGTGTATTAAAGGCAGTTTCATCACTCCAGCATTTTCGTGGGTTTAGCACCGCTGTATCTACACCGTCAAGTGTTTTTGGGATAGATAACTTAAATACCTTTGTAGTCTCAAATTCACTTTTATTTATATTGCCACTCAATATAGCATCTATACATGCTCTAGTGTTTTTGATACTCATCCGCCGGCCCACACCATAAGCTCCACCAGTCCAGCCTGTATTGACTAGATATACATTGACATCGTGTTTGTCTATCATCTGTCCTAGTAGGTTTGCATAAAATGTAGGATGAAGTGGCAAAAACGCCTCACCAAAACAAGCACTAAATGTAGCAGTTGGTTCATCTACTCCTAGCTCTGTGCCGGCAACTTTGGCAGTATATCCACTCAGGAAATAATACATAGCCTGCTCTTTGGAGAGCCTAGACACAGGTGGCAACACTCCAAAGGCATCGGCGCTTAGAAATATGATATTGTTTGGGTGTCCTGCTATGCTTCCGGGCTGGATATTGTGAATATGGTCTATGGGATACGACACCCTGGTGTTTTGTGTCTTGCTAGTATCGCTATAATCCACGACTCCGTTTTCATCGTAAACTATGTTTTCTAGTATAGCTCCCTTTTTGATAGCATCATATATCTCTGGTTCGCTTGATTGTTTGAGATCTACAACTTTGGCATAACATCCGCCTTCGAAGTTAAACACTCCGTTGTCGTCCCAGCCATGCTCATCGTCCCCTATCAATGCTCTGTTTTCATCTGTAGACAATGTAGTCTTGCCAGTGCCACTAAGCCCAAAAAACAGTGCCACTTCTCCACACTTGCCGACATTTGCCGAGCAGTGCATAGCCATCTTGCCGTGTAGTGGTAGATGGTAGTTCATGATAGAAAATATACCTTTCTTCATCTCACCAGCATACCATGTGCCACCTATGACACAAAGAGCATTTTCTATGTCAAATGCCACATATACAGGAGAGTTGAGTCCTTGGGCTTGCCAGTTTTTGTTTGTAGTTTTACATGAATTATACACAGTAAAATCAGGCACGAAATCCACCAGCTCATCATCTGCGACTGGCAGAAACATATTTTTCACAAAGTGCGCTTGCCAAGCAAGTTCTGTGATAAATCGCACTTTGATACGACTATCATCGCTAGCACCACAATACAGGTCGGTCACAAACAGTGGTTTGTTTTCTAGCTGGTCTTTTGATGTTTGGAGCAAATCATCAAATATCTGCTGTGATATTGGCTTGTTTATCTTGCCCCATGCTATATGTTTGTTTGACGGTGTTTTATCTACAAAATACTTGTCCTTTGGGCTTCGCCCTGTAAATTTACCAGTATCTATTATGAGAGCACCAGTTGATGATATTTTGGCTCCTTCGTTTTGTATAGCCATATCTATAAGTCTATCTATGTCTAGATTTCTATATATTTTTGTCTCGTTTTTTAGTCCAATATCAAGCATAATTTTCCTTTATTTAAAGATAGATAACAACACACCAGCAGCGACAGCAGAGCCTATCACACCAGCTACATTTGGTCCCATAGCATGCATGAGCAGGACATTTGATTTGTCGTATTCTTGTCCTACTTTACTGACAACTCTAGCACTCATAGGCACAGCGGACACACCTGCCGCTCCTATGAGAGGGTTTATCTGCTGATCTTTGGCAGAAAATTTGTTCATAAGTTTTGCCATCAGCACTCCTACAGCGGTGCCAGCTGAAAATGCCAGCAAACCTATGATCATGATACCCATAGTGTCAAGAACCAAAAACTTATCCGCTGCTAGTTTGCTACCGACTCCTAGTCCTAAAAATATAGTGACTATATTTATGAGAGCATTTTCCATAGTGTCGCTAAGTCTATCTACTACACCTGATTGTTTGGCAAAGTTTCCAAAAGCAAAAGCACCTATGAGTGGGGTTGATTCTGGCAATATAAGTATAGCCATAAGCAGTATAAGTATAGGCAAAAATAGTTTCTCTAGTTTGTGAACTTTTCGTAGTGGTGGCATCTTGATTCGCCGCTCCTCTTCTGTGGTGAGTAGCTTCATGATAGGTGGCTGTATCACTGGCACCAAAGCCATATAACTATAGGCCGCCACAGCGATAGCTCCTAGCATATCGGGGGCTAGCCTGTTTGCTATAAATATAGATGTAGGTCCGTCAGCTCCACCTATGATAGATATAGCCGAAGCATCTTGCAAGCTAAACCCTATCATCACAGCACCGACAAGCGAACCAAATATACCAAACTGAGCGGCACCGCCTAGTATAGCGGTCTTTGGATTTGCCAGAAGTGGTCCGAAGTCAGTCATAGCACCAACTCCCATAAATATAAGCAGTGGGAAAAACTCATTTGCTATGCCCATGTTGTATATGATACCTAGCATACCATGCTCACCGCCCATATTTGCGAGCGGTATGTTTGCTAGTAACCCACCAAATGCTATAGGTATGAGCAACAATGGCTCAAAATTTTTAGCTATCGCTAGATAAAACAGCACAAAAACTATGATAAACATGATTATCTTGCCCCATGTTTGCTCAAAAGTAGTCATAGGACGACTCTCTTTGCTCTTTGGTTCACTTGTCATGACATCATCACTTGGGTTAAACATAGCATTGATACCAGTAGTCTCATAAAACGACACCATAAGTTCAGTTATGGACTTTTCTTGATACTCTTTTTTTTCACCTTGGTTTTCGGACTGTGTAGCACTTCCATATGCCATCACAGACAACATCACAACCAATAATAAATTTTTTAACATAATAATCCTATCTTAACCTATAGTCATAAGTGTTTGACCCTCTTCTACATTGTCATTTGGCTTGACAGCTATAGAGCTAACTTTGCCATCGGCTGGAGCTTCTATATCTATCTCCATCTTCATAGCCTCTAGTATAGACACTACATCGCCTTTTTTGACATCGTCTCCTATATTGACAAGTATTTTCCACACAGAGCCGTTGACCGTAGCACCTATATCTTGTCCGCCTGCAGTTTGAGCTGATACTGGCTCGCCCGCTTGTGGTTGTGTCGCTGGAGCAGTTATCTTGATATCTACTTCACCTTGTGCTACTTGCACGCTAAATTTTTTGCCGTCTACTACTACTGTATAATTTCCATCTGCCATATTTTGCTCCTGTTTGTCATTTTGTTCATCTGTCGTCTTGCGTATATTTAGAGGTGATTCGCCTTTTAAGTATGCTATGCCTTTCTCTTGACATGCGGCTGCAATAAATATATTTTCTTCTGTCGGTTCTAGATTTTCTAGCACCAACCGCTCCGTCCATGCTGGTATGGATTTGGTCTCATCTGCATCTGCTATATCTAGTGGATTTTTTGTAGTCGGTTTTAGCTTGAGTTTGTCCGAAGCTAACTTAACTATCTCTTCGTCTGGCTTGACCGGAGTCTTGCCAAAATACCCTAGCACCATCTTGCCATATCCAGGAGATATCTGTTTCCATGGACCAAACATCACATTTGCATATGCTTGTTGCCAATAAAACTGCGACACAGGAGTAACAGAAGTGCCGTAGCCACCCTTTTCTACTACCTCTTGCATAGCTTGTATGACCAAAGGAAATTTATGCAAAGTTCCGTCATCTCTCATCATCTGTGTATTTGAAGTCAAAGCACCACCAGGCATAGGAGAAAACGGTATGAGTGGCGACACTTGTGTAGCTTCTGGTGGCATCATATATTCACTCAAACAGCTTTTCAACTCCGCTTGGTATTTCAATATCTTGTCGATACTCAATCCACCCAAGTCATAGTCTGTGCCTTTGACTGCATGCATCATAGTCAATATATCAGGCTGGCTAGTGCCACCGCTGACTGGTGAGTTTGCTAGATCTATACCATCTGCTCCTGCATCAAGCGCGGCAAGATATGCTGACACAGAGACACCTGCTGTTTCGTGTGTGTGTAGTCTTATGTGCGTTTTTTTACCTAGTATTTTCCTAGCCATCTTTATAGTATCATAAACTTTTCGTGGATTTGCTGTGCCACTGGCATCTTTGAAACATATAGAGTCATATGGTAGTCCGCTATCTATTATACCTCGTAGTGTTTTTTCATAAAATGCCACATCATGAGCACCCACACACCCTGGCGGCAAGTCCATCATAGTTACCACTACTTCGTGTTTTAGGTTATGTTTTTTGATAACCTTTGCCGAAAACTCCAGGTTCTGCACATCGTTTAGGGCATCGAAGTTTCGTATAGTTGTGGTGCCGTGTTTTTTGAACATCTTTGCATGAAGCTCGACCAAATCACGACTTCCAGTATCTAACATAACCGTGTTGATACCACGAGAAAGTGTCTGCAAGTTTGCTTCTGGTCCAACTATGGCTCTAAATCTATCCATCATAGTAAAGGCATCTTCGCGTAGATAAAAATACAACGACTGAAACCGGGCTCCACCACCAAACTCGTAGTGAGTTATACCGGCATCTTTTGCGGCCTCGACTGCTGGCATGAAGTCATCCATGAGGACTCTACCACCAAATACACTTTGAAAACCATCTCTAAAAGTGGTGTCCATGATATCTATAAACTTTTTTGCCATTATACTCTCCTGTTGTTGTGATAAAGTATAGCTGCGGTTATGGCGGCTATTGTATCGTTTGATTTTGTTTGATTTTGTTTTGAAGTTTCAGCGACAGTTGTGTCTGCAGGCACAAACTTTGCTATGAGATATGCTTGAAGTTTCAGCACCGCTATCATGATAGTCAAAAAAGCAAAAACCACACCCATGCCTAGCATCATGAAAGTCAATGCTTGATAAATCATATTTGTATCCATATATTATCCTTTTGAAGTTTTGACATTATATCATAAAAAAGATAAAGTTTGTCTATTTTGAACTATTTTTGCAAATTTTACACCAAATAACAATATAATCCACGATATATATAGCCACACAAAAAACAACATCAACACACTAAAAGACCCGTATATAGTGGCATACATCTTGTTATGAAGTGCATAAAACACAAACAAATATTTAAATACAGAGAGCATAAAAGTAGTCAAAAAAGTAGAGACAAATATCGCTGTTTTTCGTAGTTTTTGGTTTATTGATACTTTAAATAACAATATGAAAAATAGCCACCCAGTCAAAAACTGTATCAAATTTTCTACAAACCAAAAGTCAAACGATATAATCTTGAGTGCTCCAACCACAAACCCAAACAGCAAAAACCCCACAGGCACATATATCAAAAACCCCAGATAGGATAGTATCATCTTGTGGATTCTTTTTTGTTTTATATCGTGGATTTTGTTTACTATGTAGTCATAATCACGAAAAAACAGACCAAAAGCAAAAAGAAAATATATCAAACCAAATAGACCCAAGTCATGTGTGTTTGACAAAAAACTTGTGATATTTGCCTGTAGTTGTGCCGAGCTTGTAGGGTTTAGTAGCTCGAGTATCTTTCTAGTAAACTGCTCCGTCACACCGTCAAATATAGCTAGTCCAGAAAGATATGACAGACCTACAAGTATCAAAGCAAGTATAGGAAGTATAGACAATATACTAAAAAAACTCAAACTAGCACTAAAATAAAATATATCAGGATCAAAAAAGTTTATAAATTTTTTGATATTTTTTTTGATAGTTGTCAAATATATCCTTTGTAAGATACCCACAAGAGGTATTATTGTTTGTATTGTATCAAAAAAATATAAATTTTGGTTATTATTTGATATTATAGCATTTTTAAATAAATTTAACTTTTTCTTTAAAACAGAAAATATATCGGCTTATACATCGGCTATATTGTCATATTGTATAT
>JAOZTH010000044.1 GCA_029939245.1 Arcobacteraceae bacterium
CTAAGTATAAGAAAAACTAATAATAAACTACTCTAAAGTTTACCAGACCCAAGTTTTATAGATGATTTTGCACTTTTTATGATATCGCTCACAAAAATATAGGCATCGAATATTTGACCATCATAAAAGATATGTTGTCTTCGTGTCGTGCCTTTTTCCTCTATAGCATCAAATATTTTATCAAACTTTTTATCTGACTCTAGCCTGTTTTGGATTTGTTTCATCTCTATAGTATCAAGTCTTTGAAATATGCTTGCATTTGATAGTAAAAATTTTCTCATACTAGCAAATGTTTTTATGATCGAGACTGTAGCCTGCGAAGCAACTTTGCTTTTCAATATAGTTGCCATCATATAAACACCTTGTTCTGTAAAAACTTTTGGGTTTGTTCTGGTTTTGGAAAACTTTGCAGTCGAAAATTTCGACCGCAAAATCACAAATTCTTTATCTGTTATCTCAAAAAAGAAATCTTTTTGAAATTTATCTTGATTGTTTTTGACTGCTTCGTTGATCCTTTTTGTCTCAACTCCATACAACAACGCAAGATCGCTATCTATCATAACCTGTAAACCTCGTATGGTGTGTATTTTGTTTTCTATAGTTGTGTGATCTATCATGCGTTTGTTCATATCGTTTTTGTAAATTTGACAACTACGATATCGTATTTAAAGAAACTTATCATATATATTATCTTGCTTGTCGTCCCAACTGTTTTCAAACGATTTGTGAGAAATTTTTATAAAATCTTTTTGTTCTATATTGTTGTTGATTAAATCATATTTTGACACTACATTGTCTTTTAGATTTTGTAATATATTCAATACTATATCCAATTTTGAATCTTCTATTTCCAGTCTAATAGTGTGCATTTAAAATCCTTGTTTTGAGTATTTTATCGCTTTTTGCTTAAGATAGTTCTAAGATTAAACAAAAAGCGATAAAATACTCAAAAAGGATACATATGCAGATAGCTCCCAGTATATTGAGTGCGGATTTTGGCAAACTAGATGAAGAGATAGTAGCGATATGCCAAGCAGGGGCGGACTTGATACATATAGATATCATGGACGGCTCGTTTGTGCCAAATATCACTATAGGTGAAGTGGTAGTCAAAGCAGTAGCAAAGGTATCGACCAAGCCACTAGATATCCATATTATGGTATCTAACAACG
The DNA here is from genome assembly GCA_029939245.1 of Arcobacteraceae bacterium. Lineage (GTDB taxonomy): Bacteria > Campylobacterota > Campylobacteria > Campylobacterales > Arcobacteraceae > B24-G6. The sequence goes on from JAOZTH010000044.1 coordinate 1,173, forward strand.
ATATGTTTGTAGATATGTTTGCCCCATATTGTCCTCGGTATCTGTCGTTTCACATAGAGAGCGAAAAGCACCCACTACGACTGATACAAAAGCTAAGAGGACTAAATATCAAGCCATCTATAGCTATAAACCCACACACTAGCATAGATACTGTCAAACATATCGTGCCATATATAGATATGGTGCTGCTAATGTCGGTCAATCCAGGCTTCGGTGGTCAGGAGTTTATACCACAAGTCCTAGACAAAGCTATAGAGTTAAAGCGACTTTTGAGAGAGAAAAATCCCCAGTGCCTAGTGCAGATGGACGGCGGTATCAATGACAAAAACATACAGCAGATAAAAGATAGCGGGGTGGATATAGCTGTAGCAGGTAGTTATCTGTTTGGTGGTGAATATACACGACAGATAGACAGCTTGAGATAAATATCACAATTAATCTTTAAATTTTAGGTTAACTTAAGAAACTTGTGTTATAATTTGGAACTTTATATATAGATATATATATATCAATATTGTGTTGGTTGCTGTATTTTATAGAGAAAAAGGACAAAAATATGAAAAATATATTAAGAGTAGGACTATTGGGCCTAGTAGTAGTGGTGTCGGCAGAGGCTAAAAGTTGTAGCACTGAACAGATAGCACAGATGATCAAAAACGGTGTATCACAGACACAGATAGATAGTATCTGCAAAGATGAAGTCAAGGTCAAAAAGTCAGGTGGTGATACTATCATCAATATCAACAACTCACCTGAAAATACCAACACAAACACTAGCAACAATACAAATACCAATACCAATACAAACAGCCTAGCTTCGCTTGACAACAAAAAAAGCGGTAGGAGAGGTTTATATATAGGTGGCAATATGGGAAGCATGAGTGTAGGCAAAGAAGAAGCAACTCTAGCTGATGACAATAACGAAGAAGCAGATCTTGAGTTTAAAAGTGGCGATTTTGCCTCTGCTTTGGTAGGATTTCAAATCAACGATCACTTCTCTATAGAATATGAGCGAGTATCATATGAAAACAAGTTAAAAAGCATGAAATATAATAATCAAAATCTAAATTTTGATGGACAGATAGAAGTATCTGCAAATATCATCACTGCCAACTATATATTTGGCAACTATGACGGTGTGTCTCCTTATGTAGGATTTGGTATGGGACAAGCAGATGTCAAGCTTGATTTTAAGCAAAACGGAAGCAATAATATTGCTAAGTTTGATGACTCGGTTACTGCTATGATGTTTCATGTCGGAGTTGACTTCTATCTCAATGACAACATAGCTCTAGGTATAGCTATCAAAAGTATAGGATATGCAGAGGATTCTATAGAGCCAAAAGACCAAAATGGTGACAAGATGACCACAGATGAGTTGGGTGTTGGTGGATTTGTAGTCGGTGCGAAGATGAAGTTTTAGATACACTTCTACAGACGATAAACTGCCACAACACAAACAAGACGACAAGCCCTGAGTAAATAATATATTCGGGGTTTTTGCTATATTTTATAGTGAAAAAGGACAAAAATATGAAAAACATATTAAGAGCAGGGCTATTGTGTCTAGTAGTAGTGGTGTCGGGGGAGGCTAAAAGTTGCTCTCAAGAGCAGATAGGCAAGATGATCATAAACGGTGTCTCACAGACACAGATAGACAAGATATGCAAAAAACAGCACAAAGTCAAAAAGTCAAATGGCGACACTATCATAAACATATACAATAGTCCCATAAATACCAACACCAACACAAGCACCAACACAAACACCAACACAAACAACAACTCTACATCGTCAAGTAGATCAAACGACAAAAACAAAAGACGAGGTCTATATGCTGGTGGATATATAGGCACTGCCAAAGCAAATCAAAACAACAACGAGATCATAAACAACTACGGCACACAATCAACTTTGGAGCTAAAAGATAGCAAATATCTATCTGGTATGATAGGATATGACTTTGGCAACGATATCGCCATAGAATACGAGAAGTCATCGTATGACAATGAGCTAAGAAGTATCATGTTTTCTGGTTTGTTTGAGGATTATAAAGGTGGGGTTGATGTATCGGCACACTTTTTGTCTCTCAACTACACGATAGCGGACAAGTATGGTTTCGTGCCATATATCGGTCTAGGAGTAGGAGAGGCAAACATAGATATAGAGCTCAAACAAACTACAGGAAACGATGTCATAAGACACGAAGACAAACTGTTTGCTATGATATACAACGCCGGAGTGGATTATTATATCAACAAAAACATAGCAGTAGGGTTTGCTATGAAAGGTATAAGCTATATGGGTGATGCGTTTCAGCTTGGTAGCGATGAAGAGGATGACGATGCCTTTATAGGTGATTTTGATGTGAGTGTATTTGCTATGAGATTGAAAATACGATTTTAAAAAGATGATGATGAAAAATATATTAAAAGCAGGGCTCGTGTCTCTCGTGATAGCAGTATCGGCAGATGCCAATATTTGCACCGCAAAGCAGATAGACGCTATGAAAGCAAACAACCTATCACAAAAGCAGATAGACAAGCTGTGCAAGACAAAAAAGCAAGAAAAAAAAAAGCAAGTCAAGACAAAAACAAAAGCAAAAAACTCTGTCAAAATCAAAAATCAAAAAACCACAAAAGTAAAAGAAAATCAAACAAGCAATAGAAAAGGACTGTATGTAGGAGGCAACTATGGTATATCTTGGGTAAACAAAACAAGAGAAAAGTCCTATTTTTTGATAGATGTTTTGTTTCCGCTTAAAGACAATATCCAACCAAAATTTGATGCTGGTTCATATAGTTCTGTGCTGGTAGGATATCAAATAAATTCTCATATAGCTCTAGATATAGAAAGAATAACATATAAAAATGATTTGAAAGAGATTGACATAAGCGGACACATCAAAGAAACATACGATGACTATGATGGCTATATTGATACAGCTACATATATGTTAAATATCAACTATATATTTGGCAGTTATGATATGGTAGCTCCATATATATCTTTTGGGTTGGGGCAGACCAATATGGACCTAAAATTTACACAAAACGATGGAAACAATACTATAACATATGATGATAATTTTGCTTCTATGTCGTTTGCCTTTGGAGTGGATTTTTATATCAACGACAATATAAGTATAGGAGTTCAAGCTAGAAAACTAGGAACTGTAGGCAAACGCTTGTCTGTAGAATATAGCGACAGCGAACATGGCGAAGATACAATAATAGATATGGATATGGATATACTAGCCATAGGAGCTAAAATCAAGTTTTAACTTAAGTTTTCAAGCTAATTTTAATATTAAAGATTTTTTTAAGTTTATTTTGATATAATTACAAACATTTTATAAAAAAGGATAATTATGGGAAAAAAAGTAGTAAAATTAATGATTGTAGGTGCTATTGCTATAGCGGGATTTACAGGGTGTGCTCCAAAGACAAACATAAAGGCACTCAAAGCAGGCAAAGTCAGTGATACATCGGTCAAATCGATAGCAGTGCTGGAGTTTAAAAATGACAATATAGGTCAAAGCGACCTCATAAGTACAAGGCTATCAAACTATAAGCTAGATGGCAAAAACTATTTCAAAGTAGCAAATAGAGCAAATATAGATGCGGTATTAAACGAAAAAAAGCTCAACGACTCAGGTTTAGTAGATATAGACGACAGCAGATCAAAAGGATTGTCACAAGTAAAAACTCTCATGACAGGTAGAGTCCTAGATGTAGGTTCATCTGTAAGTGGTTATTATAAAACAGTTAAGAGTAGAAGATGCGCTCAATACAGAAGAGATAAAAGAGGTAGAACTTATTGTACAAGATACCATACAAGACAGATACGATGTGAAGCTAGAAACTACACAGTCCAAACTAATATAAAAGTTATCAAGGTGTCTACATCACGATTGTTGTACACCAAAAACTATACAGCGAGTGAAAAAAAATCACGATGTCAAAACGACAGCACAGTGCTACCTACAAAATACCAAATAGCTCCAAAGCTAGCAGACAATATAGCGGCACAAATCATAGCTGATATTGCTCCATCATATCAAAGCTTCAACGTAGAGCTTTTGGACGACCCAGATATAAAATACAATAGCAAACAAGAAACTATGCTAGAGACATCTATAGAGCTTATAGAGAAAAATCGCACCAAAGATGCAGCAACCATGTTGCAAAAACTCAATAGAAGCACTGGTAGTAGTAGCTATGTGGCACTATACAACTATGGAGTGGCACAAGAAGCCAACGGTAAACTAGAACATGCTTTGAAGTTATTTAAACAAGCAAATAATATAGCACTCAAAAAAGGTGAAGTAGTAGATGAAATTCCAAAGGCTATCAACAGAGTATCAGCAAATATTATAGAGCAAAAAAAAGCAAGCGGTCAAATCAAAGGTAAATAGTGGTGAAATTATATTATAGTTTTTGTTTTGTAGTCTTATCTTTGATATTGGTGTCATGTAGCTCAAAAGATCTAGATATAGGTAAATACGACAAAAAAGTCACCAAAGCCTACAAGATACCAAAGGCATGTAAAAAACTGTATAAAAACAGCAAGTTAAAAGTAGCAGTTGTAAACTTCACAAACAACTCTACATTTGGCAGAGCAAACACTAGAACTTCAAACAGCGACTACAAAGCTGGCATAGGGTTTGTAGGTATATATAGCCAGACAGATAGTCATAGTCGCACAGGAGTTGTAGAGCCAAAGCTAGCAAATGCTTTTGTCCCAAAGATAGAGCAGATGCTACTAAACACTGGCGGAGTTGAGCTATACACTAGAGCAGATATGGGCAAAGTAAATGCCGAGCTCAAGCTCCAAGACAGCGGACTGCTAGATGACGACAGTATAGTCGAGTTTGGCAAGCTATCTGGAGTTAGATATATCGTCACTGGCTCTATAGACTATGTCAAACACAAATTTCAGAACTATTCAAGATACAGCGGTGGAGTGCTAAATGCTTCCGCCTATAGTGGTGATAGCGAAGTAGTGATAGCCGCCGCCGTGATACACTTGGTTTCATCGCTGTTTGATGGCACCGATGTAGATGTCGGCACTACAGTCAAGATAATCGATGTCAAAACTGGCAAAATAATGTTCAGCAAACAGGTCAAAGAGAGTGTCGCTATCAAAAGCAACCAAAGACCGACATATAGCGAGCTAGTAGGAGCTGTAAAGCATAGTATAAACAAAGCCTTGCCATCGTTAGCAAATAAGTTTCAAAAACAGTTCTCGTTAAATGGCTATATTACCAATATCAAAACAAACGGCGAAAACTATCTAGCAAAGATAAACTTAGGCGAAAAAGATGGTATCAAAAAAGCAGATAAATTTACCATACTATCGCTAGAAAGCTACAAAGACCCTATAAGTGGCAAGACTAAATGCACCGCAAGTCGCACAAGCTCACAGCTAACCGCTACAAAATATATCAACGACAGCTCAAGCTGGCTAAAAACAGACAAGATAAACAATCTCAAAATATATAAACTAATCAAAAAGGAATTCAAATGAAATATATCTTATATAGTATAGTGCTATTTATAATCGTAGGCTGTGGAGGAGACCAGCAAAACTTCACAGCTCCGCAATGGTATCTAAATAACCCCCAAAATACCTCTAGCACTTTGTATGGTGAGGGTGAAGGATACGTCAAAAAAGAGTCGATAAGCAATGCCTTGTCTAGTATGTCATCTAAGTTAATAGTATCGGTCAAGTCAACCATAAACACCACGACCACAGCAAATAGCGACCAGTACTATCTCAAAGAAACGACCAAAAATATAGAGGTTCAAGCCAAAAAGATAGAGTTTTCAAACGCCAAAATAGCAAAGATACAGCAAGTAGGTGGCTCTATATATGTTATCATGAAAGTAGATCGTGTAGAGTTGTTTGACATAAACTTCAGGAAGTTTAAAACTCAACATAAATTTATACAAGATAGATACCGCACCATATCTAGTAGATCAAAGATGCAACAGATCAAAAACTTGACAGCTCTAAAGCCCAAGCTAATACAAGCTAGTAGCGATGCATTGCTACTAAATGCTATCAACCAGTCGTTTAGGTTTGAAAAATATAGTAATATTTACCAACGATACATAGAAAAGATAGATAAGTTAAAAGCATCACTTATCATAAGAGTCAACTCAAATCACGACAGAGGATTTTTCAAAGATAGCTTGTTGTCGGCGTTAAATGCCAACAATTATAGAGTCTCAAACTCAAACTATGATATAACTATAAATATCACAAACAAGATAAGATATAGTCGTGCTATGGGCTGGGATATAGCCAAAGTAGCTACCACTATATCATCTAGAACTTCTGCAAAAGTGTTGTCTACAAAGATTATCAACACGACAGGGAGATCCTCTTCTTCTAGGGACAATGCTCTAAACGATGCTAGTAGGAGCTTCAAAGCAAAGATCAAAAAGATCGGTATAGACAAACTGCTATTTGAAAAATAATATGAAAAACAGATGTAAAAACATTTATATAACCACACCGATATATTATGTCAACGATATAGCTCATATAGGGCATGCATATACCACTATAATAGCCGATATGCTCACAAGATATAGCAAGATAGTAGGATACGACACATATTTTTTGACCGGCACAGACGAACATGGGCTGAAAATCGCCCAGTCAGCCGAACAAAAAGGCAAAACTCCACAAGAGTATAGCGATATTATCAGCGGTAAGTTTAGACAATTATGGGACGATATGGATATATCGTATGACAAATTTATCAGGACTACAGACCACGGCCACAAGATGGGTGCGAAAAAGGCCTTTGAGACTATGTTTCAAAACGGCGACATATACAAAGGCAACTACGAGGGCAACTATTGTGTAGGATGTGAGACATTTTTCACAACAAGCCAGCTCATAGACGACGAGGGTTGCCCGGACTGCAAGAGACCTACGACTGTAGTCAAAGAAGAGAGCTACTTTTTCCGTCTATCAAAATACCAAGATAGATTGCTAGAGTTATATGAAACCACTCCTGACTTTATATTGCCAAAATCCAAAGCCAAAGAGATAATAAACTTCGTCAAAGGTGGGCTAAATGACCTGTCTATATCTAGGACAAGCTTCAGCTGGGGTGTGCCACTACCACAGAGTTTGGGTGAGCCAGAGCATGTCATGTATGTGTGGCTAGATGCTTTGATGAATTATCTTACTGGGTTAGGATATGGTGGCGATGAAAAGCTACTAAGTTATTGGCCGGCAAACATACATATGGTCGGCAAAGATATACTCAAGTTTCACGCTATATTTTGGCCGGCATTTCTTTTGAGTCTAGATATGCCACTGCCCAAACATATATGTGCACACGGATGGTGGACAAAAGATGGCGAAAAGATGAGCAAATCCAAAGGCAATGTTGTCAATCCTCGAGAGATAATATCTGCCTACGGCTTAGACGAGTTTCGCTACTTTTTGATGCGAGAAGTGCCGTTTGGTCAAGACGGTGACTTTTCCAAACGAGCTTTGGTAGATAGGATAAACAGCGACTTGTCAAACGACTTAGGCAACCTGCTAAACAGAATACAAGGTATGAGTGGTAAGTATTTTAAATACAAACTAAACTCCAAAGATGTAGCAAAATATCATCAAAAAGAGCTAAGCATAGCAGACGATATAGCGGCAAACTTAGAAAACTATATATTTGCTATGCAGATAAGTCGTTATATAGAAGATATATGGAAGATAGTCGCTATGGCAAACAAGGCTATAGCGGACTATGAGCCGTGGAACTTGATGAAAGACGGCAAGACAGATGAGGCTATGGCATTGGTCGCATTGGTAGCAAACTTGATGGCAAAAGTAGCGGTGCTAGCAGACTGTGTCATACCGCACAAAGCCAAACAGATAGCCGTCTCGCTAGGATTTGAGATAAACCCACAAAATTATGATGATATCATAGTCAAAAAGCAGCTTCTGGATAGTTTTTTTATCACAAAGACCGAACAACTATTTCCAAAGATAGAAGAGAGTTTCGAGCCTATTGCTCCGCCGGCACAAGAGACCAAACCATCTGTGAAAACTACCAGCACTATAGAAGAGGACAATATCATAACTATAGATAGCTTTTTTGCTACTACTATCAAAGTAGGACAGATAACAGAAGTACATGATATAAAAAAGTCCGACAAACTATATAGAATGCTTGTAGATATAGGCGAAAGCGAACCACGACAGATAGTAGCTGGTATCAAGGCATATTATACTAAAGATGAGCTACAAGACACCCAAGTATGTATAGTAGCAAATCTAAAACCAGCCAAGCTGATGGGAATATTGAGCGAGGGTATGGTGCTAGCATCAAAAGATGATAGTGGATTGAGCTTGATACGACCAGACAAAGAAAAAACAAAAGGCACAAAAATTTCATAATCCAAACCCGCTATTTGTCAAATAGCGGTCAAAATGCTTCCTTAGCTCAGCTGGATAGAGCGATGCCCTCCTAAGGCATAGGTCATATGTTCGAATCATATAGGGAGTACCAAGCATTATTTAAGAAAAATTTGTTATAATTGTAAAATTTTAAAGGACGACAAAATGGATATCAAAACCATATCAACCATAGAGAGTGTTTCTCCCATCGAAAACAACACAAATACTATCATGAAGCTAGGTGTTGCATTTTTGTTTATAGCTATCGTTTATTTGCTAGTCAGTCTCTCGCATAGTGATATACTCAACAACAACTTTCTCATCATAGCTGCTGTATTTGGTGCCTATATGGCTATGAATATAGGAGCAAACGATGTCGCCAACAATGTAGGACCCGCCGTGGGTTCAGGAGCATTGACTATGATGTCAGCTATATTCATAGCAGCAGTGTTTGAAGCAGGTGGAGCCTTGATAGCAGGTGGCGATGTAGTCAGCACTATAAAAAAAGGTATCATAGACCCCGGTATGATAGAAAACACAGAAGTATTTATATGGGCTATGTCAGCCGCACTTTTGTCTGCCGCACTATGGCTAAACTTTGCTACATATTTTGGAGCTCCTGTATCTACTACACACTCTATAGTAGGTGGTGTGATGGGTGGTGGCATAGCGGCCGCTGGATTTGATATAGTTGCATGGGGGACCATGGGCAAGATAGCGGCTAGCTGGGTCATATCGCCTGTGCTTGGTGGCTTGATAGCTGCTATGTTTTTATATATCATCAAGACACAAATAGTGTTCAAAAAAGATATGATCACAAGTGCAAAAAAGATTGTACCTATACTAGTAGCTATCATGACTACCGCATTTACTACATATATCGTCCTAAAAGGCACCAAAAAACTCATAAAAGTAGAGTTTCCTATGGCTTTGGTCTTGGGTGTTGTGTTGGGAGTGTTGGCATATTTTATCGTCAAGCCTCTAGTAGCAAAAGCATCAAAAAAACTCAAAAACAACCGTGAAAGTGTAAATACACTTTTCACTATACCGCTCATATTTGGGGCAGCCTTGCTAAGCTTCGCTCACGGAGCAAACGATGTAGCAAATGCTATAGGACCACTAGCTGCCATAAACGATGCCGTAGTATCAGGTGGACAAATAGGTGGCAAAGTGGGAATTCCTCTGTGGGTCATGGGTGTAGGAGCTGTGGGTATCGCTATAGGGTTGGCTCTATATGGACCCAAGCTCATAAAGACAGTCGGCAGTGAGATAACACAGCTAGACCAGATGAGGGCATTTAGTATAGCACTAGCAGCGGCTATCACTGTCATCATAGCATCTGCTTTGGGCTTGCCAGTTAGCTCCACACATATAGCCGTAGGTGGTGTATTTGGCGTAGGGTTTTTGAGAGAATACCTAGACAACAGTGAGGCAAATCTCATCATGACAACTAGACAAAGATTTAAAGATGACAAAAAAGAGCTAGAGATACTAGAAAAAGAGTTTGAACAACTAGACAAAAAAGAGGACAAAAGCAAAAAAGAGTATCAAAGAGTCATAGACTTTATGAACAAGATAGAGGAACTCCAAGAACTAGTCAAAGATGAGAAAAGAGAGTTCAAACAAGCCAAAAAGATAAAATATGTCAAAAGAGATGCACTCAAAAAGATAGCAGCCGCATGGGTAGTCACAGTCCCAGCGGCCGCTACACTTAGTGCTTGTGTATTTTATATGATAAAGGGCTTCATGTTGTGATATACAAAAACTTTATAGACACTCTTCAACACAGTAGCTTCACTACTTTAGAGACCACACCACGTCATGAGCCTGTGTTTGATGATATTATAGAGTCTATTAAGTCAAAAGATATTGTAGATAAGATAGACGGCTTCACTGCTACGGACAATCCGTTATCAAGACTAAAGTATAGTTCGCTACTAGCTAGTATCAAACTACGACAAGTATTTGACAAGCCAGTGATGACCACTATGACTATGCGAGATAGAAACAAACTGGCACTCCAGTCAGATCTATTAGGAGCAAATGATTTTGATATCTGTTCTGTGCTTTGTCTCACAGGCGACCCAGCTAGGATATCTGACCAGCCAGATACAAAAGCAGTGCTAGAGGGCAACTCTATCTTGCTACTACAGATGATATATTCATTTAACAACGGTATGGACTATAGCGGAAAACTATTTAAGACAACTCCCAAACCTATATATCCATTTTCGGTCATAAACTCCTATGCCAAAAACTTCAAAACTTTGGAGAAAAAGATGCTCCAAAAGATACGCCACGGCTCTGTGGGTATCATCTCTCAACCAGTGTTTGATATGGACAATGCCAGAAAACTACACAAAAGTTTCTATGCTATGTCCTCTTTGTTTGACGATAGCAGAGCAAACTGTCAGCTAGTGTTTGGTATATTTGCTATTACACGGCTTCGTACTGCTCAGTTTTTGTCGTCTCATGTCCCAGGGATCGATGTGCCTATGAGCTGGATAGATCGACTAAGCCGTGCCGCAAAGATAAGTCAAGCAGAAGAATACAAAGTGGGATTGCAACTAAGTGTAAATCTATACAAAGATATCAAAAAGTTTCACGACAAGACACACATAATGACAGCAGACAACTTTGATATAGCAAAAATACTGCTAGATGGATAGACTAGCCTGTATAGATGTGGGACTCAAAAGAATAGGAGTCGCCACAACTTTGGGGCTAGGTGTCATCACACCACAAAGCCCAATATACCGCAAAAACAGAGTCCAAGCCTCTGCTGATGTAGATAGTTTCCTGGTATCGTGGGATATAGACAAGCTCGTAGTGGGTCTGCCTACAAGCCATGAAGAAACTAGCAGGAGGATACGACACTTTGTAGGACTGTTAAAGTTTGACAAACCTATAGTGTATCAAGACGAAAATATGAGTAGTTGCGAAGCTAGAGAGTTGCTCAAAGGTGTGATGAGACAAAAACGAGACGGCAGGATAGACAGTCTATCGGCAAAAATAATCCTACAAAGGTATATAGATATCCAACATCAAGGCTAGAACCCGGACTGGTTAATGTTGAATTTTAAATTTTAAATTTTGAATGTTGGTAACCATCTCGAAACCTCGGACTGGTTAATGTTGAATTTTGAATGTTGGCAACCTATTCGGAACCCCTGGCT
>JAOZTH010000045.1 GCA_029939245.1 Arcobacteraceae bacterium
AAAGTCAATCAACAATACAAAAAGCTATCCCAAAGCTATGAGCATGGTGTTTAATAGGATGGTTCAATCATATGTGGTATTGTGTGTGTAGGCTGTGATTTATATATTTTTTCTAATATTGAGTTTCTTTTATAATAATTTGTTATAATAATGAAAACAAACAAATAGGAGATACTATGAAACAAATCGTATTGATATGTTTGTTGTCCTTGAGTCTTTTTGGGCTTACCAAAGGCGATAAACTAGATGACAAAAGCATAAAAACTTTAAACCTAAAATCGGACACTATATATGTGGTTGATTTTTTTGCATCTTGGTGCCGTAGTTGCAAAAAGGAGTTACCACTGATAGTAAAACTAAACGACAGTATAGACAAAACAAAATACAAGATTATCGGTGTAGATATAGACAAAGAAAAAAAGGCAGGCCAAAGCTTTCAAAAACAGATGGCAGTGAACTTCACAGTCATAAACGATGACAAAAACACACTTGTAGGGGCATTTGCTCCTGTAGGCATACCTGCTTTGTATTTTATAAAAAACAGCGTGATAATAGACGAGATATTTGGGGCAGTTGACAATATAGACAAAGTTATAGCTGAAAAACTGAGACAAATAAGATGAAAATACTATTTTTTGGATTGTTAATCTTGCTTATAAATGGTTGTGCTATAAAAGATGTCAAATCTTGGGAAAAATCCAAACTAGCAAAAGAAAATATGAGCGAAGAGGGAGCAAACAAAAGCTTCTCTGCATTTAAAGAGCATACATATTTTTCAAAAGAAGGCACTAGAATAGGAAGCACTATCAGTGGTGGAGGTTGCGGATGCAACTAAAATACAAACTATCTGTAGTCGCCTTTGTAGCTATAAGTTCGCTACAAGCTGAAGATTCTGTCTCTGTATCGTTTATGACATACAACGAAAATGATGACAGAGTAGATATAGTAGCACCTGCTGTCTCTATCAACAAGGATTTTGGCACAGACTACACACTAACTGCTGGCATAGTTTCCGATACAGTCACTGGTGCTAGTCCAAATTTTGTAGATATAAGCAGTGGTGCTTCTGCTTATTCTAGAGGCAACACCACCAAAGCTAATATAAAAGAAGAAAACACACAGTTCAAAGAAAACAGAAAGGCTATAAACATAGGTTTGACTACAAGATTTGACAATCGTGACGAACTACAGACAGGTTTAAGCTACTCTACTGAGAGCGACTTTTATTCTCGTGAAGTCAACGGCAACTATATGCACTATCTAGACAAAAATCACAACAGATCGTTGAGCTTTGGTCTATCTGCACAAAAAAACCAAATCCTAGTGTATTGCAAAAACAACAGCGAATGCGACACAAACACAGGAGCTAGTGAGCAGTTCAACTCAAGCAACTACAAAGCAAGTATAGGGTTTAGTCAAGTATTGGACAAAAGCAGTTTGATACAAAGTTCGTTGTCTTTTGTGAGCGAGAGTGGGTATTTGACAAATCCATATCTAAATATAGTGAGAAACTATCATACAACTCCACAAATAGCAAACGAAAACAGACCAGATAGCCGTGTGGGTTATGGTGTTTATACAAAATATCTCAAAGCCTTTGATAAATTTAGCACAAATATAAGCTACAAATACTACAAAGATGACTGGGAGCTGGACTCACATACCATAGATACAAACGGCTACTACGAGATGGGCGATCTGACATTTGGAACTGGAGTGCGGTATTATAGACAAACGAAAGCGAAGTTTTATAGTGGAGATGTTGATTATTTTACAGATGAACGATATGCAAGTAGCGATGAGCGGTTGAGTGATTTTGATGCGATGACATATAAAGTTATGCTTGACTACAAACTAACCAAAAGCATAAATCTAAACTTCAAAGCAGACTACTACACCCAAAGCACAGAAATGAGTGCTACAAGTTTGATGAGTGGGTTTAAATATAAGTTTTAATTTGAAACATATCTATCTGTTTGAGCTTATGACAGCACCTTGTGAGCTGCATCTTTATCATAACTCAAAACAACACAGCGACAAGGTGGCAAAAAAGATATTGAAATATGCCAAGGCACTGGAACAAAAATACAACTATTTTAATCCAAGCTCATATCTTTCAAGTATCAACGCTAGAACTACAGATATACTAGATACACAGACAAAAGAGTTGCTAAAAAGAGCGAAAAGTTATTATCTAGCTACGAACTGTATTTTTGATATCACAACTGCGACTATCAAGGATATATACAAGCTAGATAATATAAAAAAGTTTGACCAAGAAAAAGCACGACTGTCGCAGTTTGTAGGGTGTGAAAATTTTGAGATAAAACGAGACAAAATAATATTTTCAAACAGTTTCACAAAGATTGACTTAGGTGGCATGGTCAAAGAATATGCAGTGGACAAAGCGGTGCAAATCATCAAAAAATACAATATCGGTTCTGCTTTGGTCAATTTTGGTGGAGATATATATGCAGTTGGAAAAAATCCAAACAACACAAAGTTTAAGATAGGTATCAAAAACCCACTAAACAAAAAACAAAACCTGTTGTTTGTAGAGATAGAAGATGAAGCCCTGACAACTTCAGCTTCATATGAACGAAACTATACGATAGAAAATCAAAATTTTTCTCACATAATATCAAAAAAGCACAAAACCGGCGAGATACTATCTGCCACAGTGGTATCCAAAAACTGTGTCGCTAGTGGTGTCTATTCAACCTCTTTGATGATAGACAGCAACATGTCTATACCATACAAAAAAATATTAATAGACAAAAATCTCAACATAAAAGCTTGAAATTGTTTGTCTTGTGTTGGGTAATAAATTTATAGTTTCTTGAAATATATTTGTCCCCTGTTTTGCTATATATCAAACTTCTTTTTGAGTTTAAAAAAATACTCCACAGTCTTGTATTGCACAAACATAAACGGCAAAAAACTTAGAAAATAAAAGAGCGAGTATTTGGCATATACACCATTTGCCATAAGTCCAAAGTTTATAAAAAACATACCAAACACCACAAAAGCCACACCCGGACAGATGAGAGCAAAGCTTACGGGCGATTTTTTCTCTCCTTTGATATATGTATCAAAATAGCCCAAACTTTTCATGACTTTGTAGCCCAATATACCAAATATTATCTGCAAAGACAGCACAGTAGATGTCAAAGTAAATAGCGATGAGTTGTCCATGCTTTGTTCAAAATGATGATGCAAACCAAATGTAACTCTGACCATAGTTATACCTATGAGGGTCAATATAGGTATGATTATCCACAAGCTAGGGCTGTTTTCTGCCGATACACCATATCGTAGCATACCTTTAAATCCAAGTATTAGCTTGATGGTTAGCAAAAGTATAGCGATAGATGTGAAAAATATAGCTCCAAATATACCTATGGCATTGATCGTTATGTAGTGGCTCATAGCTCCCGGAGCTGCGAAACCCACTCCTACCATGACAAAAGCAAATATAGATATCATCTGTGATAGGTTGTTGTTTTTCTCCATATCAAAGTCGCCTTTGACTAGTAGTCTGGCAAAATAGTTTGAGAACATGGTCAAAGCATAGTATCCCACGACAGCGAAACCTATCAAGGCAAAAGGAAACAGATATTCTACAATCCCCCAAAGACCCGGCACATAGACAGCTCCTAGTATAAAGCATACATTTATAGTCATAGCAAAAGTCAAAGGCAATGCCATGAGTGTGACTTCTGCATTGGTTTGTTTGAGTGCTGTATATGCTTCACTTGTCTTAAATATATTGTATTGTTTAGTATTCCAGATGAGTAGTTTGAAGTGCAAGAGAGCAAACAAAAATACCAAAAACACAGACAATACAGACAGCACAGATAGCCAGCCACCTTTCATAACTGCTACATATATATAGTCAAATGTAGCCAGTGGCGCACTCTTGTGAGGCACCAAAAACATAAGATACATATAAAATGACACAGACAAGCCTCCAGCTCCCAAAGCCGACAAAAAATATATCGGCGACCAATTTTCTCTTTTTTCCATAAAAATCCTTTTTGAGCATTTTACTAAAAAATATTAAATTAAGCACAATATGCTATAATCTGCCAAAATATCAAAGAGACTAGATTGACAAACAGCAACACAAATACAAATTTTGACACAGTAGCAGTAGGGGCTTTGATAGTAGCTATGATAGTATGGGCGAGTTCGTTTATAGCTATCAAAGCTACACTGCCATATATCGAGCCTATGAGTATTATATTTGGTCGTATGTTGATCGCTAGTTTGTGTTTTGTGTATTTTATCAAAGGTTTCACCAAGCTAGGTTTCACCAAAAAAGATATCAAACATATAGCACTCATGGTGCTGTTTGAGCCTTGTTTGTATTTCATATTTGAGGCACAAGCACTGGTATATACTACAGCAGGGCAAGCAGGCATGATCACATCTATGATGCCACTCATCACGGCTATAGGCGCTGGTATATTTCTAAACGAACTTATATCAAAAAAGTTGATACTAGGTTCTATCGTAGCCATATTTGGTGCGGTGTGGCTGAGCTTGTCTGGCACAGGCGATGAATATGCTACAAACCCACTACTCGGCAACAGCCTAGAATTTATGGCGATGATATGCGGAGCTGGATATGCTATATCTATAAGACATCTAGTGAAAAGGTTTTCGCCACTGTTTTTGACTGCTATCCAGTCGTTTGTTGGATTTTTGTTTTTCTTGCCATTTGCCGTATGGGATTACAACACTGTGGATATGGACTTCAATATCACGGCTATATCGTGGATAATATATCTAGGAGTGGTAGTCACTTTGGGTGGTTATGGGCTTTTTAACTTTGCCTTGAGCCGTATGGCGGTCAGCAAAGCTAGTATGTATATAAATCTCATACCCATATTTACACTGGTGTTGGCATTTTTGATATTGGGCGAAACCCTGGCATATATCGAGCTAATAGCATCTGGCATCATACTAGCTGGAGTGCTTATAACACAGATTCCAACCAAACAGATAAAAAAATATTTGCAGATCCTTAAAAGTTAGCCGTCTAGCTTCTCTTTTAGCAACTTGTTTGCTACTTGTGGATTTGCAGTGCCACGGCTTTGTTTCATAACCTGTCCTACAAAAAATCCAAACAGCTTCTCCTTGCCGCCTTTGTATTGCTCCACTTTGTCTGGGTTTGAACTTAGCACTTCATCTATGATCTTCTGTATCGCTTTGTCATCGCTTTGTTGTTTGAGTCCTAGCTTTTCTATAGTTTGTTCTACCGTTATGCTATCATCTGCCATGATATAGTCTAGCACCTGCTTGCCTGCTTTGCCACTGATACCGCCACTGCTTATAGCCGATACAAGCGCAGAAAGTTTGTCTGCTCCTATGGGGCTGTGTGTGATATCCTCGCCATCGCCTAACCTACCTAGCAACTCTACACATAGCCACGACACAGATAGTTTGGCATCTGCTTTGTGGTCTATCATAGTTTCAAAATATCTTGCTATATTTTTGTCGGATACTATCTGTAGGGCATCGGCTTTTTTGATATTATACTGCAGTGTATATCGCTGTATCTTTTGGGCTGGCAACTCTGGTATATCTTTGTGTGCTTTTATCATATCATCTGTGATGATGAGAGGTAGCAAATCTGGGTCTGGAAAATAGCGATAATCCGCCGCATCTTCTTTGCCTCGCATACTTTTGGTCTCGCCACTGGCTACATCGTATAACCTAGTCTCTTGGACGACTTCATCGTCATATGTGCCATCTTGCCAAGCAGCCGTCTGTCTAGCTACTTCGTATTTGATAGCTTTGTCTATAAACTTAAAGCTGTTCATATTTTTGATCTCTGCTCTAGTGTATAGCTTGGTATCGCCAACTGGTCGTATAGATATATTGACATCACAACGAAAGCTACCCTCTTGCATATTTGCATCGCTTATATCTATATATCGCACTATGGAGTGAAGTTTTTTCAAATACGCTATGGCCTCAAAGCTGTTTGACATATCTGGGTTGCTGACTATCTCTAGCAGTGGTGTGCCAGCACGGTTTAGGTCTACTTTGCTCCTAGCCCCATCATGGATATTTTTGCCAGCATCATTTTCTAGGTGAGCTCTCAATATACTTATAGTTTTTGTCTCGCCGTTTTCTAGCTCTATATCTACCGCCCCCTCGCCTACTACTGGCACTTCAAACTGTGATATCTGGTAGCCAGATGGTAAGTCAGGATAAAAATAATTTTTGCGGTTAAATATGGATTTTTGGTTTACACTGGCACCTATGGCAGTAGAAAGAGCGATACTCTTGTATACCGCTTGTTCGTTGATAGAAGGTAATGCTCCCGGCAATCCTATACAAGTAGGACAAATATTTGTATTGGGTTTAGCACCGAAACTAGTAGCACATCCGCACCATAGCTTGGTCTTTGTATTTAGCTGTGCATGCACCTCTAGTCCTATAACTGTCTCAAACATATATCTCCTATCTCACTATCTCTATATCGCTTATCATACGAAGTTTGTAGAAATACTCTTTGAGAAAATTTCCCTCTTTTTCTTTCATAACTACTTCAAATATCCTGTTTCTGACCTGCTCAAACGGATAAACCTTCATAGAACCGCCCTTTGAAAACTTTCGTATATTGTTGCGATAATATATTTTAAGCTCGGCATCATCTGGTGGAGTGAGATTTTGTTTTGATATTTTTTGCACCAACTTGTATTTTTTTAGCTCCATTTTCACACCTTTGACAAAACTTTCATAAGTTTGTCGTTTGGCGACCTCTTTTTTAAATCTACCTACACTCATGTTGTTTTGTTTGGCTAGTTTATACACATAGTCATCTATCTCATCATCTAGCAATGCTATCTCATGGTTGTCAAGTTGAGCCTCAAACAAAGTCTCATCTATGAGCAACTTGACAGCAGTTTGTCTATCTACATTTGAGCTTCTCATCTTGTTGTCTATATCGGACAATGTGATAATATAGTCGCTGTTAACACGGATAGCCACACCATCTACTAGACCTGCTACAGCAAAACTCGACACAAACACCACGGTATATAATATCTTAAATTTATTCATAGCGTATTTTATCATAAGTTTATTAAACGAACCTGTGAAACTAATTTTTGCCGAAAAGTTTCATAGCCATATCCAAGTCCTCTTTGGTATCAATACCAAAACTTTGTGAGCTAACTTCACACATAGATATCTTGTAGCCGTGTTGGATAGCACGAAGTTGCTCTAGCTTTTCTGTCTGTTCTAAGCTACTGTGACTTAAACCACAAAATGCTTTCAAGCTCTCAACAGTGAAGCCATATATACCTAGATGACCTTTGTAGTCTGTGTTTTTGTAGTGGTCTTTGTGGTATGGAACTTTTGCTCGACTAAAATAGACAGCATGGGAGTTTTGATCCAGCACGACTTTGACATGGTTTGGGTCATCTGCTATCTCACTGGATATTGACTTGTAGCAACTAGACATGATGACATCGTCCTGCCCTACAAACTGCCGTGAATTTTGCATCACTTTTTGCACTACATCTGGCTCTACAAACGGCTCGTCTGCTTGGACATTTAAAACGACTTCATCTGGCTTTAACCCTAGCTTGACTACCGCTTCGTGTATTCTATCTGTGCCACTGTTGTGAGTGTCGCTGGTCATCACCGCTTCAAATCCGTGTCTATTTGCTAGCTTGACTACATCATCGCTATCTGTCGCTATGACTACTTGGTCTATATCTTTGACACGGTTTGCTGTAGCTATGATCATAGGAGTGCCAAATATATCTACTAAAATTTTGTTTTCAAATCTGCTTGAGTTTAGTCGTCCGGGAACTATTATCATATATATCCTTTTTTTGTTATTATATACAATTAAGCTTAAAAAGATAAAATAATCAAAAGGATATATATGTATAAAATTATTTTGATACTTGTGCTGGTTTTTGTAGAGTCCTATGCAGGAAAATATTACGGGTCTATAAAAGCTGGCTACAACTCTATAGGCAACTCAAAAATAACGACAAAAGGCGACAAAAAGGACATAGAGTCCTCATTTGAACCGCACTTTGATATTGGTTCTATAGCAGTAGGTATGTTTCATGGACGATATACTTTTGAGGTGGAATACAGCACAGATAAATATACCCAAAAAGAGCAGATGTGGAGCAAAGATGGCGACAAATTTACAGCAAACGATGTAAAATCTGGAAACTCGTTGGATATTCAGGTGCTATATGCAAATGCATATTATTATCCTAGATACAAGCTATACGGAGCTTTGCCATATATAGGTGGCGGTATGGGGATAGCAAATATAAAAGTAGTCGCCGTGTATGACTATGGAGCATATAGTGAAAATGCAGAAGAGACGACTATAGCTGGGCATATTACGGGCGGGTTTATGAAAAAATTTGATGCAGATATCTATTTTGGAGCCAGTGCAAGACTGGTAAAATATATGGCTATCAAATACAAAAACAGTCATGGTGGGGATATGACATATGAGCCGGGATTGTCTGGAGGGTTGTCTGTAGATGTGCGAGTTTTGTTTTGATAGGTTTTGAACATAAAGCACAGAGGTTTTTAGAGGTGTCCTTAAATATGGATGGGTCTGGTATATTTTTGGGCAATAACTCATATTTGCTTGCTATCTCGCTTAGGCTTGTTTGCCCTTCTATTAACGTTTAAACAACCTTTGCCTTGAAGTCAGCTGTGTATGTCTTTCTTTTTCTACTCATTTTTTATCCTTTTTTGTATTGTATCCTTTAGTAATAGAATTAATGAAAAATCGGTGTTATTTTATTGGGACATTATAGGCTTATATCAAACAAGCTTGACTGAGTTCTTTTGCTCTTGTAGATAAATCTATTAGAACTGCTTTTTTTTTCTTTTTTTACAAAAGATAAGCCACTTAAGTATAATGAAAATTTTTTTGTATCAATATCATAGTTTATTTTTTCTTTGATTTGCTTAGCTGTTAGTGCTATGCCTTTGATTGTGCTTTTAATTTTTTCGTCAAGTAAGATTTCATTTATTTGATTTGATTTGATTGGGACGCCGTTTATATCAACAGCCTTTCCACCCTTTAATATAAGTAAATCATTTGCGTTTATTTCATCATCTTTTGGATTTCTAATATATATTGTTCTCTGGGCTTTTAAGCCATCTAAAACACCTGACCAAGTTCCTCCTTTGCTATCAGATTGTGCTACATATATTTCTTTTGACAATCCGTAAATATATTTATTTCGTCCCATCGCAAGACCTGCACTCCATCCAGCTTTTGGAGAAAAGGTGCTTAATATTAGCAGGTTACCTTCAACAATATGCTTATAATATTTTTTCATGCCACTAGAAAAGGTCAAAATTCCTTGAGGCAAAACCAATATACTGTGACCATTTGCTTTCATGCTCTCTTCTAGTGCTGTTTGATCTACACCTTTTGCACCACCACTTACCACACATTGATATTTTTTAGTGGCGTTTATTGCAATATTTTTTGTAAATTCCAATGATAATCCATCTGCTTTTCTTGAGCCAACTATTGCTATAGTGTCATCACTCAAAAGGCTTTTGTTTCCTTTGATATAGATGAGTGGTGGAGCAAATTTCAATTTTAAATTATCTTTTAATATTTTTGGGTAATCACTTGAATTAAATGGTATTAACTCATATCCTTGGCTTTGCATATTTTCAAGCAAAAACGAATAATTGGCTAATTCTTTTTTTGCTTGTTCTAAATCATTTATATCTTTATCGCCGAGCTTGTATGTTTCTGCCCATTCATCATGTGATAGGTTAAAAAATTCTTCAAATGTGGTTTTTTGATTATGTAAAATTTCTACAATTAGCTTATTTGTTTTTAATATCGTCCATCTTGGCAGATGTGCAAATAGTATCCAATAAACTAAATCAGTTTGCAATATCGCCTCCTACTGTTTTTGCTATTACCAAAGGTGCTATAACTTTAGCACCTTTTTTTGTAAGCATTTTACCTATCTCTTTAACAGTAGCTCCACTATCAAATATATCATCTATGAGCAAAATTGATTTATTCATAATATCAATATTTATCCCAAAAGCATCTTTTATATTTTCAGTTTTCAATGCCCCATTTTGAAATATTTTTTGTTCTTTAGTCTCTTTTATTTTGACCAATGATACTATGGGTAGCTTTAAAGTTAACGCTATTTTATTTGTGAAATTCTCTACTAGTTTTCCAGATTTGGTTGGTGGCACAAATAAAATCAAATCAAATTTCTGTTCTTTAAAAGTTTTTCCAAATGCTCTAAGAGTTTGTTTTAATAATATTGCCGGAAATTCATCGCCACCTTCATATTTACATTTATAAATAATTGCTCCAACATTTGAAAAACCATAATAAGATGAAGCTATGCCATTGATTAGATTTGTTCTAGTTGTTTCAACTTCTAAAATTGGAAAAAAATTATCTTGAAATTGTTTGATTTTTTCTTTATCATTTTCATTCATTGAGAATTGATTTTTGTTATCTAAGCAACTATCACATATTTCACAATTGTTGGAATTGTCATCTCCTAAATAGTTACACAAGTAAAGCATTTTGCATTTGTCTGTATTTGTATATTTAACCATCTTTTCAAACTCTTGCAATCTATGGCTTCTCAATGCTTCAAATGTTGTAGTATCAAGTTGTGGAGCATTGAACTGATACTCATATTTTTTACTTCTATCATACATTACTTCTCTAATAATTTTTTGGTCTAGCAGATCTGCTTTGATTGTTCTAACTTGTGTTTGCTTTAAATTTGTTGCTTTCATTAGATTTCTTTCGCCTAATGGCTCTTGCTTTAAAGCATTTATCACTTTTTCATATTTTTTGGTTGATGGTCTTGCATTATTTATAAAACTCAATGGCAAATCAGTATCTTTTGGATTAAAAAGTAAAAATATCTCAGCACTTTTTCCATCTCTTCCTGCTCTTCCAATCTCTTGATAATAATGTATTGGTGATTGTGTTATTTGAGTGTGAATAATAAATCGTATATCTGATTTATCGATACCCATTCCTAAAGCATTGGTTGAAATAACAGCTTTAAACTTATTGTTCATCCACTCTTTTTCTACCAGTTTTCTGTTATAGCTATCCAATCCTGCATGATAGTAAATAGTATTTAATTTTTCACTTTCACACCACTTTGAAAATATCTCTGCGTTGCTTCTTGTTCCTGTATAAACAATACCATTGCCTTTGACTTTTTCAAGATAATTAGAAATCCAAGCCATTTTCTCTTCTTCGTTCTCGATATGTATTACATTTAATTTTAAATTTTCACGAAGCAGATCACCACGAATAAGCTCAATATCTCCACCTATTTGATTTTTGATATCTTCTGCCACATCGATTGTTGCCGTTGCTGTTGTAGCTAAAACAGGTATATTTGTAGGTAACACATGCATTAAATTTATAATTCTTCTAAATGCAGGTCTAAAGTCATGTCCCCATGATGATATACAATGTGCTTCATCCACCACAACAAAAGATATATTCATTTTTGATACTGCTTCTTGCCAAATGCTATTTTCTTGTCTCTCTGGTGCAATATATAATATTTTCAGTTTATTATTTATGGCATTTTGTATCGTTAGGTTATTTTCATCGTCTGTTTGTTCGCTATTGATTAAGCCAACCTTGATACCCTTTTCATGAAGTGATTTTATCTGATCTCTCATCAAAGCAATCAAAGGTGAAAAAATTATTGTTATGCCATCAAATTGAGTAGCTGGAAATTGAAAAGTCAAAGATTTTCCAAACCCAGTTTTTTCTATTAGTAAGGCTCTCTTCTTTTGAAGCACTCTATTTATAGTTTTCCATTGGTCTTCAAAAAAGATATCAAATCCAAAAAGTTGTTTTAACTTTACTTCTGCTTCTTGTCTATTCATTTTATATTATCATTTATGCTATCTAGTTATTTATATTATTTTATCGTTAATATGGCACATAAAACAACACAAGCTATTATATTTAGCCAAACTTAATCAATCCCAAACTTATTTTTTGCACTTATCAAGAACCAAGTTTTTTCTGTTTTTCTCTACAGTCTTTTTGCCAATTCCTTTTACTTTGACTAGTTCATCTATACTTTTAAAGCACTTGACTTTAGTTCTATACGACACTATATCGCTGGCTTTTTTGACCCCTACACCCTTGAGACTTGCAAAATCCTTTTGGCTCGCACTGTTTATATGGACAACCGCAAACATTAGCGACACCGATAGCAATAACACAAATAATATTTTCATAATAATCCTTTTTATTTTGTGTCGTATTATAACAGGTGAAACTTAAAGTTGCTATGGGTTTGGATTGTTTTTCACAGAAAGTTTTGACTTCGTCCAATCGCCACGGCTAGTTTTACAGGAAACTTTTTCGCTAAAGCGAAAATCGCCACGGCTAGTTTTGTTTCGGTTCAAGTTGCAGTTAGTCCTAGCCGTTTAACTCGTTCGTCTAATTTAAATACAACATTTCACAGAAACTTTTTCGCTAAAGCGAAAATCGCCACGG
>JAOZTH010000096.1 GCA_029939245.1 Arcobacteraceae bacterium
TTTGCTGTGATTTTAAACCATATCGGAACCCTAAAGCGATAGCTTAGGGCCAATCATGCAAATCACTTCAAACATAAAACAACACAACCAAACATTTAAACTACTGCAACTTAACACTTAACACTTAGCACTTAGCACTTAGCACTACTTTGGTGGTTCCGAAAGACAATCAAAAGTAGCCGTGGCGATTGGACGAAGTCCAAACTTTCTGTGAAACCCTCACTAAAATGTCAAATTACCAAAAGCTTAAGTTACCATAAGCTTTTTTGGATACAATAGCACAAAACTTCAAAGGATAACAGATGAACACCACAGGTATAGGTGAAAAAGAACTACTAGAGATAGAGACACTCAAGCAAAGTTTAGCGATGGATATGAGACGATTTGATGTAGAGATAGAAAAATTTGCTATAGACCGCAAACGATTTGATATAGAGTTATCAAAAAAAAGCTACGAAGGCTGGAGACTTGCCATGTATGGCATAGCTGTAGGTTTAGGTGGGACATTTGCACTGGCAAAGACTATTAGTCTGCTAGGTTGGGCTGGTTGAAAATGAAATACTCCCCGACCCAAGAGACTGTGAAATAACTACTTTGACTCGTTCCCAAGCTCCGCAAGAATGTGAGACGATCTAAGATATTTAGATTGTCTCCTGTCCACTTTTCGGAACCTAGGACTGGTTAATGTTGAATTTTGAATGTTAAATTTTGAATGTTGACAACCTATTCGGAAATCTCAAACTTGTTTGACGTTCGTCCAATAGAGCTAAACATTTAGAAGTTTTTTTCTTTTTTTTAAAAAAAGAAAAAGTAGGGTAAAAGTGATTATTTCACAGCCTCTGGAGCTTGAAAACGAGTCAGAGTTCAAACCAACCGAACTGACAAATATACTAAAGCTAGAGATAAAAGATATAGAAAATATCCAGCACCAAGCCCAACCATTTAAGCTACTTCACGGCGATGTGTTGTCGCACTATCCACATGGCAGACTATTTTTATGCGAAGATATACACAGCGAAGCAGATAGATTTGTCAGCCGAAGTATATCACCTACAGGTTTGCTAAGCGGACAGAAGGCTACACAAGCGACAAGCATAGCAAAGATATATGAAGATATGTTCGACACTCCTACTGATAAACTAAACGGAGCTAGACGATATGCATGGATTTTCCCTACAGATATATCATCCACCTACAACGAAGACAAAAAGCACCTAGAACTGGAATTTATCTTGCCAAAGGGCAGTTATGCGACAGAGTTTGTATGGCATATTTGTAGATAAAAATATCTATACCTCATAACTTTTACATACTTTTTTTTAAGTTTATACTCTCTATGAGAAAAGGATATTTCATCTAAAATTTTTCGAAGCTACTTACGGGTAGTTTTAAAAAATTATTTGGCATAACTAGTAGAGATGATTTCTTGAAATAAAAATAAGAGAATCGCTTTTTACGAAGTGAAAGTGTTTCTTGTAAAATATCTTATTTCCCGTTTCTATGAGCTATAGATATTTTTAGATGTGTTCTTATCTTTTATTTTTATTTTTTAGTGGCTTTATGTGCATACAAGATGTTAAAAAGCCAAGCTTACATCCTTTTTCTATAAACTTTATTCCTTTGGTGAAGTTTTTTTCAATTCCTATACCATGTACATACATATCGCCAAGCTTATAGCAACCTGGAGCGTCATTTAGTTTACATGCTTTTTGAAATAATCGTTTTGCTTTTATATTGTCTTGTTTGACATTGTTTATCGCATGTCTATACAATATCCCTAAACTAGTACAACCTGCACCACTGTTTAGATCACATGATTTTGTATATAGTTGTTTTGCTTTGTCATAGTCCCGGATAAGTCCTTGGGCATTTGAATGCATTCTTCCGAGTGTATCACAGGCTAAACCGTAGTTCATATCACATGCTTTTTTATACAGATGGGCAGCTTTAAAACTTGTATGCCTAACTCCCCTTCCAGAATTATACATATCTCCAAGATTGTTACATCCTGTTCTATCATTCACATCACATGCTTTTTGATATAACTTGACTGCTTTTCTATAATTTTTCTTGACCCCTTTTGCATATGTATACATATGTCCAAGATTGGAACAAGCTAAACCATCATCTAGTTTACATGCTTTTTGGTATAGTAGTTTTGCTTTTTTATAATTTTTGTTTCTGTATGCTTTTTGGGCATCTTTTGTATATGTATGTTTAGTTTGTTGAGTTTGTTGAGTTTGTCTAGCTGCACTATTTTTGTCTATATCCTTAGTTATAATATTCAAGCCAATACTCATCAATACCTCAACCCAGATGCCATACCGATATTTTATATAATAACTCAGTATTTTTTTGCCTATAAATAATATTTTATTTGTATCAACATTTATAGCAAAAGTTTTAGAGCTTTTATTTATATCTATATTTGTATGTCCTCTGCCATTGGAAAATATTTTCTCCGACCTTATATATGTCCTGCCTGTGCGACTATCATACACTATGCCACTAGTGACAAAATCGCCATTTTTTGTTTGTAGTATAGATGGTGATACAAAATAATAATCAATATCATGAAACATATTTTCCCATATTGTTTTCCCGCTCGTATCAATCTTCCACATCAATAACTTGCCTTTTTGTGTGCCAGTGATTAGAATATTATTATCGTTTATTTTTGTTATACTGCTTAGATTGTGTCTGTATCGTTTTAAGTATTTTTTGTTCCACAATATATCGCTATTTTTGCCAATTTTTGTAATCATATAGCGGTCTTGTTTTACTCTATCAAATGTAGCCACTTCGCTTAACAATACAATATCATCACCAGTATTTATCAATCCCAACGTGTCATTTTGGTAAATGCCTTCTTCATGATAAATTTTTTCCCATAGTACTTTTGCTTGTTTGTCTAGTCTCATGATTAGTATGCCCCTGCTGTAACCTTTGTGTCCAGCTACAACAATGTCGCCATTTTTTGTATGTATTATGTTCTCAAGTCTTATATCAAAAAGTAATTTTTCCGATATTATTGTGCCGTTTGTGTTGATTTTAGTTATCCGTGCTTGGCTTACTATGTTTGGATAGCTCCTAGACTGACTTATCATGACAAAATGCCCATCTAATGTTTGAATTATTTGTTTTATATGGTAGTATCTTTGCTCGTCGAGTCTTTTTTCCCATATTGTATCTGCATATTTATCAATTTTTTTGATAGATCTTCCAGCTTCGGTTTTTACTATGACAAAATTGTTATTTTGTGTTGCTATTATCAAGTTCCTTTTTGTCAATACGGATACACGAGAACTTGAGGGTAGTGTGTTTTTGTTGGTTTGCTGTTCGTATTTGAAACATATTTTTGATCGTCTTTTTGTTCCTACAATACTATTACAAACCTCCATCCAGCCTGAAGTATTATTTGTTTGTATTTGTGTGTTTGAATTTGTTTGTATTTCCGTATTACTTACACAGCCCAATAATAAAAATATTGGAAACAAAATTATTGTTATATAAAAGGTTTTATTTACCATTTTCTATATCCTTGCTTGTAGTTTCTAGATGCGAGGTATGGTGTCCCCATTCCATAAAACCGATTTGAAACAATTTTTTATTCCAACCAT
>JAOZTH010000046.1:0-4221 GCA_029939245.1 Arcobacteraceae bacterium
CTATCGCTTCGGGGTTCCGAAAGTCGATCAATACTTGCTATATTTTGCATATATTATTGCAATAATTTCAATATATTGCTTAAAATAAGTCCAAATTTTCCATATTTAACCTATTTGTGAGTTTGTTTAATATTTTTGTGCTATAATTTCACATAAAGATTGTCGACAATGTGTGTATGATTGTCGACAATCTTTATGTGGGGGTGTTTGTTTGTGTATAGGTGCAAATAGTTTGATATGTTGGTAGCTATAGAGATAAACCTATTTTGTGATATGAGCAGATAGATGCAATCGGTCGGATATAAACATGGACAGTGATATATCTATCTTTGTATTCTTTGATTTGTGGAGATATAGAGTAGATACTTGCTACTTATTTATCATCAGGCATAGATGATAGGCGAGCCTATCTATATCGTATTTGGATTTAGGACAATATAGATAGTATAGAGAAAAAGAAAAAGGAGAAATATGAATATTGACAGACAAAACACTAGCGGCAAAATGTCTTTGAGACAAGTGGTGATAAACCATATATCCAAAGCGATAATAGACAAAAAGTATAAGCCACGAGAACATATAACCGAGACTTCATTGAGCGACAAGCTAAGTATCAGCCGAGCTCCAGTCAGAGAAGCATTAGCCGAGCTAGTAGCTATGGGAATATTGATAAAAGTAGATAGAGTAGGTATATTTCTAAATGTTATCACACCATCTCAAGTGCTAGATACATACCATACCAAAGGTTTAGTCGAGGGATATTTGTCTCATGATTTTATGCGAGAGCATGACCATGACGATATCATTGAGCTAGAAAATATAATGCAAGAGATGAGACAAGATGTATTGAATGATGATGCAAATCAGGTAGAAATAGGCACAAAGTTTCACAAGGCACTGCTAAAATATAGCTACAATAAAGTTTTGCTACACACTTTGGATCAAGTCAATATCAAGTCAAAGTTGCTGTTTTTTGAAAACTGGTCCTTGCTATACACTAGAGAAAATATTATAAACAGACACCAAGCAATAGTCCATAGTATTCTCACAAAAAACGCCAAAAAAGTAGAGAGAACTATACGAGACCACTACATAGATACAGGCAAAAAGATAGCAAAAATAGTAGGCAAAAGATATGAATGATATAAGATGGACCAACTTCAAATACGACAGCGAGAGGTATTGTTTCTTTTTCATAAGTGAGCTCAAGGCATATGGACTGGGGCAGTTTTTTAAGGCAGCAGTGTCAAAACTACACGGCATACCAGTAGCAGATATAGACTGTATCACTATAGCTCCGGATATATTTGAACAATACAACTATGAAAACTTGATCATAGTCAATCATACCGAACTACGAGAAAACAAACGAAAGCCACACGATGACTTCATGAAAGATATATCAAAAAGTGGATATATAAGTGGTATTTGTGATAAAATTTTGCAAAATCAAGACAAACTATATATCTATATGTTTGAGTCAAATCAGTTTATGACACTTGACCAAAAGCCAAATATAGAGCTGATAGGACCAAAAGCAGATATAGTGAAAACTTTGTCAAACAAGATATCTCTATACAAGATATTTGACGGTGTCGTGCCTATGGCGGAGTATTTTGTGGCAAATAGTTTCCATGAACTTATGGACAGGTCGTCTAAACTTTTTGAAAATTGCGACAAACTTTTCGTGTCGTTGGAGCAAAGTGCGGCAGGAGCCAACAGCATAGTAGCCACTAGCACAGATGATATACAAAAGCGATTTGCCCATCATACCGATGATATATTTTTAGTCGTGTCGTATGTGGAGCATACTAGCGACCCTACCTCACTGGCAGTAGCTATCAATGACACAGATATATATATAGCAGGTATAGCAGACCAAAATATGGAAGGGACAAGCTTTCGTGGTTCTACATATCCATCTAAGGTCAGCAAAGATATAGCCAAGCAGATAGACAGGCAAACTATAGCGGTGGGGCGACACATAGCTCGTATGGGTTACAGAGGTATATTTGGCTGTGATTTTGTGGTCTCAAACGATGGCAAGGTTTATTTCATAGAGGTAAATCCACGAAAACAAGGCACTACGATGGAGTTTTGTTGTGCTTTGCGGACTATGTTGCCATCAAACGCACCGAACTTGCCAGAGATAGAGCTATATGCAGTTTTGGACAACAAAGCGGCACCAAATATAGTATCCACCAGTGGGCTAGACAGGACGATATATTGGGCTACTTACAACCAAAAGCTACAAGACAGACTCAAAACCATAAGCTGTCTGCCACAACAACGAGGCGAGATAGATATGTTTGAGGCAGTAGCATCAAACAAACTTACAAAGGAGTATATGATACTAGAACATGTGGGACAGGAATTTTTCGTAAACAAAGGATCGTTTCTAGCTAGAGTTATAGCCACAGGACACAACTACAAAGATGTAGAGTCTGGTGTGGATATGGGAAAAAGATTGATAGCATGGACTATCACACAAGACTAAAGGACAATAATGACAAACAACAATACAAATATAGATATAAATAATATGGACAAATTTGACAGAAAATTTTTCGAATTTTTATATGAAAAGAGAAGCGACAACAAACCGCCAAGTAGCGAGGATATAGATGAAGCAAAAGCACTGCTAGAAGTAGCAAAAACTTCTGCCAAACTCACAGCTCCTATGGTGGAGCTGTTTGACAAACTCAAAAATATCAAAGAGACATGCGGAGCGACTCCAGACGATATAGGACTAGACAAAGAGGAGCTAAAGCTCATGGCACACAAGCACAAGACCACAGACGAACACGGCGTGAGTGTGGGCGGTCGTGTATTTTCTGCTTTGCCTATAGTCGAAAGTGCAAACCAAAGAGTCCAAGAGTATATAGAGACTCACCAAACAGTAGCTCCTAGTGGCTTTGACTTACAAGACCAGATGAAAAAAAACAGAGCAAAAATCCAACAAAAGCTAAATATGAGTGATGAGTCATGGGACTCTTATGCTGGGCAGATCAAATACGCCATAACTTCAGGCGAACAACTAGCCGAAATACTAGATATACCTCAAAAACTCATAGAGGATATCCAAAGAGTAGTCGGAGTGTTTCGTATGCGAATATCGCCCTATTATGCTAGTCTCATCATGCCCGGTGTCGTAAATGACCCCATACTACTACAAAGTGTGCCGACAGGCGATATGGTAGACAACAAAGGTATAAATATAGAGCCAGTAGCTAGCGACCACTCACCAGCACGACTGATAGACCAATTTTATCCACGAGTAGCGACTATCAAGGCTACAAATATGTGTGCTATGTTTTGTACCTATTGTCTGCGACTTGACCACATATCGGACAAAGACTGGGTCAGTAGCAAAAACACATATGAAGAGGCACTAGACTATATACGAAAAGACACCACCATACGAGATATACTCATCACAGGTGGCGATGCTCTGGCTTTATCAAACAAACGGTTGGAGTATTTGTTTGAAGAACTTGACAAGATTCCGCACATCAAAATCAAACGAATAGGTAGCAGAATACCAGTGATGACGCCACAGCGGATAGACGATAAGTTTCTAGAGATATGCAAAAAGTCAAACGATATAAAACCGCTACGATTTGTAACACAGATAAACACAGTCCAAGAGATTACTCCAGAGGTCAAAGAAGCATTTAAAAAGCTAAGTAAAGTTACAAGTGCAATACTAAATCAAGCCGTGCTACTACGAGGTGTAAACGATAGCAAGATCAAGATGTGGAAACTGTGCGAACTGCTACAAGAGATCTATATACGACCATATTATCTGTTTAACTGTAGCTTCCGTAACCCTGAGTTTGGGCATATGCGAGTGCCAATATCTGTAGGGCGAGATATAGTAGAGAGTATGTATGGCAACATATGTGGCGATGCGATACCACGATATCTAGCGACAGCTGGTGGCAAGATACCTTTGCACAAAGACAATGTAGCCCAGATAAACGAAGGTGGCGACTATATGCTCAAAAAACCATGGAGCGATGAAGTAGTGCCGTATCCAGATATGAGTATGGAGCGATACAAAGAGCCGTATGGGTTTGAAAACTATCCTATAGATAAATAACTAGACAATCAAAACAGCCAAATCCAAATATTTTCAAAGCTAGAAAATGTTTGGATTGTTTTTTGAGGCAACCTTGATATACTACGAATAAAGTTTGATAAGCTCCACAATACCACCTC
>JAOZTH010000046.1:4321-12185 GCA_029939245.1 Arcobacteraceae bacterium
CTAGTCTCTAGTATATCGCTCCTGTCTCATCGTCTATAGTTATAGTAGCATTGTTGTCTTTGGCATCATATATGGTAAATACACACGGTGCTTTTAGTCTAAATTTGTTTGGTTCGTTTGGTTTGTCGCTAAGCTTATTGTGAGCTAGTCCATATTCATCGAAGCTCATAGCCATAGGCACTGTGCTACCGCTATATGGTTTGCAATATTTGTTTGCTATCATTTTTGCTACGCCGTATTTTTTCGTCAGCAACACATAGGGACTTTCATCTACTATAGCCACACAGTCGCTGTTTGAGTATAGGTATTTTTGATTTATAGGGTCTTTAGCTGTCTCTATCTTGTCTATATAACCCTTTTGGTCGGTATCTCTATATACCACAAAATAGTATCCGCCTATCTTTTTGGCACAGTTTTGGATCTTAAATGTCCATCGTTCTTTGTACCAAGTTGTGTTGCCATCTCTTAAGTATCTCATGTATCGGTCATCGTGTAGTGCTAGGTATCTGGTGTATTTGAGATATAACGATATTTTCTTTGCTGCTTCGTCTATATCATCGTGTTGGGGTCTGTATATGGTCATAGAAGCTACTATAGATACTATCAATAGCACAAATAGTAGCTCATATATACTCCAAGCCTTTTTAAATATAATGCTGATAATTATTTGTGGTTTATAGTCGTAGTTTCAAAGCTATATCCTTTTTGAAACTTTATATCTTTTTTTATCTCATTTTTATCAAACATGATAGACTTAGCAAACATCGAACCATACAGTGAATCTTTCGCAGTGATTACAAGCATAAATTTATCACTTTTATTTTTGATATTCTCTATCGTATCTACAAGTGGTATTTTAATTCTCACAGAACCTAGCGGAATATCTTTTTCATCAAACGATCTGTATTTTGATACCAAAGGTATATACCTGCTAGATATAAGCTCCTTGGACTTAATAGGGTCATTTGTCTCTTTTTCAAGATACACTATACTATAAAGATATAGATTGATATCAACGATAACTCTATAGTCCATATTTATAATCTTTGTTTGAAGTGTATTATCATCAAGCTGTATCATAGTATCTGCAATTTTGATATTTGGACTTTTTTTAAAGATAGCCCTAGTATAAAATTCCATAGCAACGATACCAGATAGCACGCCACCTAGTATCGCTATGATAATATCCATCTACCAATCATCCGTATTCATATAATTCTCCTTGTTAATTTTCTGGCAAACTATATAAAATATCGTCCATAGGGTGGCGATACATAGGCATAGCTAGTCGTTTTTCGTCTAGTATATGACCTATGAAGCCTATGCTTCGTCCTACGATAAAGAAAGCATTTAAAGTCCCAGACTCTATAAACTCATCTATCTCTGTCTCGGTATAATCCAAAGCTCTCCACATATCTACCATGAGTATGCCTATGGTTCCATCTACATTTAGTATCAAGTTTTCTTTTTTGCTCGTGGTTAGTTGCTCTACAGTTCTGGCATAATCCAGTAGCGATGTGCTAGGGAAGTTTGCTGTCGCATAGTTCATGAGACCTGTCACTCGTAGATCTGGATTTTTGAGAGACTTGATCCTGTGTCCAATACCAGGGATTGGCACTCCCTCTTTTTTCATATAACTTAGAAACTCTTTTGGTGTTAGGTCGTTGTCGTTGGCATATTTAAAATACTTTGCAGCTCCATCTATAGCCCCACCAAATCGTGGTCCTATAGTTAGCAGTCCAGTGACCAAGCTCTCTACTACACTTTTGCCAGCTCGTGCTGTTACTTTGGCATTGTGTGCTCCACTGACTGCTGGTCCATGGTCAGCGACTGTTTTCATAACTGTTTCTATGAAGTCAGTAGCCCATTTTGGATACTGTTTTTTAAACCATAGTAGCGACACTACATCGCCTATACCTTTGCCAGTATCAGGTGTGGCTACACTTGATATAGGGAAGCCTGCATAAGTCGCCTCTTCGCCTCTGTCGTCCGATATGGTGCATATGAAGTTTTTTGATCGTCTTGTCTTTGAGATAGTGTTTATCTCTGGCTCGACTATCTCTTTGATAGTTCCATCACTTAAAAGTTTGTTGTATAGGTTGCTTATAACATCTGGCAAGTCGTTAAATGACTCAGGCACAGATATACCAGCATCGCTCATAGCTTTGTTTTTGGCTTCGGCTGTTTCTCTGTCGTCATTTGCACTAGCTCCTGCATGACCAAACTGCACACCACTATCGTAGTGCTTGGCTATAGTTCCTATACACCATGCTATGACTGGTTTTTTTATCTTGCCAGCTTTTATAGCATCTATGAGCTTATACTCTTCAGCTCCACCGACTTCGCCTAGTAGTAGCATATATTTGACATCTGGGTTTTTTTCCATACGAAGCAGGTTGTCTATAAATACACTTCCTACAAATCTATCACCACCTATAGCTACACCCTCGGCTATACCGTCTGCATTGATAGATATTATATTTGCTAGTTCATTGAACAATCCGCCACTTCGTGTGACTAGACCACATGAGCCAACTCTGTGAAGTTTTGAGTTGATTATGTTTTCTATAGTTCCGCCTACATTTGCTATCTTAAATGCTCCAGGAGATATACCACCCACTGTAGCAGGTCCTATTATGACTACATTTTTTTCTTTTGCATATGCTATCATACCACGAGCTAGTCTCTCTGGTATTCCCTCGGCTGTTATCATGATAGTGTTAAATCCGCCTAAATCTACCGCTTCCATAGTCACATCATAAGCAGTCCTAAAAGACCCAAAATTTAGCAATATATCTGCTTGTGGTTGTGCCTTTTTTGCTAAAGCTGTGTTTTTGTATAGTGGTATCATGACCTCATCATCACCATAAAAAAACTTGTCAAATTTATTTGACGAAGTAGGTGCTACTATACCTGCTACTGACGGTGTCTCTCTTTTGATGACATAGTCGTAGTCTAGCATCCGCTGTATCGCTGCACGGTTGTTGTTCCAAAATATCGCTTGTGATTGTTTGTTAAATAACTGTCCCATATTATAAATCCTTTTCTAAAGCTATCTTGACTATCTGGGTCAAGTGTGTATCTGGTCCATAAACTTCTATGTATAGTCCCATCTCATCTGCCGCTTTTTTGATATCTCTCAAACCTTTTTCATAGTTTGGTCCGCCACGCCGCACATATATTTTGGTGCCAACTTTTTTGAGCCGGTCTTGATATTCATCAAGTGCTTGTATGATACCTGTAAATGTTTTAGCTACATCTGTGAAGTTCGCTATCGCTCCACCTATGATAAGTATCTTGCCTCGACCTTTTGGGTCTGGCTGTCTTGTCATGAGGTCAAACAGAGTTTGAGCATAGAACTTAGTCTCGCCAGTAGTAGGTCCGCCACTATATTCACCATAGTTTGCCAAGTCCTCTATACCAGCTAGATCGGCTATAGTATCGGCATATACGACCGATGCTCCGCCACCTGCTACCATAGTCCATACTCTAGCATCTGGCTTGAGTAAAGTAAGTTTGAGCGATGCTCCAGTTTTCGCATCGGCTTCTTCTATAGCTTCTACTTCTGGCGACTTTGCTTCCATACCAAACGGTGTAGGATATGGCACATCGCCCCACTCCTCTACCATCATAAACCCAGCCGTGTCGTCAAGTTTAGCTACCATATCTAGTAGCTCTATTTTAGAGCCTTGCATGACAAATGGATTTATCTCAAGATAAGCAAAGTTTAGT
This sequence comes from Arcobacteraceae bacterium, assembly GCA_029939245.1. Taxonomy (GTDB): domain Bacteria; phylum Campylobacterota; class Campylobacteria; order Campylobacterales; family Arcobacteraceae; genus B24-G6. The sequence goes on from JAOZTH010000046.1 coordinate 8,054, forward strand.
TTCCTATATGCTTTGAAAAATCCTATAGCAAACTTGCCGAAGTTTTCTTTGTCTTTTTGTGCTATATCTTTGGGTATATTTGCTTTGATCTTGCTAGCAATATCTTCGTCTGTATCTGTGATAGCAAATGCCACTTCAGTAACTTTGTCTTGCCATCCGTCCTCAACTTCCATACCACCCTCGGCTGACATATATAGCATATCGTCATCGCCTACACAAGTAGCCGAGATATAATATTCTTCGGCTTGTTCATGTGGTGCAAACGGCTCTACTATAAAGCTGTTTATAGTATCGCGACTTGCCTCACCTGTAGGTGTATCGCCATCGAAACTCATATATACATCCTGTGGCTTTGATGATTTTTCATCTATCCAGCTAGTTGCCTTTTTCAAGCTCACGTCTCCTGGTTTGCTCTCTTTAAACAACACTAGGTCATTTTTGCCTCGTTTGCCAAATAACATATCTGGTTTGACAACAAGTGGCTTGTCGTTTAGCCACTTTTTGTTTTTTGCCTCATCTAATAACTGTTTGCTGTTTGCGACCAACACGGTCTCATAAGCATATGTAAACTCTGGGAAAAACTCCCCCCAATGCTTCGCCAATATCGACTTCGCATCATACTCTCGTATAGCTTTTTGTGCCATAATAACTCCTTTTTTAAAGTTTGTTATAATATCACAACAATCTTAAACTTCACAAATTTCCACAAATTTTAGGCAAATTTGTATCAAAACACCAATACAAATAGCAATAACAAACAACACAAAATCCAAAACCAAAAGTAAATTTAAGTTAAATACGATAAAATAATCAAAAGGATGTATATGAGAGGAAAAAGAGTAGCCATAATAGGTGTAGGCAATGTAGGTTCATCTGTAGGCTATAGTCTAGCTATGAGTGGTTCATGCCACGAAGTTATGCTACGAGCGAACAATGTGGACCGTGCTAAAGGTATAGCACTTGATCTAAGCCAAGCTGCACAAAGTGCCAGGAAGCATACCATAGTTACCGTAGCAGAAAAGCTAGAAGATGTGAGTGATTGTGATGTCATCGTCATAACCGCAGGAAGCCCACGGTTGCCGGGTATGAGTAGAGACGATCTGTTACTCAAAAATGCCACTATCATGAGAGATATACTTAAAGTAGTTAAAATAACTTCGCCAAATGCTATCATCATCCCTGTATCAAATCCACTAGATGCCATGGTATATGTAGCTCTCAAAGAGACCGGCTGGTCTAAAAACAGAGTGCTAGGTATGGCAGGAGTGCTAGACAGTGCTAGGATGGCACACTTCGTGTATGAAAAACTCCAATACGGAGCAGGACAGATAAGATGTAGTGTCATGGGCGGACACGGCGATGATATGGTGCCGTTGCCTAGATTTTCCACAGTCGCTGGTGTGCCACTGACAGACTTGCTGACATGGGACGAGATCAACGAAATAGTAGACAAGACCAAAAACGGCGGAGCCCAGATAGTATCGCTGTTAAAAGATGGCAGTGCGTATTATGCTCCGGCTAAATCCACAGCACTCATGGTAGAAGCGGTGCTTAGCGACCAAAAGCAGATATATCCGTGTGCTGTGATGCTAGGTGGTGAGTATGGTTATAAAGACGTAGTAAGCGGAGTGCCAGTGATGATAGGGGCAAACGGAGCAGAGAAGATAATAGAAGCAAACCTAAACGATCATCAAGACAGAATGTTTGCGAAGTCTGTAGGAAGTGTACAAAGTCTCATAGATGCTTTGTATAGTAATAAATTTTATAAATAGGAGAAAAATATGAACAAAAACAAAGTGCTAGTGATACAAGGACCAAATCTAAATATGCTAGGTGTGAGAGAACAAAATATATATGGAGCTATGAGTTTGGACCAGATTCACGAAGCTATGAAATCAACAGCAGGAGAAAACAACATAGAGCTAGAGTTTTTTCAAAGCAACTTAGAAGGTGAGCTTATCGACAAGATCCAAGAGTCTATAGGTACATGTGCAGGTATAGTTATAAACCCAGCGGCATATAGTCACACTAGCATAGCTATCACCGATGCCTTAAGAGCTGTCAATTTGCCAGTAGTAGAAGTGCATATTAGCAACATATACAAAAGAGAAGAGTATAGACAAAAGTCATTGACCGCACAGGCATCTACAGGTGTCATCACAGGTTTCGGACCGCTTGGATATCATCTAGCACTCATAAGTTTAGCACAAATTTTTACACAGATAGAAGCTACAAACACAGCAAAAGAAAAAGCCAAAGATGAAGCCCAAAAAGAGACAGCCAAATAAAAGACTTTTTCACGATAGATGAAAGCAGTTGTCGGTGGTTGTGCAACTACTCCAACGACAACAGCGCATGCATAGATATATCTGGTCAGCTATTTTTTTTGACAGATAGTAGATATAACATAGAAGCCACAGAACAAGCCGTAGCGGACAAGATAGTTATATCCAAAAATATACCAAAAACTATAAACAATATATTGAAAAAATCCAAGATAACCAAGATCAAATTTGACCCATATGAGCTATCGCTTGGGGTTTATGAGACTATAATCAAAAACTCAAACACACGGTTTGTATCAAAGCCATATATGTTTAAACTCCAAAGAGCCATCAAAAAACCACACGAGATAGACCTGTTAAAAATAGCCATAAACACAGGGCGAAAAAGATTTATAGATATCAAAAAACTTTTAAGTCACAGCAACATGACAGAACAAAAGTTCAACTACAAGAGCATAGAAATACTCACAGGTAAAGGCGAGCTTGGGCTTAGCTTCGCTCCTATTACGGCATTTGACAAAAACTCTGCCAAGCCACATGCTATACCGTCTCTTGATAAACTTCGCACAGATAGTTTGGTGCTAGTAGATGGCGGAGTGAAATATCGGCACTACTGTAGCGATAGGACAGAGACCTATATAGACCACAAAAAACCTCTCCAACAAAAGATATACGACATAGTGCAAAAAGCACAACACAAAGCTATCAAATCAGCCAAAGTAGGTATGAAAGCCAAAGAGCTAGACACTATAGCCAGAGATGTTATAGACACAGCTGGATATGGAAAATATTTTTCACATAGTTTAGGACATGGTATAGGGCTAGATATACACGAATATCCTATCATATCATCAAAAAGTCCAGATATATTAAAAGATGGTATGGTATTTACTATAGAACCGGGGATATATCTGCCAGATAAATTTGGAGTGAGGATAGAAGATTGTGTGGTCATGAAAAACGGCAAAGCCGAAGTTTTGTAGTTGCTTGGGTCCTCTCACATAGTTATTGTTAGAGTAATTTTGACAGAAAAATAGATCAAAATATATTAGCAGTGAACCATCAATATATTAGAGGTGCCCATACATAATACTATTTGTGTCCAATAAATATCTTTTCAACTTCTCATGTCTCCCACTCGTTTCTAATATCATTTTGCCATTTGACAGGGTCATCGATATGTTCAAATGCCTTTATCCTGTAGTTGGCAAAATCCAAGCCATCGCTGCTGTTGTTGGCTTTTGTCTGTGTGTGTTGTTCTGTGATCTGTATGCCTTTTTGTTTTAAGCTGTTTAAGACAAACATAACATGCTCATAGATATTGTTGTCAATTTTTAGCTCGATTGTATGCATATTTTGCTCCTGTGTCGTGATTGAGATGATTATATCCAAAGATTATTAAAATTTATATTTCTAGTGCAAATTTATCAAAATCTTTCACTTTTGACACAACCTGTCAATCCTCCATGTTATAATACACCGTCACAAAGACAAAAAGGATATATATGCTACCAGTAGTATTAGGAGCAGTAGCTCTAGGAGCCATAGGATATGGTATAAAAAGATGTATGCAAAACGATGAGTGTTCGTTGAAAGTGGGCGACAAAGTCTATGAAGCAGGTGAAGCACTCACGAAGTGGGTAGAGAAGATAGAGGAGAAACTACAGCCAGATGAGGAGTTTGACACTGTGTCCAAAAGCCACACGGCTACAAACAAACGACCAGAACATATCAAAGACGATATAGCATGGTCGCATTTGTCGCAGATGTGGGGTAGTGGCGACAGCGAGGCAGTCCAGAAGAAAAAAGAGCGAAGCTTTATGATAGATATGGTGGGAAATATACTC
>JAOZTH010000047.1:0-2395 GCA_029939245.1 Arcobacteraceae bacterium
TTTGATTTCTACGATTTGTTAGGTGTTTATTATTTACTCAATAACTCTGCTATAAGCTTATCCGACTCTACGAGACCTTTGGTTTTGTTATAATCTATTCTGCATTTTGGTTTTTTAAAATAGCTTGAATAGGAAAAAGTTTTTTCTACTTTTTCATGCTCTGCTATGTCTTCTTTGACAATTTTGTCAATCGTTAACAATACATTTTTATATGAATCATCTAGCTTTATATGATTTTCTACATATTCCAAATTGTTTTCCAATGTTTTATATATTCCATAACTTATTAATTCATCAGAGTATGAAATAAATTCATATATATCTTTGCTAGTGTGTTTTTTGTCTAAAACTATTTTATAGATAAGATATGCTCTGTATAATTGTCTATAAAAAACAGAATGAGGATCTCCATCTACTAGATTATAAAGCGATGATAGTTCACTGTTTGTAGAATCATATATATGTTCCAATACTTTTGCTATACTATTTTTAGAAATCTCGGGTTTCTCAAAATATGTTGCATACCAAAATTTTAAAACCGTGTCGCTATTTACTGTAATATTATTTTTATTTTTTGGCAAAAATAGATCGCCTTTTTTGGTAATATAAGATATCCCTTTGAGATTGAACAATTCCTTTGTGTGTGTATTGAAACTTTTATTGCTAACTTTATCACGAAAGTTAATTGGTGTTTGTGTATTTGTAGCATCTGTAATTTTATCGATTAGATTTTTATCATCGGTTTCATATAGTCTCACATTTACATAAACATTTTCTAGCTCTTCTCTGTTTTCTTTATATTTATTGTATAAAACTCTAGTTGTTTGTAAGCCATTGACTATGACTGGATTTGTTGATGGGATAAGATAGTTGCCTGATTGTGGGTTATTTGGCAATATTAACTTGCTGCATATAATAGTAATACCATTGTTTAAAAAGGGGAAATACAGAGACTCATTTTGATTGTCTAAAGTATTTTTCATTTTTTGATTTGCTTTGGTTCTTGATCCTAAAAATCCTCTTATATTATCTTCGTATAGATAATCATAAGTAGTATTTACAGACATTTCATGCACTATCAAATTGCATATCTCTATGGCAGATATTCTAAAGTTGACCGATCTAATATTCTGAATCGAATAGCTATAGATTGATTGATTGTCCATTGAAGATAAGATTACATTTGATTTTTCTGGTTTAAATGTAAAGTCAACTTTGTCTCTTTTTGAAACACTTTTTGTCAAATTACTAATCTTATTATATAAACTTACGTTATCATATATCTCAAAAGATTTGCTTGTCTTGTGATATTCATCGTATAATAATTTATTTGATCCATAATTAGGATCATCATTTAAACCATTGTACAAAAAATAATGTCTTAATTCTACTAGAAATCCATCTTGTGACAATTGTTTGTGTTCATCAATCTTACTTTTTAGATCATTTATATTTGGTAGATTTATTCCTTTTATGAAAATATCTGATGAGTTGGCTTTTAATTTGTCCAATTCATTTTGTTTTAGAACTTTTTTATTTTTACATTGAAAAATATGCATGATATAATAGTTTTCAAGGTCTTCAAAGTAGATACCATCTATACCACCGTCTTGATTGCCTTGGATTTGAACATTGTTATAAATATCATCAAAACTTCTTTCCAAAATTGTTGAAATTGAAAAAATTTCAAAAGCTATGTCATTATCAATATTAAATTTATTTGAGATTTGGTTAAGATATCCATCTATAAATAATTTTGTATTGCTCATATTTTATTTTCCTTGTTTAAATTGATCAAAAATATCTTATTTTATTTAAAAACAGATACTTTTGGGCGTTATCATCTGACCAACACGCAGATAGTAGATACTTATTTGATGACATTATAACATAATTATCTTTAAATAACCCAAAAATCATCAAAAAGTCAAATTTTGTTTATTTGTCGACTTTTTGTATAGCCCCTCCTGTGTCACAAAAGCTGACTATAGAATTTTTTGGATATATTTGTAGCTTCTTCGAAACTTATCTGCTGAAACTTTATCTTGGTATTTGGCACGGCTTGTGAAAGAGAGAAACAATCCACATCTAAAACTACCCCTATTATAGGGTATCCTCCTATAGTTTGTCTGTCTGCTAGTAGCACTATAGGTTGTCCATCTTTGGGTATCTGCACCGCTCCGTGGCAGATACCTTGCGATATGACTCCTGTGTGCCGTGGTGTGATAGCTTCGCCTGTGAGTTTGTAGCCCATACGGCTAATCTCTTTTGATACTATACACTCGCTGTCGAAAAGTTTCGCTTTTTGTTCGTCGTCAAAATCCTCGTGTTGATATGACAAAGTTATCCGCAAAGTCAAGCTATGATCATAGCTAGGTAGCCCGGAGCTTTTGAG
>JAOZTH010000047.1:2495-11755 GCA_029939245.1 Arcobacteraceae bacterium
CCTGTGATAGCAAACGACACATCACATAGGGCTTCTAGCACAAGTCCGCCAAAGTTCAGCTCTATCATGGCAGTGTGTGTATGATTGTCTAAAAGTTGGTTTGCTATGTGGTAGGCATACAAGTCCATAGCTCCTCCAGTTTTGACTCCCAGATGGGTGTGTGCGGTTCTGCCTTTGCCTACGATAATAGCATATATAGGTTTGTTTGAGACAATGAACGACATATCTACCAGCTACTTAATATATCTTTGCAGGGCTTAGTAGTCGTGCCATCGTGTGTTTGGTTGATGATATCCAACAATATCTTTGAGGATATATCCAGCTGCTTGTTTATGATGATATGGTCATACAGCATGGCCTCTCTCATCTCTGTTGTGGCATTGGCCAGTCTGGTCCGTATATCTTCGGCACTGTCTTTGGCTCTGCTTTGTAGTCTATGTTTAAGCTCCTGTTTGCTCGGTGTAGTTATAAACACAGACGGTATGTGGTTTGATATTTTGTCTCGTAGTATGTGGAAGCCTTGGACATCTATGTCAAATATTATAAGCTGGTCTTTGGATATAGCATCTAGTATGGGTCTCTTGGCAGTGCCATAATAGTTGTTGTGCACTTTTGCCCACTCTAAAAACTGGTCATCTGCTATATCTTGTATAAACTGCTCTGTGGATACAAAAAAATAATCCACCCCATCTACTTCGCCATCTCTTTTGGGTCTCGTAGTCGTGGATATAGAAAAGTAGTAGTCGTGGATATGTTTATACACAAACGATAGCATAGAACTCTTGCCGCAGCCACTAGGACCAGATATGAGCAAAGCAGATGGGACAGTCATATTTTTCCTTTTTGTGGTTATTGTATCAAATAAAATTTAATTTTAAGTTTGTTATGATATAATCCTAGAAAATTTAAGGAAATATATGAGTATCAAAGAAAATGTGAGTTTCATCAAGCACGAGATGGACACCCAAGAGGAGTTTCTATCTGGGTTTCTAAAAGTAGAGAAGTATTATAAAAAATACAAAAATTATCTCTATATCATAGGAGCAGTAGTAGTCGTAGCAGTAGTAGCGACAGTATCTATGGACTATGTAGAAACTAGCAACAAGTTAAAAGCAAACGAAGCATACAACATACTGCTGGACAATCCAGACGACAAAGAAGCTATGGCAACTTTGCAAAAGTCCAACACCAAGCTATACGATATAGTAAACTACAAAGATGGCTCAAAGACGGCTTTGAGCGATGAGCTAATCTATCTCAAGGCTTTGGTTGATTTTCAAAAGATCAAAGACAAAGAGAGCATAAACGATATAAATACTTTAATCAAAGACGGCAACTTTTTGCTCAAAGATTATGCTGTATTTAAAAAGGCATTGATATTGACCAAGCAAGGCAAACTACAACAAGCAAAAGATAGCTTGAAGTTTATACCAAAAGACTCTGCCATAGTAGAGCTGACAAACTTGTTAAACCATCACTTGTCGGCAAACGGAGTCAAATAGTGCGATATAGTTTGGCTCTGCTTTTGGTGGTTGTCTTTTTGGGTGGTTGCTCACAGAAACAATATTTTGACCCAGATGATACACACGGACAAGTATCGTCTGACGATATAGTCGTAGATGATTATATCAAAAACTACAAGCCAGGCAAGCTAATACATCTAGAAAACGGCACGATCATCACCAAAGATGGCAAACAAACGAGACAGCTCCCACAGGACCAACATATAGTAAATTATAGCGATGGTGTGTTGTTTACAGCAAACGACAACAACTTGACCATGAGCGACACAAACAAAACTATAGAACTATCTGCCAAGCCACTATCTGTAGCAAAAAAGGGCAACATACTAGCTATAGTGTTGAGCAACAACTCTATGGTTATCTATGATATAAAACAAGATGAAGCGGTGTTTAAAGAGAAGCATGAACACTCATATATCAACAACAAAAAAGTAGCCAGTCCTGTATTTATGAACCAAACCATACTTTTCCCTACACTCGATGGCAAAGTATCGGTGGTGAGTTTGTCACAGAAAAAGAGCTTGAGAAACTTGATAGTAGCTACTACTGGTTTCGTCAAAAATGTGATATATCTAAGTGTCCAAAACAACACACTCATAGCCGCCACAAACAACAATGTGCTGACATTTGGCAACCAAAGTTTAAACTTGAAAGAATACGAAGTAGTCAATATAATAGCAAACAAAAAGTCCATATATATAGCCACAGTAGACGGTCAAATCATCCAGCTAAACCATGCCCTAGAGGAGCAAAATGCTACGAAATACAAGTTTGCAAAGATACTCACTTTGGCAGTCGGCGATAAGTTTATATATGCTTTGGAGTCTCAAAACTATCTCATAAAACTCTCAAAAGATTTCAAAACTTCAAAAGTTTATGATATATGGTTCAATGAATACGAAAAAACTACATATATAGACGACAAGCTGTATTATGACAACAGATATCTAAAGCTCCGTTAAGAGTTTGTCGTGGTATTTTGTGATATAGGCAACACTCATATCAAATTTAAACAATCAAACAATATATATATTTGTAAATATGATGATGTTTTGCCAAAGTTCGATGAGACAGTATTTTATATATCGGTATCCAAAGTGGGTGAAAATGTGCTAAAAAACAACTACAAAGATATAGAAAATATGTCACATGATATATCTTTTGATAGCGACTATGTAGGCTGGGGAGTGGATAGAGCTGTAGTGTGTAGCTATATAGTAGATGGCATAGTAGTAGATGCAGGCACGGCTATAACAGTAGATAGCATAGCCGACAGCCACCACATGGGGGGCTTTATACTACCAGGTATCACAGCATACAAAACTATCTATGCAGATATTTCAGATAAACTTAGCACAAAACAAAACTTCGATATGGACACTGCTGTTTTGCCTATGGATACAGACAAAGCTATAACCTATGGTATAGTCCAATCCATAGTCCAGCCTATCAAAAATATAGCAAGAGATAACACGGTGTATATCACAGGTGGCGATGGAGAGTTGCTGTCGAGATTTATCAAAGGTAGTATATATATAGAAAATCTGCTACTAGACAATCTAGAAAAAATCAAAAAGGAAAAATTATGCTCACAATAGCCTTGCCAAAAGGACGAATAGCCAAACTAACTTTGGAAAAATTTGAACATGCATTTAAAGAGAAGTTTGAGTTTCAAAACAGAAAATTGATACTAAACAAAGCAAACTTCAGGTTTCTAAATGTGCGAAATCAAGACGTGCCTACTTATGTGGATTATGGGTCGGCTGATATAGGTGTGGTGGGACTAGATGTGCTAGAGGAAAAAAGCTACGACATAGTCAAGCTACTAGACCTACACATAGGCAAGTGCAAAGTAGCAATCGGCCTGCGAGAAAATCAGCAGTTGCCATATGACAAACCACTTCTCAAAGTAGCCACCAAACACGAAAACATAGCCAAGCGGTATTTTGAAAAAAAGGCGATGGCAGTGGATATTATCAAGCTATATGGCTCTATAGAGTTAGCTCCGCTAGTAGGACTGGCGGATTGTATAGTAGATATAGTTGAAACTGGCGACACTATGAGAGAAAACGGTTTAAAAGTCGGCGACACGATACTAGAGTCATCGGCATACTTGATAGCAAACAAAAACTCATATACCAACAAAAAACGAGAGATACTCAAGCTAAAAGAGCTACTAGATGGCAGTCGCTAATATAGGCTCTGTCTGCACCTATTGTGGAGTAGGGTGCGATATCACAGCAGAAGTCAAAGACAACCAAATACAGAAAATCTATGCCCAAAACGATGGATATGTAAGTCGTGGCAAACTATGTATCAAAGGCAAGACAGGATTTGACTTCGTCCACAGCCCACATAGGTTAAAAGAGTCCAAAATCAAGATAAGTTTCGTGCATAAGCATTTCGAGCAGTTTCCACGAGAGCTAAAGGCACTATCAAATACTTTGCAAAAGTTAGATGATATATGGTTTGCTAGTTCATATTCATTTGCTACATCGCTAGTAGCTTGGAAGTTGAGTGAAAACAGGCGACTATATGGTGAGGAATCATTTTTCGCCACAGGAGGAGCTAGAACATCATGTGAGAGTGGCTATCTGTTGCAGAAATTTACCAGGACAACGATGAGAAGCCCAAATATAGACAACTGTGCTAGAGTTTGTCATGCTCCTAGTCTAAATGGACTAGTCGCTACTATAGGCGAGGGAGCCGCGACCAACCCATATGATGATATATTTATAGCAGAATTTTTGCTACTTATAGGCACCAATACTACACAAGCCCACCCCATAGTGGCAAATCGTATGATAGAAGCTTTTAAAAATAAAACATGCGATATAGCAGTGTGCGATGTGCGGACGACAGCTATATCAAAGATAGCCAAGCACAAAGTAGTGTTGCCGTTTGAGGCAAATCTGTTGTTTTTGAACTGTATGGCATATGTCATCATAACAGAAAACTTATATGACAAAAAGTTTATCAAAAATCGCACAAAAGAGTTTGAAAGTTACAAGGCACAGATATTACACGACCCGTATTCAAAGCCAGAGATCTTTCAAGATATCAAAGGATATGAAAATATCACACAGCAAGTTTATGATATAGCTAGAGACTATGCTACAAAAAAGTCTATGATATTTTGGGGACTTGGTATCACAGAGCATATAGATGGTAGCTATGCCGTCATGGCTATATCAAACTTGAGTTTGCTGACTGGAAATATAGGCAAAAGTGGCACAGGATTGATGCCACTTCGTGGTCAAAACAATGTCCAAGGCTGCTGTGATATGGGCTGTCTGCCATACTATTTGCCAGATTATCAAACTCCTGAAAAGATAGGGCTAAAAACTCCAGAAGCTATAGATGCTATGCTAGACGGGCAGATCAAAAGTATGCTAGTCATGGGCGAAGATATCACACATATACACTCAAATATCAACAAGATCAACAAAGCTATCAAAAAGCTAGATATGATAGTGGTGTTGGATCTGTTTGAAAACTCCATAGCCAGCGAGGCAGATGTGCTGTTTGGTGTCAAATCTGCCTATGAAAAGACAGGCGTGTATGTCAATGCTATGCGGAGACTGCATCTGTCTCAACCGCTTGTCGAAAACAGTTTGCTAGATGACTGGGAGATCTTGCGAGATATAGAAAACAAAATAGATGGCAATATGTTATATAAAACCAGCGAAGATGTGTGGAACGATGTGCGAGTAGATGCTCCTGTGCGGTTTGGTGGGGCGACCTATCAAAAGCTCAAAAAAAGCAGACAAAAGGGTTTACAGTGGCCAGTAGCTAGAAAAGACACTCCAGTGCTACACACGGAAAAATTTAACACCAAAGATGGACTAGGTAGATTTATATTTAATCCATATAGCCTACGAAACCAGATAAAAAACTTGATAACAAAAGCACCTAAAAAGTTTTATCTAACTACTGGCAGAGTTTTGACCAACTACAACAACAGTGCACAAACATCACAGACAGAGAGACTAGCACAGCTACATAGTGAAGATATTTTGCTACTATCAGCAGAGGACTTTGACACTGACAAAAGCTTCGATATGGTGCTAAATTCAGCATATGGACAAAGCGGCAGACTATCTGTCAAGATTAGCAAGACCATAGCCACAGGGACTATGTTTTGTTCGTTTCATCACTCAAGATCAAAGATAAACTATCTGTATGGTGACGAAAGCGACACTCGCACAAAGACCGCATGCTTTAAAAGTGTAGAAGTGAAATATGAACAAATATTCCACTAAAAGCAAAGGCGACAAAGCCGAACAAAAGGCAGTGAAGTTTCTACAAAAAACAGGACACGAGATAGCAGGACAAAACTTCTATGCTAGAAAATTTGGCGAGATAGATATCATCACTACCAAAGAGGGAGTGTATCATTTTGTAGAGGTCAAAAGTGGCAAGACATATGAAGCGGTATATAACATAACCAAAAGCAAACTTCGTAAGCTATATAACTCTGTGGATTATTATCTCATTGTCCATAAAATCCAACCTTCGTATTGTATCGATGCTATCATAATATATGGCGAAAATTTAGAAAACTTAGAGTATCTAGAAAACATAAGCCTATGAGGACAAATATGGAAAACTTATTTATATCGCAGTTTAATGACAAACATATAGGAGACGATGGAGCTGTAATCTACCACAAAAAGGGCAAGTGGGTGTATAGTAGTGATAGTTTTTTTGAAGATGTGCATTTTAGAGCAGATTGGTTGAGTTTGGAGCAAATCGCCAGCAAAGCTATGCTAGTAAACATAAGCGATGCCGTGGTCATGAATGCCAGACCAAAATATGCCTTGCTAAATGTCGCCATACCGAGTAGCTATGACAAGACACAGCTCATAGACCTAGCAAACGGTTTCAAAAAAATAGCAAAAAAGTTTGCCATACAGATAATAGGTGGCGATACTATATCCAACGACAAACTACATATATCTATCACACTCATATCAAAGAGCAAAAACCCCACATATAGGACAGGTGCAACAACTGGCGATATAGTATGCTACACAGGTGATATAGGGAGTGTCAAAACAGACCTTGACCGTCTTTTAAATGGACAAAAGATAGACAAACAAAGCAAGTTTATAGCACCACAGCTTAGAGCAAAATTTTTCAAAAAGATAGCAAAATATGTGCGAAGTGCCATAGATATATCAGATGGACTGGGGTTTGAACTAGAGCGACTAAGCCGTATAGATGATATAGGGTTTAAATTTACGACAGATATATGTCAGCACAATATGTGTAGTGGCGAGGAGTATGAGATACTATTTACCATAAATCCAAAGCACAAAGACAAAGTCCAACACATAGCACACGAGCAAGGTGTCAAGCTAAACTTTTTTGCTGTTGTAAGCGGTGGCAAATACAGACACGAGTGCCGTGAGCATCACTTTTAAGAAAAAACGGATAAAATAGAAAAAAGGAACAAAATGACAAAAGAACCTATGACCAAAAAGAGTTTCGACAAACTCACTGCTAGGTTAAACGAGCTTAAGCTTGTGCAAAAACCGAAGATTATCAAAGCAGTAGATGAAGCTAGACAGCTAGGAGACCTAAAAGAAAATGCCGAATACCACAGTGCCAGAGAAGACCAAGCACACATAGAGAAAACCATAGCCGAGCTAGATGACAAGATAACTCGTGTCGTGATAATCGACCCTGCCACACTATCGCACGACAAGGTTAGCTTCGGCTCTACGGTCAAGCTATACGATATAGAACTTGACAAAATCTTGATATATGAGATCACCAGCTCTATAGAGACCGATCTAAATCACGGCAAGATATCATACAACTCTCCGCTGTCGTTGAGTTTGCTAGGCAAATATGTAGGCGATGAGGTCACTGCTAGACTACCCGGTGGTGTGAAACAGTTTGAGATAGAGGATATATATCTTAGCCCAAACCAATAGACTCTTTGTAGTCAACAAGCCCATAAATAGTAGCTCCAACTACTATCTACGACAGATCAAGCGAAAATACGGAGTCAAAAAGGCAGGATATAGTGGCACTCTTGATCCGTTTGCTAGTGGGTGTCTGGTCGTAGCATTTGGCAAATACACGAGGTTGTTTGACTATCTAGACAAAACACCCAAGCGATACACCGCTACTATATGGCTAGGGGCGGTCAGTAGTTCGCTAGATATAGAAAACATAGAAAGTATAGACCAAGAGCCAAAAAGATTGCACGAGAGTGATATCAAAAAAGAGCTAGACAAACTAGTAGGCAACATATCCTACACACCTCCTAGATATAGTGCCAAACATATAGACGGCGACAGAGCATATGCCAAAGCCAGAGCTGGTGAGAGCTTTGAGCTACCCGGTATCACATCTACTATATATGAAGTGGTTTTCAAAAGCTATTGTCACCCCTTTATCACTGTAGATATGACAGTGGGGTCAGGCACATATATACGAAGTCTAGCACAGATACTACTACAAAATCTACAAGCAGTGGGGACTTTGAGTAGTTTGCATAGAGTAGCCGAAGGGCAGTTTGTCTATGATGACGAAAAAAGCCTAAATCCCCTAAAATATCTATGTATAAAACAGGTCAAATACACAGGTGACAAACTATGGATACAACAAGGCAAAAAGATAGACACGACATATCTACAAAACTACACAGATGGGTTGGCTACTATCGTGTTTGATGACTTTTTTGCTATAGTGGATATACGAGATGATATAGTAAAATATGTGCTAAACGATATACAAAAAAGGATATAAGATACCAAAACTAAACACACAAAACCAAACATTGTTTTATGGACTGCTAGTGCTATCTATGATGTCGTGGGGTGTATCGTGGGTAAATGCCAAAGTCCTAGCGTCCTATATATCGGCTAGCGATCTTATATTTTATAGATACTTCATCACTACTTTGACTATAGTTCCTGTGATAATCTATCTCAAAAAATCGTTCAAAATACCTCTAGCGACTTTGGGTCTAGCTATATTGGGGGCTGTGCTTTTGTCTATCTACTCTGTGTTTTATTTTGATGGCACCAAATACGGCACATCTGGACTGGGCGGGGCGTTTGTGACTACATTTACACCTGTTTTGACCTTTGTTTTGCTAGTGGTATTTTTCGATAAAAAGTTGTATCGCAAAGATATTTTAGCACTATTTATAGGTGGTATGGGTGCTATAACTATACTAAATATATGGAGCTTCAAAGCAGACGAGATATTTGTGCTAGCAAACATTTACTTCGTGTTAGCTTCCATATCGTGGTCGCTTTTGACTATCGCCAACTCCAAAAACAAAACCACAGATGCAGTGGTGTTTGTGTTTTATCTGTATCTTTTCACTACTTTGTTTGGTTATATTACGGCTGATTTTTCCACTGGCGATATATCTAGGTTCGATGCTATATTTTGGCTAAATCTCATCTTTGTATCTGTAGTCAGCACCACATTTGCTACATCTATATATCTCATAGCCATAGCTAGACTAGGAGCAAACGAAGCTAGCTCGTTTATATTGTTAGTGCCTTTTAGTGCTATAGTCGCTAGTTGGGTATTTTTGGGTGAGCCTATATATTGGACGACTATCATAGGCACTGCTCTAGCTATAAAAGCGGTATTGATGATAAACAGCCCCAGATGACAAACAGCAGTAGATACCGACCAATCTCGCTTGTAACCAATCTATAAAATTACAGCAAATATTGACTAGCTTTCGGAACCCCGGACTTGTTA
>JAOZTH010000007.1 GCA_029939245.1 Arcobacteraceae bacterium
AGTTGGAAGTGCTAAGTGTTAGGTCGCAGTAGTTTAAATGTTTGGTTGTGTTGTTTTATGTTTGATAGTCATCTTTCTGTCAATATTGCATATACCTTTTTCATATCATCCATAGTCTTTTGTTTTTGGCTAGGATTTCTCAGCAGATAGCTAGGACTGTGTGTCAGTATTAGCTTGGTGTTGTCTAGCTTGAGGTTTAGTCGTGTTGAGATTTTGTTTTCAAAACAGACTATCACTTTGGGTTTTATCATATCTATCTCTCGCTGTAGATTGTGGCTACACATATCTATCTGTGCTGTAGTGATAGCGGTGCCATCTACTATGGGGCATCGTATGATATTTGTGATATATACTTGGGTTTTGTCTAGTTTGAGCACATTTTGACAGATATTTTCTAGCATTTTGCCTGATTGACCCAAAAATGGATCGCTATGGTTTGTAGCGAAGTCGTTTATAAACATGATGGCGGCACCTGTGTTTTGTGGTGGCATATAGCTGTGTTTGCTCTGCTTGTGAAGCTCACACAGATAGCAGTTTGATATACTATCGTTTAACTCATCTATGTTTGATATCTTTGTGCGTATGATGGGGGCTTTTGTGGTGTCGTATAGTTCTAAATCATCGTGATATTGTTGTCCGTATGATTTGAGTTGTCGTAGATAATTTATGGTTTGATTTTTATTCATAGAGTATTTTATCTTTTTTTGATAAAATCACCACACAAAAGGACAAAAATGGCAAAAAAAAGTTCAAATATATTTGAGTGTCAGCACTGCGGACAACAATCTCAAAGATGGCTAGGCAAATGCCCCGGATGCAACAGCTGGGACAGTTTCGTGGAGCTTACTGCCACTCAGGTGGAGTCACTCAAACATGAAGCAGTCAAGCCTAGACAAAGCTCAAAAGCCCAATCCATAGTAGATATAAAAGAGGAGCATATCCAAAGATACAGCACGGCAAACGATGAGTTTGATATGGTGCTAGGTGGCGGTATAGTGCCAGGAAGTCTCACACTCATAGGTGGTAGCCCCGGAGTTGGCAAGTCTACTTTGCTACTAAAGATAGCATCAAATATGGCGACAAAAAATCAAAAAATCCTATATGTGTCTGGAGAAGAGTCGCTAGGTCAGATAAAACTTCGTGCCGACAGGCTAGGAGCAAATCACAAAAATCTCTATCTACTAGCAGAGATATTGCTAGAAAGTATCAAAGCAGAGATAATAGATCAAAAATTTGATATGGTTGTCATAGATTCTATCCAGACTATATATAGCGATAGCTTAAGTTCATCTCCAGGGTCAGTATCTCAGGTCAAGGAGATCACATTTGAGCTTATGCGACTAGCCAAACAAAGCAATATAAGCATATTTATAGTAGGACATATCACAAAAGACGGCTCTATAGCTGGTCCACGAGTGCTAGAACATATGGTAGATACTGTGCTCTATTTTGAAAGCGAGACCAACAATGAGTTGCGGATATTGAGAGCCTTTAAAAACAGATTTGGTAGCACAAACGAACTGGGGATATTTCAGATGACAAAAGATGGGCTAGATAGTGCCAAGGATATTAGCCGACAATTTTTTACAAACGACAAAAATATCAGCGGTAGTTGCCTGACTGTAAGTATGGAGGGTAGTCGTGCTATAGTGCTAGAAGTGCAAGCACTGGTGACAAACAGTTCATATCCAAACCCCAAGCGAAGTGCGACAGGATTTGACACAAACAGGTTAAATATGCTACTAGCACTACTAGAAAAAAAACTGGACTTGCCACTAAATCAATACGATGTGTTTGTGAACATAAGCGGTGGTATCAAGCTAAAAGAGAGTTCATGCGACCTAGCTATAGTGGCATCTATCATAAGTAGCTTCCAAGATAGACCGATATCCAAGCAGACTGTATTTGTAGGCGAGGTGAGTTTGACAGGCGAGATCAAAGATGTAGCAAAGATAGAAAACAGACTCAAAGAAGCAGTATCGCTGGGCATAGCCAAGGCAGTAGTAGGCAAAAAAGTCAAAAATATGACAGATATAAAACAGTTTGAAGTAGATGAAGTAGCCAAAATGATAGAACTTTTTTAGATTTTTGGGTTTATTAAGAAAAAAATGTTATAATTGTGAAATTTTTAAAAAGGTAGAAAAATGGAAACAAAAACAATAGATAAGTTGCAAGATGCTCTTGAAAAGCTGTTGGTAGCTTATGAAGAGCTTCAGGTACAAAAAGAGACTGTAGAAGATGAAAATATGAAGCTAAAAGACCAAAATGATTTGTTAAATAGCAAGATATTTGAATATGAACGAACAGATGGCGAAAAAGATGAAGCTATAGGCGATATGTTGGACAAAATTGAGACAGTTTTGGACGAAGATGGTGCAGAATACAATAGTTTTGACGATACTAACAATGTAGAGCTGAGCTCTACAAATGATGAAAGTATAGTTCAAAACAAAAAAGACAAAAACAGTGAAAAACTGGAGCTAAACAGACTAGATAACCTCATGGAAGGTTTTCTCTAAAATAACCACTTTGTAGTGCTTTTGTATCAACCACAAGATGGCTATCGCTACAACAGTGATACCCACATATTGTATAGTTTTATCTCACAGGTTTTGTCAAAATACAAAAACTTAAATATATCTGTATTGGATGTAGGTGCAGGAGTGGGAGTGTTGGGATTGTTGCTTAAAAGAGACCATGACAAACTTAGGCTTTCTTGTAGTGAGATACAAGAAGCTTATATAAAGTATCTAAAGATTAACCTAAATATAAACAACCAAATAGCAAATATTTACAGCGGAGACTTTGGTTTTGTTTGTTTTCAACATAAGTTTGACCTAATAATATCAAATCCACCATTTTATGACAAAAATGTTTTGAAGTCTTCAAACAAAACCAAACAGATAGCGAGATACAATGATAGCTTGCCGTTGACCGTGTTGGTCAAAAAAGCAAATGATGTGTTGACTGATGATGGTAAACTTATATTTTGTTATGATGCTAAGCAGATAGATGAGCTATTTGATGTTTTAGGATCGTATAGATTTAACATAGAGGCAGTGCAATTTGTGCATTCAAAACCAGACAAAAATGCAAAAATAGTGCTGGTATATGCCAGAAAAAATTCAAACTCAAAGACAGATGTGTATGCACCTATAATATCTTTTGATACCGATGGCAATACCACAAAAAAAATAAAAGATATATATAGCAAGTCAAATATCCAAAGTATAAAGGCACAGTTTGATAACCCATGACAAATATAAATACAGTTTCGATGAAACTATATGTGACGGTTGCGATGGGGATTGCTGTATAGGCGAAAGCGGAGCTATATGGATAGATACAGACGAGATGACCCGGCTATCTGTGTATTTGGGAGAAACACTGGCACAAACCACAGACAAATATATCGAAAAAAGAGCGGGCAGAGATAGTATAAAAGAGGTCAAAATATCGACAGACAACTATAGGTGTGTGTTTTTCGATATGGCTACAAAAAGATGTAGCATATACGATGTCCGACCATCGCAGTGTGGGGCATTTCCATTTTGGGAGTATTATAAAAACAACATAGAGGAGCTGAAAAAAGAATGCAAAGCCATAGTCGTATAGTCCTGTTTTGTTTGTTTGTCTTGTTTGTGGGTGAAATATATGCCAAAGATATATCATACGATGATAGCACAAGGCTACTGCTAGTGGCATTGGATATGAAAAACCACAACGACACAAAAAATAGCTTGGGGGTGTTTGAACATCTATTTTCAAAGAAGAAAAAATATATCTATCTAGACAATATAATACAACTAAATATGAAACTAAGGAGATACCACACGGTCATAGCTTTGACACATAGATATGCTACTATATATCCAAACCACGAACAAACGATATATCAACAAAGAGTCAAAGCTTTGGTATATACAGATAGATACAAAAGAGCTATTGACACACAAAAATATATTATCAAATATTATCATTCACAGTTCAATCTGTTCAATCTATCAAAAATACACTACAGACAAAAAGAGTTTGAAAATGCTCAAAAATATGCCATAGAAGCTTTGAGTATAAAATCAAACAACAAAATAGCAGTATATTATACAAATATGTTATATAACGATATGAATCAAACAACAAAAGCGAAACAATATCTTGAATATTATATACAAACACACAAGCCTAGCTATGATCTATATGTAGCTATGGCAAAAATATATATCAAAAACAACAATATATCTCATACCATAGATATGACAAAAAAGCTGTATATGCTAACCAAACAGCGAAACACTACATATAAATACATAGACGAATTTGCGACAAAAATATTGAGATATATGGACACAACACAGAAACTTGATATGGTGAAGTTTTTAAAATCACAAGAGATACAGACAGATATGTTGTTGTCTTTGTATCTTGATGTAGGAGAGCTAAACAAGGCACAAGCACTGACAAAAGAGTTATATATGGAGACAAAAAAGCTAAGATACTATGCTCAAAACAGTATGCTTCAATACGAATTGGCGACAAATAAAAATGATGTGCTAGATGAAGTTATAAGTGAATTTAACTATATAATCTCTAAAGATAAACATAGTAGGTATCTAAATTTTTTGGGTTATTTGCTCATAGATCATGATGTTGATATAAAAAGGGGCCTAAAACTTGCAAAACAAGCTGTCAAAAAAAGTCCTCAAAATATAGCCTACAAAGATTCTCTAGCTTGGGGATATTACAAGCAAAGTCAGTGCGACAAGGCAAAGATGGTGATGTACAATATACTTTCGGATAAAACAATCAGTGATAAAACCATATTGGAACACAATCGAAAAATAAGGAGATGCAAATGATACTAGACGAGATAATCAAAAAGACAAAACAAGAGCTGGAAAAGACAAAAGCTGACTACCCACTAGAGTGGCTAGGACGAAGCTTGGCTTACAATCCATACCCACCACGAGATGTGAAATCAGTGCTAAGATCCACGGCAGATAAAAAGATACGAATAATAGCAGAGGTCAAAAAAGCAAGTCCTAGCAAAGGAGTCATCAGAGAAAAGTTTGACCCTGTACATATAGCAGATAGCTACACCAAAGGCGGTGCAGATGCTATATCTGTGCTGACCGAACCACACTGGTTTAAGGGCGACTTAGAGTATATTACACAGATACGGCGATATTGCCAGACGCCCATCTTGCGAAAAGATTTTATAGTAGACAAATACCAGATAATCCAAGCTTTGGTATATGGTGCTGATTTTATACTTCTCATAGCCAAAGCTCTAGGCACAAAAGAGCTAAAAGAGTTATACGACTATGCTCTGTATGTGGGGCTTGATGTGCTAGTAGAGATACATGACAAAGATGACCTAAAAAAGGCTATGCGATGTGGTGCTATGATAATAGGTATAAACCATAGAAACTTAGAGACATTTGAGATGGATATGGAGCTATGTAGTGAGCTAATACCTATGATACCAAATGGCAAGATAATAGTAGCAGAAAGTGGAGTTAGCGACAGACAAACTATAGATAATTTGTCTGACATAGGAGTGGATGCATTTTTGATAGGCGAGCACTTGATGAGACAAAATGATGATAATATATCAAAAGAACTGAAAAACCTATGGAGCTAAAGCTTGATATAAATACAGACAGAAATCTACTGGCATATTCTGGTGGGATTGATTCTACTGCTTTGTTTTATATACTTTTGCAAAATAATATAGCATTTGATATAGTGATGGTAAACTATGGACTAAGAGATGAAAGTGCAGATGAAGTCCTATATGCCAAGCAGTTGGCAAAAAAGTTTAGAAAAAATATATATATAGAAAATTTCCCAACAAAAACAAAATTTAGTCAAAAGATTGGTAGGGAGTTTAGATATAAATTTTTCAAAAGTATATGCAAAAAGTTTCATTATGATTCTATCATCACGGCACATCATCTAAATGACAGGCTAGAGTGGTTTATGATGCAGCTATCCAAAGGTGCTGGTATAAGTGGGCTTATAAGTATGCAAAAAAGCTATCAATCTGATAGTTTATCGTATCTTAAGCCACTATTGGATACTAGCAAAAAAGAATTAAAAGAATTTGTAAAAAATAAAAAAATAAAGTATTTTGAAGATACATCAAATCATGATACAAAATACAAGCGAAATTTTATAAGAAAAAGTTTCACAGATGATTTTCTAGATTTATACAAAGATGGTGTGCTAAAAAGCTTTGATTTTCTTGATAAAGAGTTTAGTATGTTTAGTGATTTTCCTGTATCTATCACAAGATTTAAAAAGTTATGTATTATTAGATACCAAAATATCAATCCGCTACAGACTATATGGCTCATAGACAAGGAACTCAAAAATAGAGGACTGATGATAAGTAGCAAAACCAAAGTGCAAATACTGTTACAAAATGAACAAGTAATATCGCATAAATATGTAGTAGCATACAACGACAGCACACTATGTATAGCTCCATATATTCAAGCTACAATACCTAAAAAAATAAGAGACATATATAGAAAAAAACGATACCCAAAACTACTTAGACCGTATCTTTTTGTGCTAGGAGTTGGAAAAGCAAAAATATTTTGACAGATAGATGTATCTATCTTGTATTGCCAGTCAAGTAGAGATATATCTATCGCTACTTGACTTTAGTGGTGAGTTTCGTCTGCTAGTGTGGATTTTCACAGTTATCTACACAGTCATTTTGACAATTTCCTATACTAGACGGTATCGTGAAACTCCATACTGATAGTCCCATAGTCGCGGTAGAACTTTTCTTGCCATTTGTGGTCTCAAATGCACCACTGTCAATGGTTATGTAGTATGTGTGTCCATAGTTTAGGTGTCCTGTCCCCATATCAAATATAGTTTTGTCTCCACTTACACTCACTTCTCCATCATTGAAAACCATCTCATGTGAAGAGTTTCTGTCTATGGCTTTGATATTTTTGCCACTTACATATACTGGTGTTTGGTTCCATGTGAGCTCAATATCATCTTTTGCAAAATCACCGTTGGCACTATGTGCAGGGACTATACTAGCCATATCTGGCTCTATAGTAGGTGTGGCTGGTTCTACATCAACTTCTATGTATATAGTAGTTGTATCGCCTGCAGCATCTGTGACTGTTATCTCATATGTTTTTCTCTCTGCTATAGTAGGTGTGCCACTTATCTCACCTGTGATAGTGCTAAATACTAAACCATTTGTCAAAAGTGATGTGTCCATACTATAGCTAGTTCCACCTTGTGTAGGGGTAATAGATACAGCTTGTCCTGCTTCTTTTGTAGTAGTTTGGATGACTTTGTCAATATCTACGACATGACAATTGTCAATACAAGTGATTTGACACGGTCCTGCTGTGAGAGGAACATCGAAGTTCCATACACCGTTGCCTGCAGTATCGTTGCTATCAAACCCATCGTTGTCGTTAAATGCGGCTCTATCTATCTCTATAAAATAGCTTTTGCCATATGCTAGCTGAATCTCTTTGTAGTTTAAAGTTGCCTCGTCTCCACTTATTGTGATATCGTCAGTTCCAGTAGAAAATACTCTCTCATATGTGCCGTCATTGCTTTTGATAGTCACATTTTTGCTACCGGCTTTGTTTATATCTTTGGTCCATTTGAGAACTATAGGAGCTACTGATTTGGCATATGTGTCTAGCGTTGAGCCGTCTGTAGGTGTAGATGCCGTGATATTTAGCTCTACTGGTATCTTTTTTGTGATAGTAATATTGACATCGACAGCTGTGCTGTTGCCTGCTAGGTTTGTGGCTATTATATTTAGAGCATAGTATTTTTTGGTATCCATATCTAGGTTGTGTCCAATAGCAGTAGTGATATTGCCTACTGCATTTATACTGAAGTTTCCGTCGTTGTCGCCTATTATAGTATAGCTGTCTATAACATTTTGGTCATCGTTATTTGAAGCATCTTTGACTATGGTGTGTATGGCTGTGCCTGCTGGCTCATCTTGGTCTATCTCAAATCCAGAAGCGCCCAAAATCGCTGGCACAAAGTCAACTACATTTGTGATACCAATAGTAAACACTACAAAGGCTTGATTGTTGTCTTCATCAGTGCCTGTGATGGTGACTTTGTAGTCATTGTCCGCATTTGCATCTATAGGAGTTTCAAAATCTTTTGCTATGAGTGTCACTGCTCCTGTGTCGGTATTGACAGTAAATCTGCTAGCATCGTCTCCTGTGATAGAGTATGTGACTGCACCATTTGGTGTGCCTGTCATACTAGGTGGCGCTGAAGTGAAGTCGCTATTTTCTGGAGTGGTTGTATCGACTATAGTCAAGGTCAAAACATTAGCTTCGCTGACATTGTATACTTGCACCATGAAATACTCTGTGTCGCTGTTGCCGACTGTATCAACTGCTTTCATACCCACTTCATATGTATTGTTGGCATCGCTATCTACAGGCGCTTCAAAATCTCTAGCTATCATAGATACTACTCCTGTAGAGCTATCTATAGTAAATCGTGCCATGTCTGTGCCTACTAGTGAATAGGTAAATGGTGTCTTGATAGTATCGCCCACTAGCTGCGGTGTCACAGATGTATAGACGGTGTTTTCTAGCACTATGGCATCACTTATAGTAGTTATATTGAAGTCTCTCTCTTCTGCTATATCTAAGACTGTTACCACGAAACTTTCTGTATCTGTATGACTATCTGCATCTGTAGCTGTGAGAGTTATGTTTAAAGTATTGTCTCCACCGATAGCACCATCTGTAGGAACTTCAAAGTCCGCTTGGGTTATGAGAGTGATAGCTCCTGTCGTAGAGTTTATGGTAAACAATCCAGCATCTTGTCCGCTCAAAGTCCAGTTTACATCGCCACTTGGTAAGTTAGCTGGGTCGGTTTTGTCTATAGTTGGAGTATTGCTAGTATAGTCATCATTTTCTTTTATAGATACATCTGGTATAGTATTGATGATCACAGCTCCTCCTTCTGTGATATTGTTGACAGTGACTACTACATCTTTGGTCGCTTCATTTTGGTCGCTATCTACGACTTTGATAGTATATTTATAGTTGTTGTCTTTGTCAAAGTTTCCTATCGCTTCAAAATCTACAGCTATCATAGTTACATTGCCAGTAGATGAGTCTATAGCAAAGAAATTTTTGTCTTTGCCGTCCAGACTAAATGTCAAAGTTCCTATATGGCTACCTACTACATTTGGTGTCGCTTGGTATGTGCCATCGTTTTCATCTATAGCGCTATTTGCTACACCATCTATGCTCAATGCTACAACTTCTAGCATATCAACTATAGATACAGTGTAGCTTTCGTTTTCTTCGTTGTTGTCTTGGTCTTTTGCTGTCAAAGTTATCTCGTACTTATTGTCCGTGTTTAGATCCACAGGAGCTTCGAAGTCTCTTGCTATCATCTGAACTTGTCCTGTAGTGGTATCTATAGTAAATAGCCCTGCATCTGTTCCACCCAAGCTCCATGACAACACAGAAGTATTGTTAACTACTTGTGGTATAGGTCCATAATATATATTGGTTTCTAGTACACTTGAGTTTGGTATAGTTGAGATAGTAAAGTTATTTACTTCGTTTACATTTAACACAGTTACATTCCAGTTGTCTGTAGCTTCGTTGCCATCGTCATCTGTCGCTTTGACTATGACTTCATATATGTTGTCTTTGTCTTTGTCTGTAGGAAATTCATAGTCACCGCCGTTGAACTTCACTTCTCCTGCACCTGTAATCTCAAACTTCTCTTTGTCATCACCCTCTAGCGAGAAGTGTAGCTCACCTATCTGTGTGCCAGAAGCTTTGATGATAGCTGTCGATGTAAAAGTGGTGTTTTCATCTAGATCATTTTTGTCTGGTATGTCGTTGATAGTAAAAGCGACTACCTCTGTGCTATCTGCTATATTGACTGTGAAACTTTCATTTGCATCGTTGCCATCTTTGTCTGTAGCTATGATGGTTATCTCATATGTATTGTTTGTATCTGCATCTATAGGAGCTTCAAAATCTCTAGCAGTAAGTGAAACTTGTCCTGTGATACTATCTATAGTAAATAGTCCAGCATCTACTCCTGATTTTGTCCATGTTATCTGTCCTGCCGGTGTATCACCACTCATCGTAGGAGCGATAGAATAATATATGATATTTTCAGGGAAAGTTGCATCGTTCATAGTATCTACAGTAAATACAGAAGCCTCTACAATATCGTTGATAGTCAGCTGGACATCTTTGCTGTCTTTGTTGTTGTCGTCATCTACTACATCTATGGTATATTTGTATATATTATTTTTGTCCTTATCTGTAGGGTTTTCAAAGTCAAATCCTGTAGCTATAGAGACATTACCGGAGGCAGTATCTATAACAAATAGACCTTCATCATCTCCGCTTAGGTTAAATGTCACTACTCCTTGTGCTCCATCTACTCCTGGTGATACTGTGTATGTAGCATCGTTTTCATCTATAGCACTATTTGCTACATTTGTGATATTTATATCTATAGTTTCTATCATATTTAGCACTTCAACAGCGAAACTATGGTTGGCATCGTTTGTGTTTGCATCTGTGGCTTTTATCATAAGTTCATAAATATTGTTTGTGTCGTTGTCTGCTGGAGCTTCAAAATCTCTAGCTACCATACTGACTACTCCTGTGCTACCATCTATGGTAAACATCGCCATATCGTTGCCACTAGCTATAGTCCATGTGACCACTCCTACAGGCGAACCTGCGATCGTAGGAGCTGGTGAGTAGTAGGCACTGTTTTCTGCTATTTTTTGATCTGTGACGGGGTTTATAGTAAAGTTTGATAACTCTACTATATTGACTAAAGTTATCACAATATTTTCTGATATTGTGTTGCCATCTTTGTCGGTCGCTGTGATAACGTATTTGTATTGGTTATTTTTGTCGCTATCAATAGGAGTTTCAAAATCAAAAAGAGAATTTGCTGTAACTACTCCAGTAGTAGGATTGATACTAAACAAATGTTTGTCATCTCCAGTTATAATAAATACTACATCGCCTATAGGGTCGCCACTGACCGTCGGTGTAGTAGAAGTATACGAGAGGTTTTCATCTAAGTTAGAGCTAGCAAGATTGTTTATGACTAAAGCTTTTGCTTCGATGACATCCAAGACTGTGACTATCCAGTTTATAGTTGATACCACCGCCTTGTCGTCTGTAGAGGTGACAGATAGTTCATATATGCTATCATTGTTTGCACTTGTATTTTCTTCATAGCCAAACACACCTTTGGATGTAACTTGTCCTGTGCCGGCATCTATATTGAAGCTACTCGCGTCTGCTCCACCCAAAGTATATACCAAGTTTCCAGATGGTGTAACTGCTGGATCAAGTAGTTGCATAGCTCCACTATCATAAGCGATATTTTCGTCTAGCTGGACATTTGGTACAGGGCTCAAGCTGTAAAATTTTGTCTCTATCTCTACATCTAGTAGTCTAGCGACATCAAATTCTGGCACTGGCACCGCTTGTATTAAGTCTGTATTGATACCAGATATTGATACTCCGTTTGGATTTTCTACCAATGCTTCAAGTGGAGCAGTAGCTGTATGCGCTGTCAGCAAAGCATTGTAAAAGTTTGTCATAGTGTTGTTTACACTGTTTTTGTTTGCTCCAGCATTGCCACTACCTGCCACTACCGCACTATTTGATGATAACGATGCCATAGCTAGACCTGCTTTGTTTGCACATGTGTTGGCTTGAGCTCCGTCTCCATTGTTTAAAAATACCACATCAGCTTTTGCTGGATTGTAGTCTTTACATCCTGTGGTAGCTTGGACAACATAACTGTTTACTTGTGCTATCAAGCTGTCACTGGAATCCAAAGAATTTTTTGCTTCAAGTATTTTATATGCCACATTTGTAAGTATTGTGATATTGATAACTCTATCGGTTTCATCTATCTTTGTGATAGCTTTGAGCTCCAAGTTGCTTATATCTACTTGTGTATTTAATGCCTCATCATGGTATTTGGTGATATCAGCTGTAGCAGATGTTTTGCCCATATAACTACTTTTCACCTCATATCTACCGTCAGTGCCTATAGGCGATGTGCCAAGGCTGTTGCCATTTTTGTCATATATGGTCACAGTGCCTTCTACTGCTAGACCTTTTCCTACGGAACCTACTATAGTCCCTGCTTCGTATTTTGCGTTTTTCAAGTCGCAACCTGTTGCTACAAATAGCAATGCTATGGCTAAAAAGCCTGTGTTAAAAATCCTAAAAATCATATTTTACTCCTAATGTTAAATTTGTTTGTGTTTGATGAATATACTCATCATCTGCTATCTCTGTAGTATGGTTTTTCAATAATATTTGAAGTTTGCTATACCAACTCCAATTGTCTCGTATGACAAAATCAGACCCAGCTTGAACACCTACTACAAATGAGTTAGATGTCGTCTCTACTTCGCCTACTACTACTGGCTGTTTGTTCCACACTAGACTACTGAAACCCATCGCCACACCTATATAAGGCTTGCTGAAAGTTTTTGTGCTAAATTTATAGTTACCTGTAGCCAATATATCTGTTACGTCTGCTCTCCTCAATGCCATAGTTCTTGATGCTTCTATAGTAGCAAACCAGTTTTTCGTAAAGTTATATCCAGCTCCTATCTCAAGCACCACGGCATCGTCATCATCTGTATCGGCTATCAAGACTGTGTTTACGTTTTCTATCTCGTCTTTGATAGTAAATACAGCTACACCCAGACCACCATACAAGAAAAAGTTTGGTGCTTTGTTTGTCTGCTCTTCATATATCTCATAGGCATCTTTGCTGCTTTCTATAACTTCATGCTCTTTTGTGTCGTTTGTGTCTTTTTTATTTTGAGCTATAAATGACTGCCTAACCTCTTCGCATTTGTCTGTATCTCCACTGCCACATGCTTTTGTTATCATCGCTTTTTGGTATGTGTTGAACATATCACCTCGCTTGTCTGTCTTTTGATAAAAGTGTGTGTGTGTAAATTTTTCACTTTTTTTCATCTCTAGTGTGGATTTGCCAACTTTTTTGAAAAACTGCTTTCTTATGAACAGTTGCCTACCTTTGACTTTACACCAGTTAAACTTATCGCACCTAGACACATCTACTTTGTCTCCAGCTACCAATACATTTTGCCCTATCTCATCTAGCTTGGTTGTATGTGCAAACAATACCCCAAAACTTACCAAGATAATTATCATAATTCTATACATAAAACTCCTTTTGTGAACTATTATATCATATTAATACAAAAATTGCCACAAATTACCATACAAATTTCCAAATTTATATGCTTTGTGTCAAAATTCCCCAACATTTCGCAAAAAATAGCAAAAATGTTCATATTTTTGCTATTTTAATAGCTGTTTTAATATGTTTATAGTTTGTGATTTGCTATCATGTAGCAAGATTATGTCCTGTTTTTTGATATTTTTTAGCCTTTTTAGCACTATTTTTTCGCTAAGTATAGTATCAAAGCTTCGCACGCTCCAGCCCATGACAGTATGACCTGTCCTTTTTAGAGCTTTGCTGATGGTGGGATTGATAACTCCAAACGGCGGCCTGAAGTATCGCACCTCCACGGCTCCGTGCTTTTGCATGATATCGTCTGTGTCTTGTATCTCTTTTATAATATCTTTCAAACTTTTAAATCCAAAAAAGTTGCTATGACTGAAACTGTGATTGCCTACTTGGTGTCCGTGGGCTAAAATCTCGGCAAATATCTCTGGATGTGTGGCGATATTTTTGCCAATACAAAAAAATATCGCCTTTTGGTCGTGTTGTTTCAATATCTCCAATATTTGCGGAGTGTATATAGATGGACCATCGTCAAAACTATACAGCACTTCGCCGTCTGTGTGGCAAATAGCGGGGTGAAAATACTGCAAACATAAGTTAAAACATAGATAAAACAGCACAGCGAAAGCACCAAACAATACAAGCAAAACAGAATAATATACCATAAATGGCATTATATCGTATAAATATAAGATTAGTTTGATAAAATACAGTATGAAAAAAAATAACATACTTTTGATAGGTTTCATGGGGGTCGGCAAAGGCACCATAGCCAGGCAGTTGTCTGTAGCTACAGGTATGTACGCAGTAGATACAGATGACTTGATAGAATCACTGGCAAACAAAAGTATCAAAAAGATATTTAAAACACACGGCGAATCATATTTCAGACAACTAGAAACAAGATGTGCCTTATGGTGCCAAAACTCACTCAAAGAGACTATCATATCTACAGGTGGTGGATTTTATACTCAACCAAATATCAGTGATATTGGCGATGTGGTATATCTCAAGGCAGATTTTGACTATATATTAGATGTGCTAAAGTCAGATAAAAACTATAAAAAAAAGCTAGCAAAGAGACCACTGTTTGCCGATGAAAAAAAAGCACTCAAGTTATACAACGACAGAGCTCTAGCATATGAGATGGTAGCAGATATCATCATAGATGTCCGACACAAGACAGATAGCAAAATAGTCAAAGAGATAGCAAAGGCACACAGATGATACGGACGATAAGACAGCACGACCTCGATTTTGACAAAAAGTTTCAAGCCATACTAGATAGAGCAAACGAAGATACTCAAGCTGTGTCAAAGATAGTAGATGATATACTATATAATATCAAAACCAAAGGCGATATGGCTATATACGAAGATATAAGTAGATTTGACAGCTGGAACTGTAGCACGGCAGATGAGCTATATGTGCCAAAAGATAGTTTCAAAAAAGCTTATGACGACTTAGATGAGAACTTAAAAAACTCTTTGCAAGTAGCACACGACAGGATCAAAAGTTATCACGAAAAACAACTGCAAAAATCATGGCTGGATTATGAACCAAACGGCACTATAACTGGTGTCAAGATATCTGCTGTAGGCAAAGCAGGATTATATATCCCCGGAGGCAAAGCAGTATATCCTAGCTCACTTCTCATGAATGCAATAGCAGCAAAAGTTGCAGGAGTGGTAGATATCACGGTAGCCACACCTACGCCACACGGCAAGATAGACGAGCTACTACTAGCATCGTGTTATCTGTGTGGGGTAGATAAAGTGATAAAAGTAGGCGGAGCATCGGCTATAGGGGCTATGGCTTATGGCACACCAAGCATAGACAAAGTAGATGTCATCACGGGTCCGGGCAATATATTTGTAGCGACAGCCAAACAAAAGGTATATGGCAGTGTCAATATAGATATGATAGCAGGACCTAGCGAGATAGGTATATTAGCAGACAGCAAAGCAGATGCCACATATATAGCAGCAGATATGCTATCACAAGCTGAACACGACCAGATGGCTAGTAGTATATTGATAACCACTAGCGAAACTGTAGCCAAAGATGTAGCTACAAATATAGAGCTACAGCTAGAAAATTTATCTCGCAAAGATATAGCCAAAGCCTCTATAGATAGTCGCGGATGTATAATCGTAGTAGATGATATGTCAGTAGCTCTCAAACTTATGGACGATATAGCTCCAGAACACCTAGAGGTGCTGACTATAAATCCATTTGATCTGTTGCCTATGATACAAAATGCCGGAGCCATATTTTTGGGCGAAAACACTCCAGAACCTATAGGTGACTATATAGCAGGACCAAATCATACTTTGCCTACAGGTGGCACGGCTAGATTTTTCAGTCCGTTGGGAGTAGAAAACTTTATCAAAAAATCATCTATAATATCATTTTCCAAACAAGCTATCGGTGAGCTAGGAGTGCATGCTATAAATATAGCCAACCAAGAGGGGCTAACCGCTCATGCAAACTCGGTTAAGTTGCGACTATGATAAGCACCATCAAAAAAGCATATGTCACCAAAAGCATAGTAGCAAACCTATCGGCAAAGGCAAAAAACAGTTTGCTACAAGATATAGCTACCAACATAGACAAACACAGACAGCAGATAATCAAAGCAAACAGCATAGACACGCAGACTGCTAAAAGTTTGGAGTTATCTGCCTCTGTCCAAAAGAGACTTTTGCTAGATGAAAAAACCATAGATAGTATGACAAAAGCTATAAAAGATATAGCCAAACAGCCAGAACCTGTAGGCAAGATACTAGACGGCTGGAAAACCCCATCTGATCTAAATATCCAAAAGGTCAGCACCCCCATAGGAGTCATAGCCGTAATATACGAATCACGACCAAATGTCACCAGCGATGTAGTAGCACTATCTATCAAAAGTGGCAATGTAATCATATTAAAAGGTGGCAAAGAAGCAAACCATAGCAACAAAGCCATAGTCAGTATAATCCACGATACGCTGATACAACACAAACTGCCAGTAGATATGGTGACCTTTTTAGACAACTGCGATAGAAACAGCACCAAAGAGCTACTAGGATTTGATAGATATATAGATATGGTTGTCCCTCGCGGTGGTTCTGGACTGATACGGTTTGTCGCTACAAACTCGACTATACCAGTAGTCAAGCATGACAGAGGACTATGCCATACATATATACACAGCTCGGCAGATGTAGATATGGCGGTCGATATATCTATAGATGCAAAGTGTCGGCGAGTAGAGATATGCGGAGCGATGGAGAGTTTGCTAGTAGATGAAGGTATAGCAAACCTATTTTTGCCAAAAGTTAAAAAAGAGCTTGAAAGTCGGCAAATAACTTTGAGAGGTTGTGAAAAAACTTTACAAGTTATAGATATAGACAAAGCTACCACAGAAGATTTTGATACAGAATATCTGGATAATATTTTGTCTATAAAAATAGTGCAAAACACAGCCGAAGCTATAGAGCATATCAACACTCACGGCTCACAGCACTCCGATGCTATAGTCGCTACAAACTTTGAGAGTGCTACGAAGTTTTTGGACGAAGTAGATAGTGCATGTGTATATCTAAATAGCTCTACTCAATTTACAGACGGTGGGGAGTTTGGATTTGGAGCGGAGATAGGTATAAGCACAAACAAACTTCATAGCCGTGGTCCTATGGGATTGAACGACTTGACTACATACAAATACAAAATCACCAGCAGTGGTGCTACGAGAGGCTGATATGAGACTGCTGATAATAGAAGAGGAGATGTATCTGTCAAACGAGATTGCCATGAATTTTAGTGAGATAGGATATGATTGTATAGAAAAAAAGAATTTAAATGCCAAAACTGCAAAGTTTGATGTAGCTATACTTTCTATAAATTTCCCCAAACCAGACATAGAAAATTTTATCAAAACACATCACGATAAACCAGTGATACTGCTAACTCCACAAAGCAAGATAGACAAAGCTGTAGAGTTTTTGGAACTAGGAGCTGATACATTTACTGACAAACCAGTGCATATGAAACTGCTCATCATAAAAGTCCAGTTTTATGTCAAGTATTATAACCGAAAGTTTAACTTACAGCTCAAAGATGACACTATAAAGTTTATATTTAGAGAGCCTGTCTCGTATTTGACGACACATAATTTACCAGTGCAAATCAACTCAAACAGCACTATCAAATCTGACTATGTAGCATTTGATATAGCAAAAAAACAAAACAAAATAATAGTCCCTATAAATATAAAAAAAGGTGATAGGCCATATCGCCTGAGAGGTTTTGACTTTGAAAATTTTATACCATATATCACAGGCATGACAAGCTTACCACCTAGCACAAAAGATTATTATATGAAATACCTTTCACAATATCCTGTGATAATTAACAGAAGTGGTAAGTGCCACGAACATGAAGGATTTGATTGTATCAAGATAAAAACCCCTACAAAAGAGTTTTTGCCACGAGATATTTTGAGTATAGATGAATATATCCAGTTTGTAGTAGAAAAATTTCAAGACCAAGTGAGCGATGTCGTATTGGCAAAATATCTAAAAATAGACAGAAAGACATTGTGGAACAAACGACAAAAGCTAGGGTTAAAGCGATGAGATTGTTTTTTATCACCGTAGCATATAGCGGACTATCGCCAAAAGCTCCAGGGACAGTGGGAAGTTTAGTGTCGTTGTTATTTATAATTTTACTTATACAAGTCGTGCCACCATCTACACTGTTTTTGCTGACTATTCTTATATCGGTCATAGCGATAAAGCAGATAGATATATACGAAAAGCACACAGGCACACATGACAGCAAAACTATAGTCATAGATGAGCTTGTAGGTATGTGGTTTGCATTTTTGATAGCTGGAGCTACAGCTGACAACTGGATATGGCTAGGCGTGCTTAGTTTTGTCTATTTTAGATTGTTTGATATACTTAAACCCTCTATCATAGGTAGGATTGATAGAGATGTCAAAGGCGGTCTAGGAGTAGTAGGCGATGATATAGTCGCAGGAGTGGTAGGCGGCATGAGTGCTAGCTTGACCTATTTTATATTGGAAAGGATTGGATTATGAGTTTTGTATCTATCATCATGGGTAGCAAGAGTGATTATGAGGTGATGAAAAATTGTATAGACACTTTGGAGTGTTTTGGAGTGAAATATGAGGTCATCATCAGTAGCGCTCATAGAAGTCCGCAGAGGACAAAGGATTATATAGCTACAGCGGAGCAAAAAGGTGCCGAGGTATTTATTGCAGCCGCAGGTATGGCTGCACATCTAGCAGGAGCGGTGGCAGCGAACACTACCAAGCCAGTCATAGGTGTGCCTATGAAAGGTGGAGCTATGGACGGTATGGATGCTATGCTTAGCACAGTGCAGATGCCCTCTGGTATGCCTGTAGCTACTGTAGCTTTGGGCAAAGCAGGAGCTATCAATGCCGCTTATCTATCTATGCAGATATTGAGTATAGGAGACAAAGAGTTGTCTATAAAGATACAAGAGGATAGGATTATGAAAGCCAAAAAGGTACAAAATGATAGCAAAGATATTGAGGTATTGTTATAATAAATATATCTTTGCTACAAAACAAAAGGAGAATTTGTGGTACCAGTAGTCGGACTCGAACCGACACGGTATTGCTACCAAGGGATTTTGAATCCCTCATGTCTACCAATTTCATCATACTGGCTGGTGTGGGTATTATCGTGGTGCGACCAGCGAGAGTTGAACTCGCACATCCGTTGGGACACTACCCCCTCAAGGTAGCGTGTCTACCAATTCCACCATGGTCGCCACAATAATAACACATTTTATCTAAAGGAGTTTAAATTATGTCAAAAAAAGTCGTATTTGGAGTTATTTTCTCGATTTTGTCTATGTTTGTGGTGTTTACAAGCCATCAAAACAAGATAAATAACACAGGAGCTAACCTCATAAATCAATCATTTGAAGAGTCTATCGCACTATATGCCACAGTCCGTGTGTTAAATGGTGTCATATCAGTAGCCCAAGGCACCCAGATATCGCCACCGGGTGTGACTATAACTATAGGGGAGATACTTGACCCTATCAACGACCTAGTCGAGAGATTTTCACTCCTTGTGCTACTAAGTGTAGCATCGCTGGGAGTCCAAAAGATATTGCTGGGCTTGTTTACAGCTGATATATTTTTCTATATTTTAGCTAGTAGTGTCGTGGTGGCAAATATCACCTACTGGGTCAGCGGTTCGTTTCGTTATGGATATATCTACAAGATCACAGCTATAGTTGTGTTTTTGAACTTTTCTTTGCCTGTCATGTCTATATCAAACGATATGGTCTATAACCATTTTGCCAAACATCACTACGATATAAAAACACTCAACGACAAGCTACACACCAGCACCACAGATATGCAAACTACAAACAAACGACAGCCACCACCTAGCAAAGAGCAGAGCTTTATAGCAAAATTGGGCTCAAAAATCAAAGATACATTTAGTTTGAAATTTTATAGACAAAAGATGGAAAACTACAAACAATTTGCTAAAGATTCCACCACATATATCATAGATTTGTTTATCGTATTTGTATTTAAAACTATCGTATTTCCACTTATTTTTCTGTTTTTGTTTTATCAGGTGTTAGTTTTAAGGATAGAACGATACAATGGGCAAAAGGATAAATATGGGCAAAATTCCATTTACAGACGATGAACTAAGAGAACCAATAGCAGAGATAATAGACAAAAAAATATCTCCTATGCTAGCGAAAGATGGCGGAGCTATGAAGCTGCTAGACATCATAGACCAAAAAGTCTATGTCCAGCTACAAGGTGCCTGCATAGGGTGTGCCTCTAGCTCTACTACACTTGAGTTTATAGTCAAAAAAGAGATACGAGCTATGATACACCCAGATATAGTCGTCATAAATGTGCCTGTAGGCATGGAGGATAAGTTGGGGCAACTAGATGGATAAATTTAAGATTATCACAAAAGCCAAAGAGAGTTTCGAGCAAGAAA
Source organism: Arcobacteraceae bacterium (assembly GCA_029939245.1). GTDB lineage: Bacteria > Campylobacterota > Campylobacteria > Campylobacterales > Arcobacteraceae > B24-G6. The sequence goes on from JAOZTH010000007.1 coordinate 20,337, forward strand.
ACTACAAAAAATCACTTTTTCTATACTCACAGATACTTTTTGCAGAACCAGACAGCCATCTATGGCAAATGCTAGTGCAATTGTGCGATATAGGACTAGAAAACTCAGCAAATGCCCAGAGAATATACGACTACTTCACAACTATGATAAACGAAAACACAGATAGACAAACAGCGATAGACAAAGCAAACGACCTAATAAAAGCAAACGATGGAGACATAGAACAGATATCGAGATATTTAAAAGAGTTTTCAAAAAGCACTATAGACAAACTAGAAAGCATAAGCTACCAAGAGTTTGGCGACCTTGTAGCACAGAGAGGTTCGTTTCGTGTGGCATTTGAAGATATCATGTATAGCACCAAGATTGCCTTGATGGACAAAGAGCAGTTTTATCTGTTTTTGGAGCAACTTATCGTAAATGATTTTGATGATATGGCATACGAATATCTAGACAGCCACTACAACTTTTTCAAATACGATGACAATGTAGCCAAACTATACAATATGTTAGAAAAAAAGAACCATGCGACTGCTACAAGATAGGTTTGCCTTTTGTGATGACACATCTGCTATAAAGGCAGGTGATATATTTGTATCGTCCAAAGAAAACAACCAATATATCCACAAACTACCAAAAGAGACAAAGATCATAAACGACTACAAACTAGCAGACTATTTCGATATGACAAATATCAACATAGTCGGAGTCTGTGGCACCAATGGCAAGACCACCACTACAGCAGGTATATACTCTATACTGCTAGATATGGGCTACAAAGTTGCTTTGCAAGGCGGTCGTGGGTTTTTTGTCAACGATACCAAAGTCGCTGATTTTACACTCACTACCCCTACTTTGCTAGAGACTATAGGAAACATACAAAGAGCCATAACAAGTGGCTGTCCGTATTTTGTCATGGAAGTTAGCAGTCACGGCATAGCACAACACCGTATAGCCGGACTACAGTTTGCCCTAAAAGTTCATACCAATATCACACAAGACCATCTGGATTTTCACAAGACCATAGAACAATACAGAGCGACCAAAAACAGCTTTTTCGCAGATGACACTACCAAGCTAGTCAACAAAGACGACAAATATATCAAACAAAACAAGACCAACTGCTACACATACTCGCTAGAATACCCTGCTACATACAAAGTAGTGGCATATAGTCTAAACGATGGTTTGGATATAACTATGCAAAATATCCAAAACTTGACAAACTTATCATCGCCACTAGTAGGAGTGTTTAACATCTACAATATCACGGCATGTGTAGGGGCGGTGCATATATTGACCAAAAAGCCACTCGATGATATAGCTGTAGCGGTCGAGAATTTCGCAGGAGTAGCAGGACGGATGCAAAGAGTATCCACAGACCCTAGTATCATAGTCGATTTTGCTCATACTCCTGATGCTATGAAAAATGTCTTTGAAAGTTTCACTGGCAAAGATATAGTCGTAGTGTTTGGAGCAGGTGGAGACAGAGACCAAAGCAAACGAAAACTTATGGGACAGACTGCCAGTCGATATGCTACTTATACATATATCACGAGCGACAACCCACGAAGCGAAGACCCAGATATGATATGCAAAAACATAGCAGAAGGATTTGGCGATAGCAAAAGATACGAGATAGAGGTAAACCGCAAAACGGCGATAACCAAAGCGATCAAAAGTTTGAGTGCATACAAAAACCCAGTGCTACTTGTCCTAGGCAAAGGAGACGAACAGACACAGACGATATATGATCATCGTTTGCCGTTTTGTGATGCTACCGTGATAAAAGAGGTGCTAGATGAAAAAGATTTTTGAAAGCGTAGCACAACTAGATAAAAATTGTTATACCGACTACAACCTAAACGAAGATATACTCATGGAACATGCAGGAAGTGCCATATATAACTATATCAAAAAAAAGTTCAAAAAAAGCAAAAAAATACTCATAGTATGTGGCACAGGCAACAACGGTGCCGATGGTTTGGTGCTAGCTAGACTTTTGTATGGTAGATACGACACCACTACATATTTGAGTGGATTTATGAAAACAGGCATAGGCAAACTTCAAGCCATACGACTAGCAAAATTAGGAGTGCAAACTATAGACAAGCTACCTGCTGACATGCAGTTTGATGTGGTGGTGGATTGTTTGTTTGGTAGTGGTCTAAGTAGAAAGCTAGATGAAAAATATATGGCAATACTTAAACAGCTCAACGACACAAAAGCACACAAGATAGCATGCGATATCCCCAGCGGACTAGACAACACAGGGCGACCTCGTCCTATATGTTTCACAGCTGACACTACAGTTGCTATGGGAGCTTTGAAGTTGTCGCTTTTTGCCGATATTAGCAAAGACAGCATAGGCAAAGTCATAGTCGCTAACTTGGGAATAGATAGAACTATATATGAAAAAGAGACAAACTGTTTTTTGCTAGACAAAAAAGATATGAAGCTACCATATAGAACACTAGCAAACACACACAAAGTTTCGCTAGGACATCTAGCAGTGGTATGTGGCGAAAAAGTTGGTGCCGGCAAACTATGTGCCATGTCTGCTATAAACTTCGCATGTGGTATGGTGACGGCGATATCAAAAGACCACATAGCAAACTTAGATGACAACTTGATGCAAAACAGCAGTTTGCCACAAACCACCACAGCTATAGCTATAGGTATGGGACTAGGAAGCTACTACGACAAAACTTTGCTAGAAAACGACCTACCCAAAATTTTAGATGCCGATATCTTTTATGACAAAAATATATCGGCACTATTGACACAGCAAAACATAGTGCTGACACCACACCCAAAAGAGTTTGTGTCGCTTTTGTCGTTGTGTGGTATATGTGATATAGACACTGACACTTTGCAAGATGATAGAGTGAGATACTGCAAACTTTTTAGCGAAACTTATCCACATATAGTCTTGCTACTCAAAGGGGCCAACCATATCATAGCATATGATAGCAAGTTTTATATCAATCCACACGGCACAAATATATTAAGCACAGCTGGCAGTGGCGATGTGTTGAGCGGACTTATAGGCTCTGCTCTTGCTTATGGTTTGTCGCCGTTTGATGCTACGGTGCTAGGTTCGCTAGCTCATACAAGTTTGGCAAATAAGTTTAGACACGGTTCATTTACGGTCAAGGCTACCGACTTGATAAAAAAGATTAGAAAATTATGAAGTGGGAAATATCAAAGCAATTTGACTTTTGTTATGGTCATAGAGTATGGTCTCAAAGTTTGGACAAAAGTTTCGCTATAGATGACTGTCTGGAGTGTCGGCACTTGCACGGACATCAAGGCAAAGTCATAGTTCATCTGTCTAGCGATAGCTTAAAAGACGGTATGATAACCGACTTCAAGCACCTAAACTGGTTCAAAAGATTTATAGACGATACTATAGACCATAAGTTTATATTGGATCTCAACGACCCGCTATATAGCACGATATTGCCGGCATACACAGACAAAGCAGACCTGATATATTTTGATGATAACTTTTATATACCAAACATAGACAAGCTCAAAGAGGAGCCAGATCACATACTAGAATATATAGAAAGTTTTGTCGTGGTGGATTTCGTGCCTACTAGCGAAAACTTAGCAAAGTGGTTTTTGGATATAGTCAGCAAAAAGATGGCAAAGCTAGATATAAAAGTCTGCAAAGTCGAGCTATATGAGACACCCAAAAGCAAAGCAGTGGTGAGAGTATGAAAAAAGTGCTTGTCCTATGCACTGGCAACAGCTGTAGAAGTATCATGCTAGAAGCGATACTAAACAAAGAGTTCTCACATATAGTTGTAGCCCAAAGCTCTGGAGTCCAGCATAGCGGTCAAGTGCATCTATATACCAAAAAGGTGCTAAAACACTACGGCTATTGGGACGAAAGCTATCATAGCAAACCTCTAGGCGATGTGCTAGACGGCACAAACAGTTTCGATATGGTTATCACTGTATGTAGCCATGCAGATACAAAGTGTCCTATATTTCCACTAGATACAAAAGTTTTGCATATAGGATTTGATGACCCCGTGCGGTATGGCTACGATGGTTTTGTCAAACTTTTCAAAGATATGAAAAAGATTTTTCACAAGGAGTATTTCGATGATAAAACTTAACTGCGACATAGGCGAGGGCTACGGCATATATACGTTAAATGACGACAAACAAATATATCCACACATAGATATGGCAAACCTGGCATGTGGTTTTCACGGCGGTTGTGCAGATATCATGAACACAAGTGTCCGCCTAGCCACACAGCATGATGTAGCTATAGGGGCACATGTATCATACCAAGACCGAGTAGGATTTGGCAGACGGTCTATGGTATATACAGCAGACGAATTGTCGGCTATTGTTTTGTATCAGATAGGAGCTTTGAGTGGCTTTTGCCAGGCTTATGATGCCAAAATATCCTATGTCAAACCACACGGAGCCATGTACAACGATATGATGAAAGACCAAAAAATATTTGAGACCATAACACAAACTATATCTAGCTGGGACGATACTGTGGGTCTGATGATACTATCAACTCCGCACCACAAACACTACGAAGCCATAGCCCAAAAGTTTGGCATAGATCTCATATATGAACTGTTTGCCGACAGAAACTACACAGACAGCGGACTGCTAGTTAGTAGAACCAAACCAAATGCCGTGATACACGACAAAGAAACCATACTTAAAAGAGTCCAAACACTTATCAACCACGGCTACTTGTTGAGCGAAAATGACCAAAAATTATACATACAAGCAGATAGTTTGTGTGTCCATGGTGACACAGCTTTGGCTATAGATATAGTCAAGAGTATCAAAAAACTCTTGAACTTAATTTAACATACTATCAACGAAGGACATATATGAAAAAACTCTCCATAGCCATAGATATGGGTGCCAAAAACAATGGTATATTTATGGTCAAAACCGATGGCGACAAGATAATAGATAAAAAAGCAAGTTGTATAGTCATAGATGGCAACAAAATTAACTTTTCAAAAAAAAGTCGTAGAAAAAACAGACACAAAGACAGAAACTACAAGCGAAGAAAACTTGCAAAAAGATTGTTAGATGAGTTAGTTGATATGTCACAATATGACCAAAAACAAGCCGAATTTATATTTGGAACTTTGAACAATCGTGGATATACTTTGCTAAGTAGTGAAAATGAGTTTGAAGAGCTAAGCGATGAAACCATGAAGTTCAACAAGCTTTATCTCGAAGCTATATCAGGACAAGCAACCAAAGAGAAGTTTGAGCTGTATTTTACAGATGAGTTTGATGATGACAAGGCATTGTTAAATTTTTTGGATACAAATATCAAAAATATCAAAAAGACAATCTCTAACTTGATAAACTTTTCAAAAAAAGACAAAATACTAGATGATTTAGTATCATTAAAAACAAACAGTATCAAAAAATTTAATGCATTTTCACATGTAAAAATTTTGCTTTCAAAATATGGATACAGAGACTTAGGCAAAAATGAAAAAGATATAACAGAAAAACTAAAAAACAACAATATATATCTGTCAAAATTTGATTTTGACAAAGAAAAACAAGATATAGAATCGTTGAATTTTGACAAAGAAAGTGTCAAAGACAAGTCAATCATCACAAAAGATTTGAAACTTTTGAAAGAATTTTTATCGGGTATCCAAAAAGAGATAGCCACAGGAGCAAAGCCCAGGAAGCAATATCTCAAAGAGATAAAAGAAGAGATAGAAAAGCAGTTTGATTTTATACAAAACTTTACTAAAGATGAGTTTTTTAATATCGTAGGCAATATCTCAAACCTACAGTTAAGAATATTACGAAAGTTTTTCAATAAAAATTCTACAAAAAACAGTCAGCTACAAGTTCTGAAAAGATATTTTGTAGCTTTTCATTATAAAGACGAGGCAAAAAGCAGAAGAAAAAAGCTTTTTGTAGAGCTAAACAAACACAATGATATATTGTCGTTTTTCAAAACTTGCGACCCAGAACTCACTAGCCCACCATATGAAGATATGAACAACCGAGACACCTACAAATGCAACAGTATGCTGATAAAACCAGAGTTGATAACCGATGATATAAAAAAAGCCATAGATATTTTGCTATCAAAAGATGAGTTTGCTACTATCACACAAGAGATAGACAAAAGCACAGGAGAGTTTAAGCATATAGGCATACGAGACAAAAGAGTATCAAAACACCAAAAACTATCACAAAAAGAGCTAAGCAAATACAACAATACAGACAACCATGCGCCGATAATATATCAGTCAACAGACTGGACATATAGCAAATACCTACAAAGAATCTTTGATATGAAACTTTTTGACAAAATCACAAAATACAAAAATGCCGATAAAATATATGAAGAAAATTTCAACAGCTTTTATCACCCCAGAAATGTATTTAAACACACAAAGAAGTTTGAAAAAGGCAAGATAGACAGTATAGAACTGTTTAAAAAACTATTTGGCAAAGATACCTACGATAGCTTGAAACCAATAGCCGAAATATACTATAAAGAAGAGCAGAAAATCAAAAACGGAATATACTCTCACGATACTTCTGTGTTTGTAAAATGCGGCACAAACACACCATACAAAAACAATGCCAAACATATTCTATTAAAACCACTATACTCTTATAGTTTTACGAGCGATGAGTCAGATAAATATCTGGAAGCTATCAAAAAGACTAGAGGACTACAGACACAACTGGAGCTTATATCAAACGAAGCAAAAAAGCACCAAAATGGCTTTTATAATATAGTCAAAGCTTGTTTTGACGATGACAAATGTGTAGCAGACAAAGAGATAAAGAAAATCATAACAAATCTAAACCCAAACTTAGAAGCTATCCAAACTATATTTAAAGACCTAAACATAGAGGCAAAATATTTTAACTCTATAGAAAAAGTAGATGAAAACAACTTGACAACTATCATCAATATACTTAAACAAACCTTTGAGATACTTTTCAAAGAATTGAGCGGATTTAACAAAACTTGTCAAAATTGCACAAAAGAAAATGCAACAAGAAGCGACCAAACTTTCCCTATAGCCCAAAGACTACTCAGTGATGTGGCTAAACCGATAGATGGTATGCTTGATATGATGATAGATAGATTAGCACATGAAATCACAACAAATATAGACAAAAGCGATATAGAGGATATAGTGCAGTTGGATATACTACTAGAGCAGAATCGTTTTGAGTTTGAAGAAAATCTAAACGTTATAAAAAGAGCTTCAAACAAAGATATCAAAAAACTAAAAAGAGAATACAAAGACAGGTTAAATATAGATATATGCCCCTATAGTGGCAAGCAGTTTGACAAAGGCGACTACGATCACATATTGCCACAAAGCAAAGGTGTGTATAATAGCAAAGCAAATATGATATATGTGAGTAGCGATGGCAACCAAAACATCAAAGGTGCTACAACTTGGACTTTGGATATGCTCAAAAAACCACACCTGAATACTATGTTCCATACGGACAATATCAAAGAGATAAAAGAGTTTATCAAAACAAATATAGCCCGTATAGACCAAACAAACTTCACCAACTTTGACAACTTGAAGCTAAACGAACAAATAGCATTTCGTTATGCTTTGTTTATGGAGCATACAAGTAGCGAGTTCAAAACAGCATTTGACTTGCTAAAAAAGGACAAGCTCAAAACTATCACAAACGGCACACAAAAAAGACTAGCAAGACTAGTATATGAAAAACTGGTACAAAAGTTTCCATATGAGTTTAATGCTAAAAATAAAAATAAAACTCTAAAGATAGATGTAAATAGCAAAACCATAGACTATAAACTTGTATCAACTACTAGAAGATATCTAGCAGTAGATCAAACTACTGGAGAGATAAATCATCTGTTTAAAGAAGATATTCAAGATAGCCACTCGCACTGTATAGATGCTATGGTGGTGTTTTATCTAGCCAACAGCGATGCACAGAAAATAAAAAGATCGGATAACTTGAGCGACAAGATAAGCAAAAGAGTATTTAACTTTGATTTTAAAGATATTTATGTAGAAGAGTCAAGCATAAACAATATCGCAAAAAACAAAACCTTTATAAACTCACCAAAAAAGGAGCTAGGGTCTTATAAGCTTTTTGATGATACAATTTATAGTGAAAATTATAAACATATCACAAAAGAAAACACAACTAAAAAAGAGCTGGAGATTCTCGTTAAGTATTTACTGTTGTTTGTATATGAAAAGGGCAAAAAAATAGTCATAGATAATATTGAAAAAGTAAAGGAGAAAACTATTTATAAGATAGATATACAAAAAGTATCAAATACTATTTATAAACTATTCAACAACAAAGACAAACCAGGTTTGGTGTCGTTAAAGTTTTTAGACAAGTATCAATACTTTACTTCCAGAAAAGAGATACAAAATATATTTTTTGATGACAAAAAAACAAAACTTTTGGAGTATGAAAAGATTAAAAATATACCGTATTTTAGCAACAAGCTATATAAAGCTGTATATAAAAAACTTCTAGAGGAGAAAAAACTTTTTGATATATCCGATGACAAAAAAACTATATTAAATAGCAAGATTTTAGAAGAGTTGCTACAAGATATGTTTGATTCAAAACAAAAAGCAGAAAACAAAAAACAAAGAAAAAGAGGCAAAAAGCGACACAAATATAGTTTGCCGATATTGGGCAGTCCTAAGTTTAGGATAAAAAGAGGCAAAACATGGCAAGTATTGGGAAATAAAGACATAGCTACAAAAAATTATATAATAGATGGCGACATCAAGCCTGTGCCGTATTTTTCAAAAAATACAATACCGCTCAAAATAAAAGATTTGATAGATTGTTTGCTTGTTAACAAAGATGACAAAAATATCTATAGTGTCACTATAGACACAACAAAGATATGCGACTATGTAAGCAACTTGACATATCTGATAACCGAAGCCAAAAGATGCACTGTCATATCTACATTTGTAAAAGCGAGTTTTGTAGATGTGGATATCTCTTCTGTAGGTGTGTTTGATGGAGCAAAAGATAAAGTATTTGAGAGTTTTATCGCAAACTATATAGACAATAAGGATTTGGAACTATCAAAATATATAGGCTCTATAAGAGATGGGATAAATGCAAAAGCGACTATAGTAGACAACAACAATCAAACAATCACACTAAAGTATAAAGCTAGCATCAACAAAGACAAAAAACAGATTATCTTGGACAATCTAAAGGACAAATAGATGCAAAAATTGGACACAACATATCTAAGTAAATGCAATATGGCACTTTCGAAAGCATACATAAAACTACAAAAATATGATAAGGACGAGATAGAATATGAGATATATAGAAGTGCGGTCATAAAAGAGTTTGAGATAATTTTGGAACAATCAGGAAAATTGTTGAAAAAAGTATTGAGACCATATTTTCATACCAACAAAGCAGTAGATGAGCTTTCATTTAAAGACATATTTAGACAAGCTGGACTTCATAGTTTGCTAACTATAGATGAAGTTGAAAGATGGCTAAAGTATAGAGACAACAGAAATACAACTACTCATGATTATGGCGAATATCTAGCAAACGAAACTTTGGTTTTGATAGAGCAGTTTATAAAAGATGTAGATAAACTTGCAAGGTTGATAGATGATACTTAGAGATAAAGACAAAGACAAAATTTTATTGATAGCCGAAAAAATATTTATATACTTACCTAGCTTGTGGGCTTATGGAAGTCGTGTAAATGGAGATGCTCATGATATGAGCGATTTGGATTTGGTTGTTGTCTCCAAAGAAGATCAAAAAATAGACACAGAAGAGCTTGTGAGATTTAAAAATTCTCTAAACGATTCAAACATACCTATCTTGATACAAGTTGTAGATTGGGATAAAATACCAAAAAAATTTCATCAAAATATTTTAGCCAACTATAAAAAACTGTTGTGAAGCATATAATAGTAAACAATTTTGGGCTTTTTCTGGGGCTAAAGTCCCATAGACTTACGATAAAACAAGATGGCAAGATAGTCAGTGAAACAGCACTTAATCGTATCAAAACCATCCAAGTATTATCCAAAGGTATATCTCTATCTAGCGACTTGATAAACTCTTGCTCTCAAAGAGGGATCAAGATATTTTTCAACACTTTCAACTCTTTTAGTGCTGTGCATTCACTATATGAACATAAGTCAGTGATGGTGAGGAAAAATCAGTTTGATATATGTAGTAGCCATAGAGGGCTAGAGCTAGCAAGACAGCTAATAGTAGGCAAGCTCAAAAACCAAAGAGCTACTATGTTATATAGCACTAGAGGAAAAACAGACGACAAAAAATCACAAACCATAAAACTATTTGACAGCTTGATAACGAAGCTTAAAAATACTACAGATATATCGACAGAGTTTATATTGGGCATAGAGGGAGTGGGAGCAAACCATTATTTTGATCTTATCAAATACTATGAATTGTTTCCAGAAAGCTTCAAATACCGCACCAAAAGACACAGCGAAGAGATCACAAACATAGCTTTGAACTACGGCTATGCCATATTGTTTAACTTTATCTACAAGTCATGTATCAATGCTGGACTGGAGCCATACTTTGGAGTGCTTCATACACCCAAAAGTGCCAAACCATCGCTGGTGCTAGACATCATGGAGGAGTATAGAAGCTTCGTAGTAGATAGAAATATCATCAAGATGAGAGCTAAACTATCAAGTGCAAAAGAGTTTGACAAAGTCAAAAAAGATGTAGCTAGCGCTATCCTATCTACACTTGGCAAAAGATACATATACAACCACAACAAGCTCACATTGGAAAGCATAATCCAACGACAAGTGTATAAAATATCTGGATATTTTTGTAGCAAAAACCGATACAAATCGTATATTTTTAGGTGGTAGTATGTATAGTCAAATCATAGTCAGCTACGATATTAGCGACACCAAAAAACGAACCAAATTTTTCGAAGAACTCAAAGATGTAGGACTTGTATCGATACAAAAGTCAGTGATGTGGGGATATGTGCTAGTAAGCGAAAAAAGAGTTATCAAACAACTGTTTAAAAAATACTGTGATATCATGACCGACAAGGCACTGCTGGTCAATGTGACACTGGACAAAGACCTAAACGATAGCTTCGGATACGATGAAGAGGACTTCAAGCACCCAGAAAGTTTTGAGATAATATAAAATGATACCTATAAACCTCATCAGACAATATCATTTTTGTCCTAGGATAGTGTATTTTAGCCTACTTACAAATATCAAGCCCATATATCCTAGACATGTAGCTTTGGGAGTAGAGTATCACAAGCTACAAGAAAAACTGTCAAAAAACAGAAAGTTCAAAAAACTTGATATCAAGTTCAACGAGGTTGTGCTAGACAAATATATAGAAAATGAGAAGCTAAATATATGTGGCATAGTAGATATAGCTTTGATATCACCAGACGAGATAGTGCCTGTAGAGTTCAAAGATATTTTGAGCAAAAAACCCACATATTCTCATATATTACAACTATATGGATATGGGTTGCTTTTGAGTTTAAAATACGACAAAAAGTTCCACCAAGCATACATAAGCTATAGCAATAATATGAAGCTACACAAGATAACTATAACTACGGATATGAAAGATGATTTTGACAAAACTATCAAAAATATACAAAATATCATAGATAATGATGTTCTACCACACAGCAGTGCAGGTAGTAGCAAATGCTCTCAATGTGAATACATAAACTATTGTGATGATAGGTTTTGAAAAACCTATCAAAAGTGACGGATGGGTATGGTATGGCGACAAGTCGCCAGTGACCAGATGACCCACTTCATTTGTATTTATCCGTCATTATGATTTCAATCAGTGGTAATGTTTCGATATAATGTGCCACTTTTCCACAAATGTGGTCTATTTTAACATAATTTCCTTAAACGAAAAAAATATTTAAATAAAACCTCACAAAGCCTATATCTATAGGCTTTTTTGTCGCGGTGGCACATTATATCGAAACAAAACTTAATTTGAAACTTTTGTCTCTTTTTGGTAGGCTTGATACCCCTGTGTGGCACATTATATCGAAACAAAACTTAATTTGAAACTCTAGCTGTGATATATATTTATCCACTTCGTTTTTTGTGGCACATTATATCGAAACAAAACTTAATTTGAAACTATAGAAGGACTCCTCATGTTT
>JAOZTH010000048.1 GCA_029939245.1 Arcobacteraceae bacterium
GGGGTTCCGAATAGGTTGCCAACATTCAAAATTTAAAATTCAGCATTCAAAATTAACAAGTCCGTGGTTCTGGATAGATATCATAGCATGTGTGTAGATGAGATTTGATCGTCATCCATAACTATCTTGAAATCTAAATGTCAATAAGTTTTCAAGTATAGCAAACAACACGATATAGTTGATAAAAGAACTTCCGCCGTAGCTAAACATAGGTAGTGGCAAACCTACCACTGGTGCTAGTCCTATAACCATAAGTATATTTACTGACATATTTAAAAATATCAATATAGCAGTGCCTGTGGCAAAAACTTTGACTAGGGTGTATTCTTTGAGATAGATATTGAAGCTTAGCAGGTGTAATATCAAAAACAGATACAACAAAAGCACAGCCATAGCTCCTAAAAATCCAAATCGCTCTACCAAATATGAAAATATAAAATCGCTAGTAGCGATGGGCAAAAACTTTAGCTTGGTTTGTGTCGCTTCTTCTACTCCTTGACCTAAAAATCCGCCAGAACCTATAGCTATGATGGATTGTCGCACTTGGTAGCTGGGTTCTTTAGATAAAAAGTCTTCTATTCGTTTCTTTTGATAATCTTTGATGATATTTGTATATATATAAGGCGATGCTATAGACACAACCAACAATATAGTGATCCAAATCTTTCGTTGGACTCCTACGATAAAAAGCACTCCATAGCCTACGAGCAACAACACCAAAGAAGTGCCCAGATCTGGCTCTATCAATATAAGAACAGATGGCAACAAAATATAAAAAGAAAATATAGTAAAATATTTGAAAGTGTATCCGCCTTTTGGTTTTGGATACTTGTGCACAAGATATGCCAGCATGAGTAAAAACACAGGCTTAAACAACTCTGATGGCTGAAAAGTCATACCAGTAAGTGGCACTTCTATCCATCGTTTGGCTCCCATATCTTGAGTTGTGCCATAAAATTTTAGAAAAATCAATAATCCTATGTTAATCCAATAAAAAAATGGTATAATAGATACAAATCGCCGAATAGGCAAAAGAAGTATAAAGAAAAATAGCACAAATCCTACGGAATAATATGCTATTTGTTTGGATGCTAGCATAGGACTAATACTACCTACAAGCTGGTAAGATATGGCTATAAGTGGCAACACTAGTGCTATAGATACAAAATCAAAATGCGAAAAAACTCTTTTGTCTAAAATATACATGATAGGAGTTTATCTAAAAATGCTTAAAAAATACAAAATAGATGAAAAATTTGCAAATATTCGCCTAGATATATCACTATGCGAGCTGATAGGATATAGCAGAAATCAAGTTCAAACAGCTATAAAAAACGGCTTTGTGACTATAAATGGTATCAAAACTACTAAACCATCTGTGAAACTTTTGTATCAAGATGAAATCATGATAGAAATCATAGAAAACAAAATAAAAAATATAGACAACTCTGAGTTTGAAAATGATATAAAATTTGATATAAAGACAATATATGAAGATGAGTTTATGCTGATAATCAACAAGCCATGTGGACTGATAATACACGATGCTCCCACTGTGCATGAACCTACACTGGTGGACTGGCTAAAATACAAAAACATATCACTGTCAACTTTGAGCAATGAAATAAGACACGGTATAGTGCATAGACTAGACAAAGGTACTTCAGGGGTCATGGTAGTAGCCAAGACAAACAAAGCACACGAAAACTTATCTGCACAACTTGAAAACAAAACTATGGGTAGGTTCTATGTAGCAGTGATAGATAGACCACTCAAAGATGATATAGTGATAGACAAGCCTATAGGACGAGATAGAAACAACAGGATAAAAATGTCCGTCTCAAACCCACAAAGAGAAAGCAAAACTGCTTTTAAAAAGTTTGCTACAAGCATAGATGAGACCAAAGAGATGGTGCTATGCAAGCTATATACAGGGCGAACTCACCAGATACGAGCACATCTAAACTATATAAATAGACACATAATCGGCGATAAACTGTATAACTTTAAGGGAAAAGATGATAAAATATACCTTCATGCTTTTATATTGTATCTAAATCACCCAAATAGTGGTGAAAAGATGACATACAAAGCCCAGTTTGATGATGAGTATGATAACTATATAAAACAAAATTTTAACACAAGGAGTGAGTTTGAAAAAATTGATGATGTCAATATTGACAATATGTTTAATGGTATTGAGTAGTGGGTGCACAAATCCTGACAAAGTAAATATAATAAAACCAAAGATAGACAGGAATCTAAAAACGATAGAGAGGAAAGATATAAAGTCTATGGCAAATATGTCAAGCATAGCTTTGGAGTGGAGTATAGTCCAAGACAACAAGATAAAAGGCTACAATATCTATAGATCAAACACAAACAAAGGCAATAGAAACTTCGTGTTGGTCGGGTCATTTAACAATAGGTTTGTATCGCACTTTGTAGACAGAAAGTTGCAGCCAAATACTACATACTACTATAGTATATCAACTATAGGCAAAAATGGTACACAATCAAAGTCATCTTTGCCATACAAAGAGACTACTAAAAAAGTTTTAAGTTCAGTTGGCTATATAGTCGCTTTGACACAGCTACCTGGACAAACAAAAATCATGTGGAGACCACATAGATATGAAGGGGTTTATTTTTATATGATACAAAGAAGTCCGCAAAAAGTAGACAAATGGGTGGAGATAGCTAGAGTCAAAGGCAGGCTAAATGCAGAATACATAGACTACGATGTTCATGACAACAAAACATATAGATACAGAATCTTTTGTGTTACTTATGATGGTATAAAATCATCTTCTAGCAAAATCGTATCATCTAAGACAAAAAGGGTGCCAAAATCACCAAAAAATGTCACAGCTAGCACAAATCAACCAAAACAGGTAACTATAAGCTGGGAACCTCCAAATGATACAAAAGAGATAAAGTATTATAAAATATACAAAGGTGTAGGAAGCACAAACTATATGTTTTCTGTGATAGCAAAAGTCGACAAAAAGTCAAATAGCTACATACACAAGATAGATGAACCCGGAGTGTCTGGCTTTTATAAAGTGGCGATAGTAGACAAAGACAACTTAGAAAGCACTCAAAATACGAGATCTACTCTTGGTAAAACATTGGGTCGTCCTGCACCTCCTATCATAATAGAAGTTCACAAGAGTGGAAACTCTATAAGTTTTGTGTGGAAAAGTGTAGACAAAAGAGCTGTCTATTATTATGTGCGAAAAAGAAAAGATGGTATGGCTTTTTTAAACGATACACAAAAAATAGGCAAGTTAACTGTCACACAGTTTAAAGATAAAGATATAAAACGAGGTGAAAAATATATCTACACAGTCCAAGCAGTAGATAAATATGGCTTGATGTCACTAGAATCTCTCGAAACTTCTGTGGAGTTTTAAGCAGTTGCCGCATATATTGGTCAAAAGTTGCAAACACAACTTAAACAAAGAGTTTGAAGTAGGAGAATATAAGTTTCAAAAACTTGCTGTCTCTACACAGACAACAGACTGTCTAATAGTCGTGAGCTTTAGAGACAATGAGTTTGTGTTGATTCAAAAAAAGAATCAAAACGGAACCTTGATAAAGCTTGACAAGACGACAAAAGTCTTGCCTATAGATATCATCAAAAATGCTATAAAATGTTTTGCAAGCTATCACAGACTGGAGATATTGTTTTCAAATATCCAGACAAACAAACAGCAAACAACACAACACAGCTCTATAGTAGATATGAGAGAGTTTGAACAATCAAAGATATTTGATAAGATACAAAAAAAATACAAAAATATATCTATAGAGGTGGGGTTTGGTAGCGGTAGGCACATACTTCACATAGCCACGACAAATCCAGACACGATGTATATAGGGGTCGAGATACATACAGCATCTATAAAACAACTAGACAACCAAGTGGCGATACAAAATATCAAAAATATCATCATAGTGCATTGTGATGCTAGGCAACTTTTAAGTATAGTGCCAGACAATTATCTGGGCGATATATATGTGCATTTTCCAGTGCCGTGGGACGACAAACCACACAGGAGAGTGATAAATAGTGAGTTTATAGGTCAAAGCATACGAACTTTAAAAAAGCTAGGCAGGTTAAATCTGCGGACTGATAGTGAAAATTATTACATATCTAGCAAACTGCTTTTTGATAGATATGACAACACAAATATGAAGCTAAATATAGATATAGATGTATCAAGCAAATATGAAGATAGGTGGAAAAAGATGGGCAAAAATATCTACGATATGACATTGATCAATCAAAATGAAGATATTTTCGCTAATCGTGGCTACGATTTTGTTTTTTTGGATATAATAAACTACAAAAATGTGTGTGATGTTATAAAGACAAAAAAGTTTCTCTTTGAAGATCATTTTTTGAGCTTTGGGGTTATCTACGATATAGACAAACAAACTTCTATATTTGCCTTGACTATGGGTGCTTTTGATAGGCCTACAAAGAGATATTTGCTTTTGAAAAGTGGTGTTTTGAGGTATTTTCAAAACAAACCAATAGCAACCCATGAAAATATAAAAGCACACAAAAATTTATTGAAGGTACTATATGATGATTGAGGCTATTAACTTAGAGTTAAGTTATGACAAAAAAAAGGCGATAATCCAAGACACAAGTTTTGGTATCAAAAAAAATGACTTTATATTTATAAGCGGGGCAAGCGGAAGCGGTAAGTCTACTATACTAAACAGTTTGTATGCCGATATCAAACCAATATCGGGACAACTTATAGTCAACGGTATAGATATGGCCGATATAACTCGTTCGCAGCTTATGAGTTTGCGAAAAGATATGGGTATAGTATTTCAAGACTACAAGCTAATACAAGAAAAAACAGTAGAAGAAAATATCATGCTACCTTTGCAAATCAACGGCTACACAGAAGAGCTTTGTCAAACTCAAACTACCAAACTGCTAGAACATGTGAGACTAGAACCAGAGAGGCATTCCTATCCAAATCAACTAAGTGGGGGCGAGCAACAAAGAGTTTCGGTTGCTAGAGCTCTAGCCCACAATCCTAGTATAATACTGGCAGATGAACCTACAGGAAACTTAGATGAGTATTCTGCTAGTGTGATATGGAACTTGCTAAAAGGAGCAAATCAACAGCTAGGTATCACGGTCATAGTTGTAACTCACAGAATCCCTGTAAATTTTAACATAAATTTTAGACGATTTAACATAGACGGAGGAAAATTGTATGAAAGTTATTAGTCGTTATTTGTCTTTTGTGATACCACTAAGTGCTATGTTGTTGTCATATACTATGTATTTGACCTTGTATAAAGTGGTTGATAACTACAAAAAATCTATTGTCAGCGACTATGCTATAGTTGTAGTATCTCATGAAAGTATAGACGAAGATGCTATAGACAAACTTGATATCGGTATGAGAACTTTTCAAGAGTTGGACAAAGATAAAATCATAGAAAACCTAAAAGATAGTCTAAGCGACAACTCTGTAGAACTTTTAAACAAAGAGCTGCCAAATTTTTATCAGCTTAAGCTTGTGGATTATCCATCTACTGCTATGCTAGTCGCCATCACGACAAAACTCAAAACTATAAGCTCTATCATAGAGGTGGAGGTATTTGCAAAGGACCACAACCAACAATATTTTATGTTTTTGATGCTATACGATATCATAAATATATTTTTCTTTGTGATTGTGCTGTTTTCATTTCTAACTTTGCTTAAACATATCAAAATATGGTTTTATGAAAATAAAAACCGTATATATATAATGCAACTTCACGGAGCGTCGCTGTTTTACTGCTCGAAGCCTATCATCTTGACAGCACTTTTTAGTGCGATATATTCAAGTGTCATAGCTATATTTATCATATACTATATTTTAAACAACTTGAGTTTGTTTGTGTCAAAAGAGCTTATGAAATACAACTATATCCAAGTTGAGTTTAACAGCGACTACTTTTCTATATTTGCACTTTCGTTTTTTATATCTACTGTCACTGTGCTTATGGTGCTAATAAAACAAAAATATGAAAAATAATCTACTCATAGTAAGTCTGTTTTTGCTTGTGCCTTTATTGTTGCTTGGTGGTATCGATGACAAAATAAAAGAAAATCAAGACAAGATAAAAAAAACAAAACTAAGAGAGATAATAGCATCGAAAAAGGTGCGAGTGCTAGCTACGAAAATAAATACAGCAAAAAGAAAAGAAAAAAAGCTAAAACAAAAAATCAAAAATGAACTGTCGTCTATATCAAAAAATAAAATCAAAATCAAAGATATAAAAAAAGAGCTATCGTTACTGACCGAACAATCTTTGCACATAGAAGAACAAAAACAACTCACAGAGAGAAATATAGCCAAAGTGCTGGCCTCTAACTATATAAACTCCATCGCCGTCCAGCTAAACTCTAAACGAACAACAAAAGAGATAATAGATACATATTCTTACAAGATATTAAGTCGGCAGTCCAAACAAACATCAAAAAAGTTATCTGTGGAATTTGGAGAAATAGTTCACAAACAGGATAAAAATAAACAAAAAATCAACAAGATACTTAAGCTGATAAAAAAAGACAATGAGGATAAAAAGAGGCTAGAAAAGCTCAACAAATCTTTAAGTAAAACAAAAAAAGAGTTAAACTACAAACACAATGCCTACAAAAAAGAGTTGAAAAAAATAATCTCACAACAAAGAAAACTCAACTCAATACTGGCAAACTTAAACATAGTAAAACGGCAAAAAACACAAAAAATCACAGACAAACCGACAAAAATTGACAAGACAGATACACAAACAGCGAAAAATATGAATGTGAGAAGTATTGGCTACTCTTCAGGTGGAGTAAAGACTACAAGATACACAGGAGCTAAAACTATAGCCCCTATAAAAGATTTTCGTATAGTTAAAAGTTTTGGCGAGACTTATGACAAGGTTTATAAGATAAAACTTTTCAACGACTCTATCACTCTCAAAACCAAACAAAAAGATGCAAAAGTCATGTCTGTGTTTGATGGCAAAGTTGTCTATAGCAAGAAAAATTCTCAACTTTTGGAAAATGTTGTCATAATAAAACACAAAAACAATATGCATACCATATACTCACATCTAGATAAGATAGCACCAAATATCAAAAAAGGCAAATGGCTCAAAAAAGGTGCGGTGATAGGACGAGTAAAAGACACCATGAACTTCCAAGCTACAAAAGATAGTAGCTATATAAATCCCAAAGAACTTTTTTGAGAGCGTTGGCACTTTTCAGCGGTGGGCTTGATAGTGTGCTAGCTATGAAGCTAGTCATAGACCAAGGTATTGAAGTGGTAGCAGTGCATATAGATACTGGCTTTGGTTCTACAAATGACAAGACAAAACATCTAGAAAATATGTGTCAGCAAATAGGGGCGACTTTGCAGGTGCTAGACTTGAAAGACGAGTTTCTAGACGAAGTGTTGTTTGATCCAAAATACGGCTATGGCAAAAATTTCAATCCCTGTATCGATTGTCATGGGTTTATGTTTCGTTACACTAACAAACTGCTACAAAAATATGAAGCGAACTTTATGATAAGTGGCGAAGTAGTAGGTCAGCGACCTATGAGTCAAAGACGAGAAGCACTAGGTCAAGTGGCATCGCTAGGACAAAACGAAGAGGATGACCTCATCGTGCGACCACTTAGTGCGAAACTTTTGCCTATAACCAAGCCAGAAACGCAAGGCTGGATAGATAGAGAACGGCTACTAGATATAGAGGGGCGAAGCAGAACCGTCCAACTACAGATGGCAAAAGATATAGGGCTAGAGGATTTTGAAGCTCCCGGTGGTGGGTGTTTGCTAACTGACATATCGTTTAGTCAAAGATTGTCGGAGTTTGTAAAGTTTGACAAGCTAGAAGTAGATGATATAGCCACTATAAAGCACGGCAGGCACTTTAGGTTGCCAGATGGTGCCAAACTAATAGTAGGACGAAACCAAGAAGACAACGAAAAACTTGCAAGTATAATAAATACAAATTATATTAAGCTATCTATCCAAAATATACCCGGTCCGTATTGTTTGCTACAAAAAGATGCCTCAAGCAGTGATGCCACATATGCTATGGATATATTGCTAAGCTATGCCAAGACCACGACAGGTGAGAGTTATGATATTTTAATAGATGGCAAACTTCACCAGCAAACAAAAACAAAAGACAAACAAGAGTTTGTAGAATTTTTTGTATAGAGTTTGCTATGTATATAAATGTATTTGATAGATTTTTAGAAAACGACAAAAAACACAGCTCCTATTTGCTATATGGCGATGAGTCATATATGCTGGAGTTATACACTACTAAAATCATAAATCATCACGGCATACGAACAGATGACATAAACTATATATATTTTGATGAATACAACTACGAAAAACTGCTAGGTGATATACGACAAAACTCGCTGTTTTGTGAGACTAACTTTTTCGTGATAAAGACAGACAAAAAACTCGATAGCAAACAGGTCAAAAATATAGTCCAACTAGCAAAAGAAAACGCACATAGCGTCATAATATTTGCCATAAAAACAAAAGAAAAGCTAGCTACTTATGAAAAGTATTTTATAGACAAAAGTGACGGGGCATTTGTGCGGTTTTTCAAGCCACAGTTTGATGTAGCTATAAATTTGCTACGACAAAAGGCAGATAGCTTGGGTATGAACTACGAGTATGATGCTATGGAGACACTCTATTTGCTACACGAAGAGGATCTGGGCTTAAGTATAAATGACCTAAACAAACTCGCTATTTGTGACAAAAAAATAAACAGCAAGATAATATATAGTCTCTGTTTTGGTATGGGGCATATGGAGTTGCAGGAGTTTTTGTTTGATATTTTTGAAAACAAAGCCGACACCAAAGAGATACAAAAGATGGCAAATGAGACAGATGAGATATATATGGTCATGTCTCTTGCTACATTTACTCAAGAGCTACTGATGATAAACTGCTATACTCGTATGTATGGGACAGCAAATGCCAGAGATATACTAGGTTACCAGCCACCACCAGCTATATGGAACAAAAAAGTAGCCATAGCTTCCAGATTTTCTCAAAAAAAGTTTCTAGAACTTATGAACTATTTTGCCAATATAGAGATGACACTAAAGACTGACAACAACATAGACAAAAAAGGATATATGATATCAAAGTTGATAAATTTAAGTTTGTTATGATATATTTTAATACACAAAATAAAAAGGATAAAAATGTTAAAAATAGGAAAATACGAGTTTGCTAGCAGACTTATAGTAGGAAGTGGCAAATATGAAAGCTTTGCCCAAACAAGGGAAGCGACTATAGCTAGTGGGTCACAGCTCATCACTGTAGCGATACGGCGAGTGAATATCACCAAGCCAAACGAAGAGAACCTGATGGACTACTTCAAAGACACAAACATAAAGCTACTACCAAACTCCGCTGGGTGTTTCACAGCAGACGAGGCTATAGCTACATTTCGGCTTATGCGAGAGGCTACAGGTATAGATATTATCAAGCTAGAGGTGATAGGCGATGCAAAGAAAACTTTGTATCCAGATGTGATAGAGACGATAGTCGCCTGCAAAGAGCTCAAAAAAGATGGTTTTACGATTCTTGCATATACCAATGACGACCCGATAATAGCCAAAAAGCTAGAAGACAGCGGAGCAGATGCTATCATGCCACTGGCAGCTCCCATAGGTAGCGGACTAGGTATCCAAAACAGATACAATATAGCATTTATCAAAGATGCAGTCAATGTGCCTGTCATAGTAGATGCTGGGCTAGGCTGTGCTAGTGATGCCTCTATCGCTATGGAGCTAGGTGTCGATGGAGTGCTAGCAAACACTGCTATAGCACAAGCGGCAGACCCTATAGGTATGGCAAAGGCATTTCGTATGGCGACAGAAGCCGGGCGACTGAGCTATCTGTCTGGACGAATAGACAAAAAACCATATGCGACTGCTAGTAGTCCTATAGATGGTTTGATAAAGTTTTAGGAGAGATTATGAGATATTTAGTTTTATTTATATTTAGTTTGTCGCTATATGGAGCGAGCATAAGTTTCAACCATGCAACACAAAACCCCACTAGAGTTTATCCAAATAGCAGTGATAATATATTGTCGTATAGCAAACATATAGCACAGACCAAAAACTCCATAGTAAACATATCAACCAAAGGCAAAGCGACACAGACAAGCAGAGCAAATCCATTTGCCGATCCGTTTTTTGAGCAGTTTTTTGGCAAAGAGTTTAAAGGTCAATCACCAAAAAGCCGTGTCAAACGCTCGCTGGGTTCTGGAGTGATACTCTCTAGCGATGGATATATAGTGACAAATGCCCATGTAGTCAAAGATGCCGTAGAGGTAGAAGTCTCTATAGCCGACCAAGAGAAAAAGTATCAAGCAAAAATCATAGGTATAGATACAGATAGTGATCTAGCGGTCATCAAGATAGAGCAGACAGGTTTGCGAGCTATACAAGTGGGGTCATCTAAGCACCTAGAAGTAGGTGATATGGTGTTTGCTATCGGCAATCCATTTGGTGTGGGACAGACAGTGACCAAAGGCATCATATCGGCGCTCAATAAAAACAGTGTCGGCATAAACAGATACGAAAACTTCATACAGACAGATGCTTCGATAAATCCTGGCAACTCTGGTGGAGCTCTTATCGATAGTCGTGGAGTGTTGATAGGTATAAACAGTGCTATAGTCAGTCGTGGCGGTGGCAACAACGGTATAGGATTTGCTATACCTGTAACCATGGTCAAAGATATAGCACAAAGACTTATAAAATACGGCAAGGTCGTCCGTGGCTATCTGGGAGTATCTATCAAAAATATCACCAAAGAGCTAGAAAGTCTATATGATAGAGACAAAGGTGCTATCATCATAAATATAGCTCAAAACTCAAGTGCCAGCAAATATGGGCTTCAAAGAGGCGACCTAGTATATAAAGTAGGCGACAAAGCCATAAAAGATGCAAACGGTTTCAGCACCGCTATAGGAAACTACAAGCCAGATGATACTGTGGTCTTGTCTATAGAGAGAGACAAACAAGACAGACAAATCAGAGTCAAACTGGGCAAAAAAGAGTCCGACACAGTCGCTGTAGAGCCAGATAAATTTATAGAGGGTGCGAGTATCAAATATATAGCGAGACTACACAAAGTAGTTATAACCAAAGTCAAACAAAACAGCAAAGCATATGAGATAGGACTAAGGCAAGGCGACCATATAGTCCAGATAGAGAAAATAGTCATAAATAGTCCAGATGATATCAAAAGAGCTACGAAAAGATACAAATCCAAGAAAAAACGGCTATATATCAAACGAAACGGACAGATATATATGGTGGTGTTTAAGTAGCAAACTATGGTTTAAAAGCACAAATTTTTGGATTTTGTAGTTTTTTTGTAGTAAATTTATCTTTTTTGGATAAAATGACTACAATTCCGGTGTAGCTCAGTGGTAGAGTAGATGACTGTTAATCATTTGGTCCCTGGTTCGAATCCAGGTACCGGAGCCATTTTATATCTTACAAATCGTCAAATGATTTTGAATGTTATAGATACATCCCAATTTATAGCTATCCTATGACCTCTTGTTTTTGTATATTATAGTAAATTTTCAATTTTCTACT
>JAOZTH010000097.1 GCA_029939245.1 Arcobacteraceae bacterium
GCAAAAAAGCGATTCTCTTGTTTTATAGAAACTTTTTTGCAAAGCAAAACTAGCCGAGGCGATTGGACGAAGTTCAAACTTTCTGCGAAAAAGAGAAAATGAGGAGCAACCTATTTGATGATAAGTTTTGTAAAAACAAAAAAGAAAGGAACATAGATGGCAGTATATAATTTTTTGCCTGTTTATAAGACAAGCTATGAGCTGTTGTTGGAGTTGTTTAGATTTACCAAAGACTTCAACAAAGAGTATAAATATACCATAGGAGAGAGTATCAAAAAGGAGATGATGGATATGATAGTCAATATCTACCGAGCAAATAGCACAGCAGACAAGTTGCCACATATAGGCAAAGCGAGAGAAAATATAGAAGTAGTTCGTGTGTTTTTGAGGCTATTCAAAGACCTAAGACAAGTAAATACTAAAAAGTTTGTGAGGTTAAATGATCTGTGCGAGAGTGTATCCAAGCAACTTACTGCTTGGGGGAGGTCGTGTGGCAAATAGAGACAAGCTTTTGGTAGATTTGTTTGAGGCATATTATGCTGCTCGTAAAAACAAAAGGTCATCGTATAGTGTCATGGAGTATGAAGTAAACTATGAAAGCCGACTCATAGCTTTGGCTGATAGATTGTGTGATAGAAGCTATACACCAAAAAAATCTATTTGTTTTATATCGTTTTATCCAGTGCAAAGAGAGGTCTTTGCTGCAAATTTTGAGGATAGGATAGTTCATCATCTCGTGTATAACTACATCAACCATATATTTGAAGATATATTTATCCACGATAGTTATAGTTGTCGCAAAAACAAAGGCACATCGTCCGGTATAAAAAGATTGAAAAAAGCTATACGAGGAGCGAGTGATAACTATACCAAAGATGCCTATGTCTTGAAGCTAGATATCAAGGGATATTTTATGAATATAAAAAAAGATGTCCTGATGTTTCAGGTTATGAAAGTTTTAAATAAATTTTCATATAAACTAAAAGTCAATTTGGATTTTATATCATATCTTATAAAGATGATAATCTATCATGACCCTACAAAAGATGCTGTCATAAAAGGCGATAGGAGCGATTGGGCTGGTTTGCCATATGACAAGTCGCTATTTAATGCCCCACGAGACACAGGACTACCCATAGGCAATCTTACTAGTCAATTGTTTGGCAATATTTATCTTGATGGCATGGACAAATATATAAAACACAAGCTGGGTTTTCGGTATTATGGTAGGTATGTAGATGATTTTTTTATGGTGTGCAAAGACAAACAAAGATTGAAACTTGCTATGAAAAAGATTGATATATTTTTAAAAGAAAATCTGTTTTTAGATATTCATCCTGGGAAAATATATTTTCAACATATTAAAACAGGTGTGAAGTTTTTGGGAGTGTTTATCAAGCCATATAGAATTTATATTGACAAAAGATGCAAAAGCGCATTTTATAGAAAAATAGATACGATAGGTATTGTAGATAAACCATTGGAGATATGTAACTCATATCTGGGTTTGATGAAAAATTATGACAGTTTTAGACTAAGAGACAATATATTGCGATATGGATTGAATAGAGGTTACAACTCTATCACTATGAGTGGTGATAGAGTTAAAAGAATTGAATTTAAACAAAAGGAGAAAATATGAAAATAAGAGAATCGCTTTTTTTCACAGAAAAAAATATTTCTGTGAAAAAGATTATGAGTGTAGCAATAGTGCTGTTTTGGGTGGCAGGGGGCATAAGTTTTGCTGATACTATTGAGCCAAAATATGACAAAACCAAAAAGAGTTTTACATTTGGTCCGTTTGTGTTGAAAGGTGTTACAGATTACAAAGAAAACAACCACAAAACATATGGTGGAGCAGGCAAAAAGTTTGCCGTGGCTACGACAAACAAAGTTTGTCAAAGGATAGATGGATTGTATCAATATATCAAAAATGATCCCAAATCAGGGACTAAGTTTAGTATAGCTAATCCTATAATAGATGAAACTAAGCACCCAAAACTTATCAAAAAGATAGATGGTGTTTATTTTATGACAAGTAGCAAAGATATGCCATCGTATAAGTTTCCAGCACAATTTAACTATGCTGTTTATAGCTATGATGGCAACAATTCGTTTTCTCTTTTGGGTATGGACGAGGATTGTTTTATGAGTATTTATAAGTCTTATAGAGCTAAATAGATAGTTAAGTTATGATCTAAAACCCAAAACGGGCAGACACACAGGTCTGCCCATACAAAAAAACAAACCCCCAAATCAAAAAAAACTATAATATGCAACATGCAAAAAGACAAAACTAGCATTTGATTTGAAAGCATTTTCAAATCCCAATCTTATACAGCCAACTCCTGCAAATAGATCAATAACTTTGTATTGAGCATTTTAATTTTTTTTATTGAAGTCAAAAAAGTCTTGTATGCTTGATGATGTTGTCAAAATCGTTCCTTTTGTTTTGCATCTCTACTATAAAACTCTCGCCGTCTTGGTTGGTAGCTTTGATATCCAGTATGGTCTCTTTGAGTTCCATTGTTGTCTCACTCGTGCTATCGCTTGACCTACAAGTAGGTCTGTCGCTCCCTAACGAGTGTTCGCCCCGTGGGCTCATGGTTGTCTTTGGTTGACATGGATTGGTGAGTGATGTAGAGACTATAGCTTTGCCATCTTTGAAGTCTAGCACACTATTTAGGAAGCTTATCAGCACTTCTGTTTTGTTTTCGTCTCCAAATATCTTTTTAAATGCTAGGTCATTTTTGGGGTCTACAAATCTCATGTTAAAAATCCTTTGTGTTGAGTTGTGTTTATTTTTAATATTTTGTATTATAGCGAAATAATATAAAAAACACTATTAAAAATCTCTATAGCTCATAAAACAGTAAATAGGAGCGGGATTTTATAGGAAATATCTCACTTTTGACTTGTTCACAAAGTATTTGCTTGCGAGAATGCGGGCAAAACAAACAACTGCGGACAATCTACAGTTTGTCGTCCGTTCAATGTTTGGCCCCAAGCAAGCTTCGGGGTTCCGAAAGTTAATCAAACTTTTACTAAAAAAGGAAGACTATCAATCATCTCGGAACCCTAAAGCGATAGCTTAGGGCAAATCATGCAAATCACTTCAAACATAAAACAACACAATCAAACATTTAAACTACTGCAACTTAACACTTAGCGCTTCACACTTCCAACTTAACACTTGCCTCGTTCCCATCGTCCCGAGACTATGAGACGATATAAGATATTTTTATCGTGCCAGATAGATGCTCTACCATAGAGCCTCTTTTTCGCTAGAAGCAGTCCAAGCGATAAAAGACAAAAATATTTAAAAAAACACAAAATATAGCACCAAAAACATCAATTTTTGTCAAAATATCTTATTTTACTATCACTTTTTGCTTTTCTAACACCCCCGT
>JAOZTH010000098.1 GCA_029939245.1 Arcobacteraceae bacterium
TTTATAAATTTATCTTTGGGATGGAGAAAATTGTTTGGGTATTATCACTGCTTTATATCAATCTGTATTTTAGACAATTTTTGAAGTTTTTTAAATCCCTTGTCAAAAGTTATCAGCTTGGTATTATGGTATTCGCAAAATGCTAGATGAAACACATCAAACGAACTATTATATAGGTTTGATTGTTTCAATATTTCTATGGCTCTTTGATTTATATATGGATTTGATTGTTTTAAATAAGATGATAAAAATCTCAGATTGTTGTCTATTTCGTCTTTGTTTTCTTTGAGCTTGTTTGATATAAAAGCAAACTCACAAAGTATTAATTCTGACACTATAATATTTTGATTTTCTATTGCTTTGTCAAATATTTGCAACGATATATCTTGCTGTTGTTTGTTGTCTAAGTTTTTGCAAAAAGCGTATATTAGGACATTTGTATCAAAAAACACCGTCATCTATCATCCCATCTGTATTTGTGGCGAGTTCCATAGTAGCTTCTGTTTTATTGTTTGATTTGCTTCTAAGTTTATGAAACTCATCAAGCTGTGCTTGTATCTCTTTGTCTTTTTTTGCAGGTTCATCGACACTGTCATACATCACTACAAATCTAGCTTTGTCGCTGTGTTGTATCTGTGTATATTGCTTGGGTATATGGACTACCCCATCGTGTATCGGGGCTTGAAATTGGACTGCATACATATATGCTCCTTTTGTTTTTATGATTATATCTAAATTTTATAAATCTATCTTTGGGACGGAGAAAATATTTGCAAGAAGCGATAACACAAGCGAGACAATATGCTAGAGACAAGTATAGGAGCCCACGGGGCGACCGCGAAGTTAGGGAGCTAGAGCAGACTTGTCGTTTGCAAAATTGCCTTTTTCTAACTCTTTGATTTTGTTGGCTACTAGTGCTTGAATTTTTTTATCTAGCTTCAAAAACTCTTTTTCTGCTTCTGTATCAAAAGCAACATCAAACATTTAATCCAGCCTTGTCAAATACTGTATCCATAGAAACTGTTTTTGTCTTGCCGCTTTTTATATCATCTATCCTTTTGTCACTGACTATCTCATCAAGCCTGTCAAAATAATACTCTATAGCTTTTTCCATCAAGTTTGTCCTGGTTTTGTTGAGTTCTTTGGCACATCCATCTAAATACTGGACGACATCTTTCTCTAGTTCTACACTGACAGCTTGTTTCATATTTGCTCCTTTGTGTTGTTTTGAGTATTGTATCCAAATAAAATAAATCTATCAAGTGTTTTCAAAACAAAGATATCAAACTGCTTAAACGGTAGCAGATAGATATAGTTTATATATTTGACAAATAAACTATCATAAATAACTGCGAAGAAAGTCAAGTATGTATAGATATCGTTGGTGATGTGGTGCGGCAAATAGTGAGCTTATGGTTTGAAAGCTGCGATTTTGAGTTAATAAAAGTATTTTTGGATACAATACTTAAAAACAAAGGAAAACAACTCAATATGAGACTAGAACTTGAAAATATAGGTATGCTAAAGAAAGCAGATGTATCTTTAAATGGACTTACTGTCATAGCAGGTGAAAATGACACTGGCAAAAGCACAGTAGGGAAAATTTTGTTTTGTATCATAAAGGCTATCAGTAGATACAAAGAAGATTTTCAAGAGTCAAAAGAGTATAAAATCAACAATATATTGGAAAGATTATTTTTTCTAATACGAAAACATGGCAACATAGAAGAGCACAACATGGATACTTTGGATAATTTACTTAGCTTGGATTACTACAACAGCAGAAAAAATTCAAAACAATATATAGATGCTATTCATAAAAATATAGAACAATACACAAAATTTTCAAACAACACAACCGAGCCATCACTAGTCAATATACTGATACACAAGCTAGAAGATATCATATCCCAGCCAGAAAACAAACAAAAATCAATAGAAAATGCACTAACCAAAGTGTTTAGATCTGAGTTTGATGCAAATATATTATCACACCACAAAAAAGCTGGATATATAAAATTGTATGAAAATGATTTGTTGTTGTTGGATGTAAAGATTGATAACAACAATAATGTATTGTTGCAAAACGATGCAGAACCGATAGAGCTAAACGAAGCTACATTTATAGAAACACCACTAATACTAAACAGTCATGACTTGCTAATACGAAGTCAAACTGGACTTGATATTACGAAAAGAAGATCAAGAATACTCGGTGTGCCATATACTACTTTGCATACAAAAGATTTGTTTGATAAATTAAAATTATACAATTTTAGCTTTGATTTTGATGAACTATTTGAAAGTGATATTATACATGACATATCAAATATTATAGGTGGAGAAATTATCTATGATGTAGAAGAAAAAGATTTTGTATATATTAAATCCGATCACAGAGTACCTATCAAAAATACAGCTTCAGGTATAAAATCATTTGGGCTAATCCAGCTACTTATAGACAATGGCTTTGTAAATCGAACATCTATAGTGATACTAGACGAACCAGAGATACATCTGCATCCTAAATGGCAAGTAGAATATGCAAAGATCATATCTATATTGGCAAAGTATGATATACCTATACTCGTAACTTCACACAGCCCATATATGATAGAAGCGTTGAAAAGATATAGCGACAAGTATGACATAGAGCACAAAACATCGTTTCAGTTGGCTGTCGGCAATACTATAGAAAACAAAACAAATCTAACAGAGATATTTAAAATACTTTCAGAGCCATTTGAGACCTTTAGACAAATGGACGCAAAAGAATTAGCAGACGACTGATATGAGTATTAGAGATTATCTAGAAAATATTTTTAAAGACTACAAATCCACTTTTCGAGATACAAGCCTAGATACCAAAAACTCAAAGCATTTGTGTACGGATAAGAGTTCTACTCCTGTATATGACTTTGATAAATATATCAAAGACAACAACGATTACCCTCTACCAGCTTCTCCAGATGCAATATATCTAGGAAAAAATAAATTTTATTTCGTAGAGTTCAAAAACTCACCAATAACAAATATAAAACTACATAATATAAAAAACAAGTTCAATAGTGGCACAAGAGTCCTAAAAGCTATCTTGCGAGATTTTTTACCTCAAAAAAAATACAAGTTTATATTTTGTGTTGTATATAGATCTCCTGAAGTAAAATATTTTGACCCAATATCTATAGAATCAAACATCATAAGATTTGGATTAAATGAAGAAAACATAAACAATGATAAATTTTATGATAAAATTTTCACAAATGATGTGAATTTTTATAAAAAAGAATTTTCTATGTTAAATTGCTAATAATATAAAAATGACAAAGCGAGCTTGATTTGTGTCTGGGTTTTTTCAGGAAACATTTTTTCTACGAAAAAAGCGATTCTCTTGTTTT
>JAOZTH010000049.1 GCA_029939245.1 Arcobacteraceae bacterium
CTTGTTCCTTGTGTCTTATCTCATCTACTAGCCTGTCGCATAGGTCTTTTGTGTCTTTGATAGGGCGAAATCTGCTTTGTCTTTGCACCGCTGTAAAGTCACTCGGTGTCAGCTGTGTCATACTTTTGATGATATACTGTGTAGCTTTGGTAGGCTTGTCTATGCCAAATTGCTTGGGCAAACAGGCAAAACAGTCGCTACGATTGATAGGGTTCAAGATATCTAAACTCCAGTTTATAGTTTGTCTCGCTCGTGTCTTGCTAGTAACTGGCAGCTAGTTACTAGAGACTAGAAAACCAGTCTCAAGTCTCCAGCTTCCAGTCTCTAGCCACTAGAATCTATTTAAATCTGTGTGTAATCCTACCTTTGTCTAGGCTATATGGAGTGATCTCCACCGTCACTTTGTCGTTGAGCAGTATCTTTATGTAGTGCATTCTCATCTTGCCAGATATGTGGCACAGCACCACTAGACCGTTTGCTAGCTCGACATTAAATGTCGCATTTGGTAGCACCTCTATCACTTTGCCGTCCATAGTTATCACATCGTTTTTTGCCATATTTACTCCTGTTTGGTCAGTATTTTGACCTTGTTGTTTATCATCGCTAGCTGATGCTCGTGATGACTCGTGCGAAGATTGTCTTCGCTTCTTACACTCCACTTATCTACTTTATCTACTGCTGGTTTCGAACTTTTTTGACATACCATAGGCTCAAGACAAAACACCATACCGTTTTTTATCTTTGGTCCTTGTTTGGGATTTGTGCCTTCTAGGTAGTTTAATATCTCTGGTTCGCTGTGAGCCGACCGACCTATACCATGACCACAAAAGTCAAAAAGTGGCACAAAGCCTACAGACCGTATGTATTGTTCTATCTTAAAGCTAAGCTCCTTAAATCGCATACCCACTTTTATATTATCTATAGCATATTGTAAGGTATCTTTGCTACATTGTATCAGCTTGGCATCGGCTTTTGATATATTGCCTATAGGTATAGTCACAGCCGCATCTCCATGCCAGCCGTTTTTTTTGCTACCTATATCTATACCCAATATATCGCCATCTTTTAACACAGTATCGTCTGGAACTCCGTGTATGACTACTTCATTTAGCGAAGTGCATACAGCAGATGGAAAATCATATAGACCCTTGAACGATGGTTCATAACCCAAACCTCGCAAAAACTTTTCGCCCATCTGGTCTATCTGGCGTAGAGTCATACCTATTTTTGTATTTGTCTCTAAATATTTTAAAGTTTTAGCGACAGCTTGACCACATAGAGACATCTGTTCTATGTCGGATGGTTTGTATAAAGCTATCGCCATGTATAAAGTCTACAAACCAACAGCGGACAATGTGTCGTATTTGTTCATATATTGTTGTGCTTCTATTTTCCGCATAGTGTCTATAGCTACTTGGACGACTATCAGCACCGCTACACCACCAAAATAAAACGGCACACCCATAGCTTGGACTATAAGCAACGGTAGCGTAGACACCGATGCTAGATATATAGAACCAAAAAATGTGAGCTTACTAGCAGTGCTGTTTAGAAACTCTGCCGTGCTTCCACCAGGACGAACTCCTGGTATAAATCCGCCTTGTCGTTTGAGGTTTTCGGATATATCTTTGGCATTAAATGTGATAGATGCATAAAAATAAGCAAAAAACACCACAAACAAAAACATAAAGACATTGAACGAATAGCTAGACGGACTTAGTAGGTCAGCTACCATATTGACATATTGGTTACTACTGCCTTGTAGCAAAGTTCCGGGAAACATCAGTATAGCACTAGCAAATATAGGCGGTATCACACCACTTAGGTTTAGCTTGATAGGTATGTAGTTCATCACTCGTCTGTTTTGATTTTGCATCATAACTTTTCGTGAATACGACACCGGAACTCTTCGCTCTCCTAGCTCTACATATATGATGAGACCAATAGTAGCAAATATGACCACAAGCATACCTATGACTGTGATAAAATTGAGCTGACCGTTGTTGACTAGATCTACCGTTCCGCCTATAGCACTAGGTATAGCCGAGACAATACCTGCGAAAATGATGAGCGAAATACCGTTGCCGATACCTTTTTGAGTTATTTGTTCTCCTATCCACATGAGCATGATAGTTCCTGCCAGCATAGACACGGCCGCCACAGCTACAAATGTATTTATATCTATAGTGATAGCACTTTGACCGCCAGCTCCTGTGAGAGAGTTAAGTCCCATAGATACACCAACTGCTTGTATCAGTGTGATGACTATAGTAGTATATCTTATGATCTGCATATATTTTTGCATACCGTCTCGCTCTTTTTTCATCTTGCCTAGAGCTGGAAATGTAGCTGCTAGAAGCTCCATGATGATAGATGCTGTGATATAAGGCATGATACCTAGCGAGATGATACTTAGTCTCTCTACTGCATTGCCACTAAACATATTTATCATACCCAGTGCATTGCCAGAGTTTGTATCAAAAAACTCCTTGACTACATCTATATTGACACCTGGCACTGGCACATAAGCCAGTATTCTATATACCAGTATAAAAGCAAAAGTTATAAGTATTTTATTTAATAAATCTTTGCTCATATTTACTTGCCAGTGTGAGTTATATTCTCATCTTTTATCTTCGAAGCCATAGCTTTGGCTGTTTTGCCTATAAGCTTGACTTTGGTTATCTTTTTTGACACCGTATGCACTGCTCTTATATTGTCCATGGTTAACTCTTCTAAGTTTGCCACAGATTTGACTTTGTCTACATTTATAGACATAGGCTTGATAACTCTTGAGAAAAATCCAACTTTTGGAAGTCGTTTGGCTAGTGGTAGCTGACCGCCTTCAAAGTTTCGTTTTATCTTGTATCCACTTCTAGCTTTTTGTCCTTTGTTTCCTTTGCCTGCTGTCTTGCCGTTGCCACTTCCTTGTCCTCGCCCTACTCTTTTTCTATTTTTTGTGCTGTTTTCTGCTGGTTTTAGATCTTCTAACATCGTGTATGCTCCTTAACTTTTTATCTTGCTTAGTGCTTCTACAGTAGCTTGCACTAGGTTGTTTGGATTGTTTGATCCTAGTGATTTTGCTATGATATCCTTGATACCTGCTAGCATCAGCACTGGTCTAGCTGCACCACCTGCTATGAGTCCAGTTCCTTCGCTCGCTGGCTTTAGCAATATCTTGCTTGCATTGTATTTATACTCTATATCGTGTGTTATCGTGGTGCCTTTGAGCGACACTTTGACCAAACTTTTAAATGCATCGTCCAGACCCTTTTTGACCGCATCTGGCACCTCTTTTGCTTTGCCAGTGCCGAAACCTATCGTGCCGTTTTTATCGCCCACGACTACAAGTGCAGTAAAACGAAATCGCCTACCACCCTTGACTACTTTTGTCACTCGTCCTACATTGACCACAGCTTCTTCAAAGTCATCTCTATTTATAGCCATAATTATACCTTTATTCCATTTTCTCTTAAAGTGTCAGCAAACTGCTTCACTACACCGTGATACAAATATCCATTTCTATCAAACACTATCGCATCTATCTTTGCTTCTTTTAGATTGGTAGCAAACTGCTCGCCTATCTTTTTTGCATTTTCTACACATACTGACAGCCCCATAGTCTTGCTATGCACAGATGCAACCGTGTTGCCACTTATATCATCTATCGCTTGTGCCGATAAGTATTTGTTTGACTTAAACACAGAGACTCGTGGTCTTTGTGTGGTCCCGCTATCTATACTGCCTCGCACTCTTCTTTTTCTTTTTATTCTTAGTAAATTTTTTTTATTTATATCTTTTGCTCTACTCATATCTTACCTTTTAGCTTGCTGTCTTACCAGCTTTTCTAACAATATGCTCATCAACATATTTGATACCTTTGCCTTTGTATGGCTCTGGTTTTCTATACCCTCGTATTATCGCAGCCGTCTGCCCTACTTCTTGTTTGCTAATACCTTTTATATGGACGATATTTTTTTCGACTATTATCTCTATATCGTTTGGTATCTCAAAGTTTATAGGGTGAGAATATCCTAGCTGTAGCTCTAGGGTTTTGCCCTTGACTGCTGCTCTATATCCTACACCATTTATCTCCAGAGATTTAGCATATCCTTTGTCTAAACCCTCTATAGCATTTGCCACTAGAGACCTGTAAGTCCCCCAAAAAGCCGCACTCTGTGCTGTATCGCCCACTCTTTCAAAGCTTAGCGACTCGCCATCTATAGTAGCTTTGACTCTATTTTTAGTATCTACTTCTATAGTTTTGTTGCCTTTTTTGACCACTACTACACCGGCTTTTTCCACTACTTCTACACCTTTTGGTATAGGTATTTGTTTTTTTCCTACTCTTGACATATCATATTCTCCTTACCAAACCGTACACAACACTTCACCACCAGTGTTGTCTTTGTAGGCTTTGTCGTTTGCTATCACACCTTGGTTGGTGCTTATGATTATCGTGCCGTGTCCGCTTTTGAAGTTTTTGACCTCTTTAGCTGACCTATATACTCTTCTGCCAGGCTTTGAAACTCTTTTGAGTTCATTTATCACTGCTTTTTCCTCTTCGTCAAATTTTATCTTGACCTTTATAGTTTTTTTGTTGCTTTCACCTTCGATTACATCAAATCCCTCTATATACTCTTTGTCGTTTAAAACTTTGACGACACCTTCTACGACTTTTGAGTGAAGTAAAGTTGCAATATCAAGTTTCCTTGAAGATGCATTTCTTATCCTCGTCAAAGCGTCTGCGATCAAATCATTCATCATGGGCTTTTCTCCTTTTCTTTACCAGCTTGACTTTCTAACACCCGGTATCAAACCTTCGTTAGCCATCTTTCTAAAACACACTCTACATAGACCAAAATCTCTCAATACTGAGTGAGGTCGTCCACATATAGAACATCTGGTATATGCTCTAGTGCTAAACTTTGCTTCTCTTTTTGCTTTTGCTATCATTGATTTTTTTGCCATTAGTTATTTCCTTTTGTAAACGGCAAACCAAAAAGCTCTAGCAGCCTATGTGCCTTTTTGTCATCTTCTGTGGTTGTGCTTATAGATATATTCATACCGTGTGATTGGATAATATCATCATAATTTATCTCTGGAAACATCAGCTGTTCTTTGAGACCAAAGTTATAATTTCCTTTGCCATCAAAACCATTTACACTAAGACCAGCGAAGTCTTTCACTCGTGGCAAGGCTACACATATGAGCTTGTCAAAAAACTCATACATCTTTGCTGCTCTTAAAGTTACTTTGACACCTACAGGCATATCTTCTCGCACTTTAAATCCAGCGATACTCTTTTTTGACTTTATCACTATAGCTTTTTGTCCTGCTAGTAGCGATATTGTATCTTGTATATTTTGAATTAATTTGCTGTCTTTCATAGCAAACCCAGTCCCCACAGATATGACTATCTTGTCTAGTTTTGGAGTTAGCATCTTGTTTTCTTCAAACTCTTTGTGCAAAGCTGGCTTTATCTCATCGTTGTATTTTTTGTAAAATCTAGCTATCATCTATGCTCCCTCTACTTTTTTGACATTTGATATATCTATCGGCATCTCTTTTTTTATGAAGCCGCCCTCTGGGTTTTTGTCTTGGTCTGGCTTGATAGTTTTTGTGACCATCTTGCAGTCTTTAACTATGACTTTTCTTTTCTCTGGATTGACCGACAACACTTCGCCTGTCTTGCCTTTGTCATCGCCACATATTATCTGGACTGTATCGCCTCTTCGTATCTTTAGTTTGTTTGCCATTATAACACCTCCGGAGCTAGAGAAACTATCTTCATAAACCCACTATATCGCACTTCTCTAGCTACTGGACCAAATATCCTAGTGCCTATGGGATCTCTTTTTTCGTCTAGTATCACAGCTGCATTGTCGTCAAATCGTATCAACGAGCCGTTTTCTCTCTGGACTTCTTTGTGAGTTCGCACTATCACTGCTTTGACTACTTGTCCTTTTTTGACTTTACCAGTAGGTATCGCCTTTTTGACCGATGCCACTATGACATCGCCTACAGAAGCATATCTTCGTTTAGATCCACCTAGCACTTTTATACACATGATCTGTTTCGCTCCTGTGTTGTCGGCTACATTCAATCTAGTAAATCCTTGTATCATTATTTGACTCCTTTAGATACGACTTCGCCTAGGCGAAACGACTTTGTCTTTGATATAGGTCGGCACTCTACTGCTGTGACTACATCGTTGATATCTAGTTGTGATTTTTCATCGTGTATTAAGTATTTTTTAAATCTTTTGACTGTCTTGTGATATTTTGGATGCATCACTTTTCGTTCTACTACTATTGTAGCGGTCTTTGCACCAGCTACTTTGACTACTTTTCCGTGTATTGTTCTACCTTTTGCCATATATCCTCCTAGCCTAGTGCCGATATAGCTGTCTTTATCTTTGCTATATCTTTCTTGCAAACTCTCAAATCGCTTGTTTTTGTCAGTTGCATCGTCTTTTGTTTGACTTTCAATTCAAACAAAAGCAACTTCTTGTCCTTGAGAAGAGTTATCAGCTCTTCTTTGTTTTTCTCTTTTATCTCAGTATAATTCATCTTCCACCTCGGCTGTTATAATTTTTGTTTTAAATGGCAGTTTGCTTTTCGCTAACTTCAATGCATCTTTGGCTAGCTGTATATCTACACCTGCTATCTCGAAACATACTCGTCCGGGCTTGATATTCATCACCCACTCTTCTACACTTCCTTTTCCTTTACCCATACGAACTTCAAGCGGTCGCTTAGTCAAAGGTTTGGCAGGAAATACATCTATCCAAACTTTTCCTTGTCTGTTTATCTTTCTAGTCATAGCAATCCTTGCCGCTTCTATCTGTCTAGAGTTGATACGACCGTGTTCCAAAGCCTTGAGACCCACTTCGCCTTGAGTCAAGCTATGAGCTCGAAACGACTTGCCTCGGTTTCGGCCTTTCATCATCTTTCTGTATTTTGTTCTTTTTGGCATCAACATATCTTAGTCGCCTTTCTTTTTGTTTTTTGTATCGGTTGACGATACTACAGCGGATTTTGACAGCACTTCGCCTGTAAATATCCACACCTTTATACCTATACAACCATATGTAGTATGTGCTTCGGCGAAACCGTAGTCTATCTTGGCTCGTATAGTATGTAGTGGCACTCTGCCTTCTAGATACCATTCAGTTCTAGCCATCTCAGCACCACCTAGCCGTCCTGCTACACATATCTTGATACCTTTTGCACCACCTTTGATAGCATTTTGCATGACTCTTTTCATAGCTCGCCGAAATGCCACTCGCCGTTCTAGTTGTTGAGCTATATTTTCAGCTCCTAGCACTGCGTTGAGAAATGGCTTTCTAACCTCTTTGATATTGACAGCTACTTCATCGCCTACAAGACGACTTAAATTTGTCTTGAGTTTCTCTACATCGGCACCTTTTTTGCCTATGATAATACCAGGACGTGCTGCCACTATCGTCACTCTGGCTTTTTTCGATGTTCGTTCTATGACTACAGATGCTATACCTGCATAATACAACTCTTTTTTTATAAATACTCTTATCTTGTGATCCATGGCTATATTTGATGCCATAGTTGATATCTGCGGAAACCATCTTGAGTCCCAGTTTTTATTTATGCCTAGTCTTAGACCGATTGGATTTACTTTTTGACCCATTATTTTTCTCCTTTGGTTTTCGCTACTTCTACAAATACATGAGAGGTCGGCTTGTGTATCGGCGTAGCACTACCTCGTGCTCGTGGTATAAATCGCTTCAGCACTGGACCTTTTTCTACAATACAGCTTTTTATAGTCGCTGTCTCTGCATCTAGCCCTGCATTTGCCGTAGCAGATGCTACCACTTTTGATAGCACTTTGGCTGCCTTGTTTGGTGTAAAATCAAGTGTAGCGATAGCTACTTCTACATTCATACCCTGTATTTGTCTAGCTATCAGCCTAGCTTTTGTAGGTGAGAGTCGGATAAACTTCAACACAGCACTGTTTTGGTTGTTTATACCTTGAGCTTTTTTCTCTTTTTTGGTTAGTTTTTTTGTTCGTTTGTTTGCTCTAATATTCATCATATTATCCCACCTTTCTTTGGACTGAGCCTTTGTGGCCTTTAAATGTCCTAGTGGGAGCAAACTCACCTAGCTTGTAGCCTACATGATTTTCAGTCACTTTAACAGGCACAAAATTTCTGCCGTTGTGAACATTAAATGTCAATCCTATCATATCTGGTAGCACCATGCTTCGGCGCGACCAAGTTTTTATAGGTTTTTTGTCGTTGTTTGCTATAGCTACTTTGACCTTTTTTGCTAGATGTCCATCTACAAAAGGTCCCTTTTTTATACTTCTTGCCATATTATCCTCCTACTTCTTTCTTCTTGATATTATTAGCTTATCGCTGGCTTTTTTCTTTCTAGTTTTGTAACCTTTTGTAGGCATACCCCAAGGTGACACTGGGTGTCGTCCTGAGTTTGTCTTGCCTTCACCACCACCGTGAGGGTGATCTATAGGGTTCATAGCACTACCTCTTGTTTGTGGTCTTCTGCCCATGTGTCGTTGTCGTCCAGCTTTGCCTATGACTGTGTTTGAAAACTCTTCGTTGCCGACTATACCTATGGTCGCCATACATACAGAGAGTATCTTTCTCATCTCGCCACTAGGAAGTCGCACTATGACATACTTCTCTTCTCGTCCCATGACTTGAGCATATCCTCCAGCACTTCGGGCTATCTGTCCGCCTTTGCCGGGCTTCATCTCTATGTTGTGCACCATCGTCCCTACTGGTATGTTTTGGAGTTGCATAGCATTGCCGGGTTTACTGTCTAGTCCTTTGACACTAGCACTTATGTTGTCGCCTACATTTAAGTTGGCTGGCTGGAGTATATATCGCTTTTCGCCATCTATATAATGTATCAAACATATACGACAGTTTCTATATGGGTCGTATTCTATAGTCGCTACTTTGCCTACTATATCATATTTGTCTCTCTTGAAGTCTATGATACGGTATTGTTTTTTTGCTCCTGCTTCTCTGTGTCTGCTTGTGATTCTGCCGTTGCTGTTTCTACCTGCAGATGCTTTTAGCTTCTTGAGTAGTCCTCGCACTGTAGGCTTAGATGTGATATCACCACTATCCATCACTGCCATAAATCTTCTCGCTGGGGTTATTGGTTTAAATTTTTTGATCGCCATATATTATCTCCTAGACTGAAAGGTTCGCTATCTCAGCGCCCTCTGGTAAAGTTACATAAAACTTCTTAAATCCAGGACGAGTGCCTGGCCTACCTCTAAACTTCTTTGTCTTGCCTTGTTGGTTGAGTGAATTGACTTTCAGTGGAGTAATGTTAAAATACTCCTTGAAAACTTCTTTGAGATTGTTTTTGTTTACTCTTTGACTTGTCTGCACCACTACTACACCGTGCTCTTGTTGTTCTATCGTTTTTTCTGTATAAAGTATCGTCTTTATATCTGTTATATCTGCCATATTATACCTCTTTTGTCAAACTATCTAGGACTGATTTTTCCATCAGCACTGACCTATATGCCGCTATGAGATAGGCATTTAGTTCCTGTTTTTCTATCATATAGCACTTTTGAATGTTTCTAAATGCTAGATATGTTTTCTCTTCTAAGTTTTCGACCACTATTAGCACATCTCTCTGGTTTAGTTTGTCGAAAATTTTTCTTGCGTCTTTTGTCTTACCACTCTCTACAGATATCTTATCTACTGCAAAAAATGTTGACTTTTTTGCTTGTTCGCTTATAGCATATTTGAGTGCTAGATACTTTTGTTTTTTGTTGATCTTTTGTTCGTAGTTTCGCTTTGTAGAACCAAATGCTTGACCACCACCTACAAATATCGGTGACCGCTTAGACCCAGCTCTCGCTCGTCCTCCGCCTTTTTGTGCC
The DNA here is from genome assembly GCA_029939245.1 of Arcobacteraceae bacterium. Taxonomy (GTDB): domain Bacteria; phylum Campylobacterota; class Campylobacteria; order Campylobacterales; family Arcobacteraceae; genus B24-G6. The sequence continues at coordinate 9,907 of JAOZTH010000049.1, forward strand.
CACGGTTTCTTGCCTCCGCCTCGCACTGCTGACCTATTTTTGGTCAAAGCCGTATTTGCACGAAGTTTGCTTAAGTATGATTTGACATATAAGTATAGATTGTGCTGGTTGATACCGTCAAATGATTCTGGCAAGTCATATACTGTCTTGCTTTTGGCGAAACTTTTTGTCAATGTTATTATCTTGCTCATCTGTTTACCTTTATCTTGCCTATAGCTCCGTTTGGTCCAGATACAGAACCTTTGAGCACCAATATTTTCGTAGCAGTATCATATGATACTACATCGGATCTCACTGAATTTGTGATGTTGCCATACTGTCCGGGCATTTTCTTGCCTCTCATCACTCGTCCTGGCCACTCTGCATTTCCTATTGAGCCTGTCCTTTTGCCCATACGGTGTCCGTGGCTAGCTCGCCCACCTGCAAAGTTCCATCGCTTGACAACTCCTGTAAATCCTCTACCTTTGGTAGTGAAAGTTGACTTTAGGTTTTTCGCTGACTCCAGCGGTGCTGTGTCTATATCGCCTACCTCTTCGTTGGCTACATTGATACTAGCAAATCTGTTAAATTCTTTTGCTAGATTATACTTTTTTTGCTTACCTTCTATCGCTTTGTTTAGTTTCTTGCCTTTGGTATATGATACTACAGACTTGCCGTCTTTGTTTATCTCACATACTTTTGTGTCCAAAACTTTCAACAATGTAACCGTGGTAGACGGCACAGACATAGTCCTGCTCATACCAATCTTTTCTACTATAAATTCCACTGACTACTCCTTGTCCATAGATCGAACTTCTACATTTACTTCAGGAGCTAGATCTAGCTTCATAAGTGAGTCGACCGTGTCTGGTGTAGAAGATATGATATCTACTACTCTAGTATGTACTCGTATTTCAAATTGCTCTCGGCTGTCTTTGTTGACATGTGGCGACTTGATGACTGTGTATTTTCTCCGCTTTGTAGGCATAGGTATAGGACCTACTAGCTGTGCTCCTGTCCGCTTGACGGCATCTACTATAGATGCTATCGACCTGTCCAACACACGGTGGTCATAAGCTTTCAATCTCAATCGTATTTTTTCCATCTGTATCCTTTTTGAACTTGTATTATTGTAGGTTTTTAGTATCGCCTACACAAGTTTCAATTTTTGTAAGCCAATTTTACCTTAAAATATTTAATCTTTCCCAATTTGTAGCATATTTCACAAAATTTAGCTTATTTTGTGTCCTTTTTTCAAGGATACATCAGTTGACAATGCAATATATATCAAGATTTATGAGCTATCACAACAGAACCATCTGATCAAAGTTCGCCTCAAAAAGCTCTATGTTTATAGCTTTGCAAAAAAATTCTGCGAAAAACTGTTCCTTTTATAAGCTATAGAGGTTTTAGGTGAGCTATAGTTTGTAGCGGTTTCATGTTTGGCCCAGGACAAGCCCGGGGTTCCGAAAGCTAGCAATATCGCACAAAAAATTTAAAGCTAGTATATGTTTGCTGTGATTTAAAGCTCCACAGGAA
>JAOZTH010000050.1:0-2862 GCA_029939245.1 Arcobacteraceae bacterium
TAAATTTTTTATATTTTGATCTTCCGTTGTTGTTGCTTTTGTATCTTGGATAATCATATTCTTCGATTTTGAAATATTTGTGCTTGAACTATCCTTACATAACTATATGAGAGGACTAAACATCTAACACATCAAACTACATATCACTTTGCCATCTTTACTATCTTATATCTACACTTCTCTTTGTTGTCTTGAAACACATAATGTGCCGAACTCTCAAGCGATGCTATACTAGGCACAGCATAGATACATGCTATATCCGTATATCTTTTGTCTTTGTATATCGTCTCGCTGTTTTGACTGTTTTTGTCCATATAAAAATGACAATTGCCATAAAACTCTTTGATCATCTTGTGAGTTATCGAGTCTTTTTGTGTCCAATACTTGCATTGGATTAATAGCAGTTCATCATCTTTGGTCGCTATCAAGTCTATTCCGCCGTCAAGTTCTTTTAGCTCTATGCCCCTATATTCTACCACATAGCCTTGTGCTTCGTATTGTTTACCTACATATCTTTCATACATTTGTCCATATAGTTTTTTGTTTTCTATATCTTCTTTTGTCGATTTTGGGTGGTCTATCTCGCTTTGCTTTAGTCGCCTTTGTATCTCTCGGACAGCATATTTACCAGCTATAGGATATGTATCGATATTTTTTACTAGTCTATTTAGACTGCTTCTTGACATATTATTATAAGAGTTGTCACTATATTGTTTGGGATAATTTGTGCTTGATTTTTCTCTTTTTTTAGCAAAAATCAGCTTCAATAGCCACAAAAACACAAACACAGCAAACACTGTCAGCATACCATTTGTAGTGCTTACATAGTGATATATTTGAGAGTTTTTTATCCATTTTTCTGCTTTGTCTGTCCATGACTTTTTGTTTGTCTCATCTATGAGCTTGGATTTTAAGACTTTTTTGTCTAGTTTGAACTTGCCAGTTATAGAGCAGGTTATATGCCCTGTTTTTTTGCTATAGTTTGTGCGTAATTTTTTTGATACTATTTGTATATAGTCGCTGTCTTGAGTGATAACGTATTGAATCTGTTTGTCAGTTGGCTTTTTGTCAAGCTTTTTTGCTATCTTTATGGCATTTACCAGCAAAACTTTTTGCCTAGCTTTTTGAGTTGCTAGATGACATGCTTCGCTCTTGGTAGTAGCAGATGCTTGGGCTTTTTGTGTGATAGCTTTGCTATAAGCTATATTTGACAACACCAACACAGATATCAATACAGTTTTAACCATCTTTTGCCTTTTGATTTTGACATGATATCAAAACAAACTTAAGGTCACCTCTAAAAGCTATCCCAAATCTATGAGCTTGTTGTTTAATCAGATGGTTCTGTTGTGCCATATAAGCTATCTCGTCTAGTTGGCTCATATCCACTGTTTTTTATGAGACTTATAAACTCCTCTGGTCTCATACCATCTTTGCTCACTGCTCCTGCTGCACTGTTGATAGACTCTTTTTCTATAGTGCCGTCTAGATCATCTGCTCCAAACTCTTGAGCGACCAAAGCTAACTTGATAGTAGATGTCACCCAATACGCTTTGATATGTTCGAAGTTGTCCAGCACCAACCTAGATATAGCTATGGTCTTGAGTATCTCTATTGCTGTGAGAGGTTCTTTTATATTTAGAAAATTGTTTTTTGTTTGATATACTAGAGGTATAAAGCAGTTAAATCCACCTGTGTTGTCTTGTAGGTGTCGTAGTCTCATCATATGGTCTATCCTATGCTCTCTGTTTTCTATGTGACCAAATAGCATGGTGGCATTTGATTTTCTGCCCTTTTGGTGCCATAGTTTATGTATCGCAAGCCAGTCATCGCTACCTACCTTGCCTCCACAAACTCGTTTTCGCACAGTCTCGTCAAATATCTCAGCTCCGCCTCCGGGCATAGAATCCACCCCGCTATCACACATCATATCTATGATTTGTTTATAAGTTTTGTTGTGCTGACAACTTAGAAAATGTATCTCTGCTGCCGTGAGAGCCTTGATATGTAGTTTGGGGTGTTTTGCTTTGATTTTGGCAAATATATCCATATACCAACCCAACGACACATCGCTGTTGTGAGCAGATACCATATGCACCTCATCTATGCCATTTTTGATACTTTTGCCTATGTCGTCAAGTATTTGCTCGTGTGTCATAGTGTATTGGAGTGGATTTTTGCGACTAGCACTAAAGCTACAAAACTGGCAAACATCTTTGCATACATTTGTGGGGTTTATGTGTTTGTTTATGTTATAAAATGTTTTCTGACCAAACTTTTGTCGTCGAACTTTTGTCGCCATCTGTGCTAGCTGTATCAAGTCCATATCGTATAAAGCAACCGCCTCATCAAATCCTAGTCGTGGTGTCTGTGTCATCAATATTGTCCTGTATTATTTGTTCTATTTATATCAAACAGATTTTTAAGTTTTTCTTTTAAAGATGAAAAATCATTTTCCATATCTAGTGTTTTGATATATTTTTCTGGCTTTTTATTGTGTTCCAATATTGTATAAGCATACATTTTAGCTTTGTTGTCAACTTTTTTATCTATTGCTTTGTTGATACATATATTATAATCATCAAAACATCTAATAATATTATTATTTTTATCAATTTTACTTAAAAGCAAAGTTTCCAAGTCTCCATTTGTTTGATTGTCTGGAAATATAAAAAATCCAACCAATTCTTTCTTGCAATATTCTTCAAACTTACATTTTCTTGTTTCAAAATTCTCATCTGCATCTACGATAGCAAAATATCTATTTTCTTGTAAATCTTTTTTTGTTAGTTTTTCAATAGTTTTTACAACTTTGTCATAACCTTCTAGTCCTAAAAATTTGTAGTCATTATTTTCTTTTTT
>JAOZTH010000050.1:2962-9288 GCA_029939245.1 Arcobacteraceae bacterium
CAACTTTGTCATAACCTTCTAGTCCTAAAAATTTGTAGTCATTATTTTCTTTTTTATCGTTGAGCAGATTATTTATAAAAGCTTTGTCTGTTTGTCCCTCAACTATGATATATATCATTATCTATTGTCCAAGTCAAGCTTGATTCTGTCTTGTATTGTTTTATAATTCATAACAATATTATCGATTTTATTTTGTTTATTCTTGTATAAACTTACAAAACTTATATTTTTTTCTTTTAACTCTTTTGATACTCTTGCAAAGGATTCTATACACTCTTTGCTATGTGTTGTGACAAAAACCTGAATATTTAGTTGTTTTGATATAGTAAAGATAATATGCCACAACTTGTCTATTTTTGTATAGTGAATTCCGTTGTCAATCTCATCTATAAATAGATACGAATTTTTACAAGCATACAGTGCAGATATTATGCTTATATAGTTTCTCAAACCATCGCCAAATTCACTTAACTTCATATATTGATTTTGGTCTATTTTTTTACACTGCGGACTATCCTCAAATATCTTAAATTTTTCTATGCTATTGTCAAATATATTGATAAACTTATTTAACTGCTCTTCATGTTCTGACTTTTGAACCTCTGTATATATTTTTTTTAAGTGTTTGTTTGCAAAACCCTTGCCATCTAAAAATAACACTGAAGTTTTTAGTTTTCTCTCATAAGCAAACTCGTTGATATTGATAATATTTTCATCGCCACCTATTTTAAACCTGTATTCTTTTATACCATTTTGCTGTATTTGTTCATATTCAATATCATTTATATTACTTTTGGCACTGTATTTTTTTATATTTTCAAAAAAAGTTTTATCTATATCTTTAGTAAATAATTTATTTATATACTCTAGTTTTTCTCTCGTGTGAGTTGTGTGCATTATGGTTGTATATAGTTCATCTATATCTTTTGGATATATATTTATACAACAAGCTTCCATAAAAATAGTCTTTCCGATATTATTTTTTCCACCAATTAGATTGACTCTACTCAAGTTTTCAGCTTTAAAATTATCAAAACACTTAAAGCTTTTTATATTTATATTTTCTATGAAATGGCTACTCATAAAACTCCTTTTTCAAATTGTTGTATTCAAACAACAAAATCGGTGATATTTTTCTTTTTCTGTCATCATATTTTTCCAATTTTCATAACTTCTGCAGTTCATCTTTCAAATTTTCACTCAAGTCATCAAGCTTTGGTATAGTAATATTTGCCTGTAGATACAAGTCTCCGTGGGACGATGTCTGTCTGTCTAGCAGTCCTTTGCCCTTGACACGAAATTTTTGACCCTGTTTTGTGTCTTTTGGCACTGTTAGGGTATATCTCTTTTGTATAGTTGGCACTTCTACTTTGCCGCCAAATATAGCTGACTTGAGTGGTAGGCTAAACTTGAAAACTATATCGTCATCCTCTTGGATATAGTCATCGCTAGGAGTTATGGTTATCTGCAATATCATATCGCCAGTTCCCATATTTGTCCGCTTTCCTTTGCCTTTGGCTCGTATCTTTTGTCCGTGTCTTATGCCTTGTGGTATCTTGATGTCAAAGCTTTGGTTGTTTGTAGATATACTTTTTTTGACTCCCATCATACTCTCTTCTAGCGATATATTTATGCTTGCTTGTAAGTCTAGGTCTATCTCTTGGGCAAATCCTCCACCAAAAGGCGAACCGCCAAATGATGCTCCACCAAAACTGGCACCACCTCCACTAGCAAACATACTAGCTAGTATATCATCCAAGTTCGCTCCTCTGGTTTGACTAGATGCGAAGTCATGGTAGCTTTGACCACCAAATATATTGTCGCCTTGCATATCGTATTGGGCTTTTTTCTTTTCATCACCTAGTATCTCATATGCTCCGTTGATCTCTTTGAACTTCTCTTCTGCTTGTGGTGATTTGTTTATATCTGGATGATATTTTTTTGCTAACTTTCTATAAGCCTTTTTTATCTGTGGTGCCGTGGCACTTTCATCTAACTCTAGTGTTTTATACATACTTTTTGACATATTTATCCTTAAAAAATTACAGGGTCAAACTCTTGTGTCTGACCTCCATCGAAAATAGTAGGTTCCATATATTCTGGTGGAACATTTGATATTTTTGTAAACAAATAGTCCTGTCCTCTAACCTCTTGTGTAAATACTCCTTTTGGTCGCACAAAATACTTTTTGGTGTTTGGATTTTTGGCTAGCCAAGTTTTTAAAAAATGTGAAAATACAGGCGCCGCCGTAGTGCCTCCTGTCTCACTTCGTCTCATAGGAGTGTTGTCATCGTTGCCATACCATACTACCACTTGCACCGATGGGCTATAGCCACAAAACCACGCATCTGTATTTTTGTTTGATGTGCCTGTCTTGCCCGCTACTTGAAGTCCAGGCACTTTGGCTCTCCTAGCAGTGCCTTTGGTGACTACATCTCGCAACATAGAAGTAGTGAGATATGCTTGAGTTTCACTAAAATACTCTTTGGTCGTGGTGTTAAACTCTTTTGACTTGCCATCGTGTGTGGTGATATTCTCTATGAGATATGGCTTTATCATCTTGCCACCATTTGAAAACAGTGAAAATTTTTCACTCATATCCAATGGCGATATACCAAAACTACCCAGCACTATAGAGAGGTCTCGTGGCACATTTTTGAAGCCAAATTTATCTAGCTTTTTATACAATACATCTATACCTATATCGGTAGCTAAGTTGATAGTAGCTAAGTTTCTTGAGTGTATCAAAGCATCGTTGAACCTCACTACTCCTTTTTGGTTGTTGCCGTAGTTTTTTGGTGTCCATGCGTTTTTGCCACTACCAAATGTCCTACTAATATCTATGAGAGTAGAGACTGTGGAGTATCCTAAATTTAAAGCTATTTGATACAAAAATGGCTTGACCGAGCTACCGGGCTGTCTTTTGCTCTGTGTAGCTCTGTTAAACGAAGACTTAGTATAATCCACCCCACCTACCATAGCTAGCACCTTTCCTGTCTTTATATCTATAGCCACTATGGCACCGTTGATTTTTTCGGTTTTGCTCTTTTTGGTTCCGTGGTTTTTGTCTCTTTTGATGATATTGTCATATCCAAACTTCAGCGATTCTCTAGCCATCTGTTGTGTCTCTAAGTCTATTGACAATTTTATCTTATATGCTTTTGTTCGCAGATCATCTATACCCATGAGTTCTAGCTCTTTGATAGCTCTATCTACGACATATGGAGCTTTGTTTAAACTCAAAGTATCGTCATGCACCTTTGGCATAGATGCTATGGCTTGTTTAAATTCTGCTTTGTTTATCCAGCCTAGCTTGTCTAGTCGTCTCACAACTTGGTTTGCACGGCTTATAGTGTGTTTGTAGTTTTTTGTAGGATCGTAAAATCTAGGTGACTTTGGTATGCCTACTAGCATGGCTATCTCTTTGATAGATAGCTCTCTTAACTCTTTTTTGAAATATCCTTTTGATGCTGTTTTGATACCATAGTATCCGTGTCCAAAATAGACATGATTAAAATACCTCTCTAGTATTTGCTGTTTGGTGAGTATAGTCTCCAACTCTATAGCTAAAAATATCTCTTTGGCTTTTCTGGTGAGTTTTTTTTCTCTTGTGAGTATGACTGTCTTTACAAGCTGTTGCGTGATAGTGCTAGCTCCTTCTACAAACCTCATAGCTTTTATATCTTTTAAGATAGCACGAAATATAGCTTCTATATTTATGCCATTGTGTTCAAAAAATTGCGTGTCCTCTATAGCTATCAGTGCCTCTGTGATCCTGGTGGGAATTTTGTCAAATTTCACATACAACCTGTGATGTTCTTCAAAAATATTTGCTACAAGTTTACCGTTGGTATCAAAAAACTGTGTGGACATATTTGGCTTATAATTTACCAGTTTGTCTAGGTCAAACTTCGTCTCCATGTATATATAAAACAGCCAAGAGCAGATAGCTATACCAGCCAATAGCGACATAGTCATAAAGTATTTTAAAAATCTTTTCATATTTTCCTTTGAAATGTTGAGTTTATTAACTTTCTAGTATAACTGTGTTGTGGTTTGTTTAGCACATCATCAGTCAAGCCTTGTTCTGTTATCAATCCATCTTTTAATACTGTTATTGTATCACAAAAAACTTTAGTTGTCTCTATATCGTGAGTTATATACAAAATACGGAACCCAAACTTGCTTTGTAGCTGTTTTATCAGCTCCAATATCTCGTCTCTTTTTGACCAATCCAGTGAAGTAGTAGGCTCATCTAGTATCAGCAACGATGGATTGTCTACCATAGCCATAGCTATGACTACTCGCTGGAGTTGTCCGCCACTTAGTTGGGCTGGAAATTTATCCATAGTGTCTGTGTCTAGCTTGAGTATATTTAGCATATCTGTCGCTTTTTGTTTATCACAAAAAAACTGTTCTCCTACACGGCTCATAGGACTTAGTGAAGTGAAAGGATTTTGTGGAACTATCCGTATTTTGTCTATGTGACTTATGTTTGTATCTGTTGTCAGGCTATCTGGCACTATACCCACTATAGCTTTGGCTAGCAAACTTTTGCCACTTCCACTTTGTCCTACTATACCTATGGACTTTTTTATATCAAAGCCTACATCCAGCAAGATTTTGTCGCCATGCTTTATGGTTATGTTGTAGATATTTATCATACCAGCGGTTCATCCATCTGTGGAGGTATATCTATGCCCATAAGTTTCAAAACTGTAGGGGCAATGTGATTTAGTGAGCCGTCCTTTATAGCCTTGATATCTTTGTCTATCACAAAACAAAATACATCTCCTACTGTGTGATTTGTCAATATATTGCCGTGGTCGTCTCTCATCTTTTCGCAGTTGCCGTGGTCGCTGGTGATGACCAAACTATAGTTTTGCTCTGTCGCTTTTGTTATGATTTGTCCTAGACACTCATCTACTACTTCTACAGCTTTTATGCCGGCCTTTAAGTTGCCTGTGTGTCCTACCATATCGCCATTTGCAAAATTTACTATTATGAAGTCTATATTGTCTGCTATACCGTCTATCACGGCACTGGCTACTTCGTGAGCGGACATCTGTGGCTTTTCATCATAACTATCTACTTTTGGTGAGTTTATCAGCACTCTACTTTCACCTTGGTATGGTTTCTCTATACCGCCGTTGAAGAAAAATGTCACATGAGCATATTTTTCTGTCTCTGCTGTGTGAAGTTGTCTCAAGTTGTATCGTGATATTATCTCGCTTAATATATTTTGTGGTGGTTGTTTGTCAAATATTATAGGAGAGTTAAAACTGTCATCATATTTTGTCATCGTAGCTATATTTATCTTTGGGTCTTTTGTTGGAAATTTATCAAAGCTTTTATCACTCATGGCACCCACGAACTGTCGCATTCTATCACTTCTAAAGTTTGTAAATATCACACAGTCGCCATTTTTGATGCCACTAAACCCATCAAAAGCGACAGGCGGTATAAACTCGTCGTGTATATCTTTGTCATAACAACTTTTGATATATTCGTTTATATTTTTGCTAGTTTTTGGTTTCGCTGATACTATAGCATCATAACCTTTTTGCACTCTGTCATATCTACTATCCCTATCCATGGCAAAATAGCGCCCTCCTATGGTGGCTATGTTTATATTTTTGTCGTCTATGTCTTGTATTTGTTTGATATATGCCAGACAGCTTTGTGGTGCTACATCTCTGCCATCTGTTATGAGGTGTAGCCATATATTTTTGCCTTGTTTTACTAGATTTGTCGCTAGATATATGGTGTGGTCTATATGAGAATGCACTCCGCCATCGCTTAACAGCCCTATTAGATGGACAGTGCTTGTGTCTTTTGTGGTTTCACAGACAATTTTATTTGTTATCAAGCTATCATTTGCTATAGCTTTGCCTATCTTTACTAAGTCTTGATATAGCACTCTACCAGCACCCATAGTCATATGCCCTACTTCGCTATTTCCCATCTGTCCATGTGGCAATCCTACATACTGCCCATAAGTTTTGATACGACTGTGAGGATAAGTTTCAAACAGTTTGTCATAAGTCGGTTTGGTCGCTAGTTTAAAAGCATTTGCCTCTATGCCATCATCTATACCTATACCATCAGTTATTATCAATACACATTTTTTTGTTTTCATAAGTCTATTTACCTGTATAGTTATCTCAATTTTTCTATATCATCTATGCTAAGTTGTGTTATAGCAGATATGGTTTGGTCATCCATGCCTTGTGATATAGCAGTCTTGGCTACTTTTTCCATAGTTTGCTCTATACCTTTTTCCATACCGCTAATATATCCTGTATCTGTCGCTAAAGTTATAGAGT
>JAOZTH010000050.1:9388-11401 GCA_029939245.1 Arcobacteraceae bacterium
ATACCTTTTTCCATACCGCTAATATATCCTGTATCTGTCGCTAAAGTTATAGAGTTTTTTTGTATATAGATAAACTCTTTTCTCTTTCGCTGAAACTCCAGTTCCTCTACTGACATATTTGCCATATTTGCTGTCTGCAAAGCATTTTTGAGTATTTTATCTATATCTTTTGGCACTGCATCCAAGCTTCCTGCATTTTTCAAAAAATACAACCACTGGTCTTTTATATCGTTTAGCTCTGTTATATCTTTTTGAAACTTTGGCAACTCTACAAATATCAGCTGAATATCATCGCCATAGTCGATAAGCTCTTGCTTTTCAAGTAGTTTAAAGTTTGTGATGACCTTGTCTGTGCTATCAAATATCACAAAGTCTACGATATTTAGTGCTATGACTGGGTTTAGCAGTCTGTAGTCCTCTTTTTTGCTTAGTTGTTCGCAGTAGTTTTTTGCTGTGTTGTACAAAACTCGTTTTTCAAATCCTGTGTGATTTAGCACTTGCATCTCTATGATGACTTTGCTACCATCGTCTAGCACCGCTTTGACATCTACGAAGCTGTCTTTCATACCTTTGAGCATGGGTATGTTGCACGGATCAACTATAGTTAGATCGCTTATCTGTTTGGTTTGGTTTAGATATATTATGCTGTTTAGAAAGCTTATCAACCGCTCTTTGCTATCAACACTACCAAAAATCTTTTTGAAAGCATAGTCAGTTTTCACATCTAAAAATCGCATATTTGTATCCTTTTTTGATATTATAGCGAAACTAACTTAAAAAGACTTTTAAATGATATTTTTATTTATCCTTATCTATCACTATCTGTGTTTTGCCATAATATATCGCCAGTCTTTTTTGTAACAGATAAGCGATTCTAAAGTATTGTTTCATTTTTTGTAAAGAGTGATTTGTTGTTGTCAATTTAATATTCAAACCAACAAGGGGGGGCATACATACCCCTTGTTGGAGTTTAAGTTATTTGTGCTTGTGAAACAAATAAAAATTGACAAAAACTTTTAATGGCATCTTAATCTTTGATACAACGAACCGAAAAACCATATGTTTTTCCATCACCTGACCGAGATACATCTCCTCTGCCAGTTTGAATGCTCCATTGCCATGCATTACTAGAGGTTGATACATGTGGAGTGAGGTCTGGTTGCTGATTGCTCGTCCAAAAATGTGCCACAGTATCTCTATTGCCAAAAACTTTAAAATCACTACGGTGACCTGATAATTTTGCATTAAAATCTGTGCCTTCTTTTGTCTGTGTTCCTGCATTTGTGCCTGTATATGAAATATCAGTTAAACTTTCATCTACTGTGCTATCCAAAAAATGAAACAAATCTCTAAACTCCTGGTGACTTGGGACATGCCAACCAACAGGACAAATCCCTTGTGCTTTTTCACAATCTGTTGAGGTAGCATTAGACTCTGTGCAATTTACAGCTGCCTCCCATTGGTATAGATTGCCCCATTCTGCATTGGCAGGTGCACCTTTTACATTTTCTGTATTAGTGCCCGCACCTGTTTCTGCATAAGAAAATATAGCACCCATAGTGTTTATTTCTTTCCAAGAGTTTATAGCCTCTCCGTTTGGATAAGCATCAGCGTAACAATTTTTGGCAGCCCATGTTTGTGTGCCTATAACTATTGTTTCTGTTATATCACATTTTGTTAGATTTGTATCGTTATTTGCCAAATCATTATTTTTTGCTGAATCACTACCGCAACCTATCATCAAAAATATCGCAGTTATGCTTACTATTAATACTTTTTTCATATCAACTCCTCTTTATTTGTCTTTGTCTTATATCTTAGAGGAAAAGTAGTGGCTACTACCCCCCCCCATTGTCTGCTATTTGCTACATATTTCATATATTTCCTTTCGCACCTTTTGTGCTTAAAAGTATTATATCCAAATATTTCTTGATTTTGCCTATTTTTGCCTATTTTTTGAAAATTTGCAGAAAATTTGTATCCTTTTTAGTATTTTAGCCAAACTAACTTAAA
>JAOZTH010000051.1 GCA_029939245.1 Arcobacteraceae bacterium
AGCAGATGCCACGACTCTATCCTGTCTCATGATATTTTTCATAATACGTCTCCTTGTTTTATTTTAGCTTACGCCATGAAACAATATAACATATTTACCTGAAACTAACTCGAGAAAGTGAAGATATTTTGTGATTTTTTATTTCACTGTATTAAAATAAATTTTAGAAGCGACCTATACTTCTAGTGCCGACTTGATATTGTTAAAGATATTGATAACTATCGACTTTTGGGCAAATATATTGTTGATATCTTGTGCCATCTCATCTGGCTCATCGTCATAGTTGTGCGATATGCTGTTTCGTATCTCTCTTAATCTTTCCCATTGTTGAGTGCTGTCCAATATCTTGGTTTGTTCTAGCTTGTTTAAAATATCTTTGAAGCTCATATCGTCTATATCTTGGACGAGTTTGGCTACGACTATTTTGAAAAGTTTATTGCCGATAGTATCTTGAAGTTTTGAAAATCTAAATATATACTGGTCTATGGTTTTTATCTCCTCATCGTCTAAATCTAGATATGCTTGACTTGACAGAGGCAAAATATCTTTTATATCATCGTTTGCCTTTTTTATCCTGACTATATGTGTTTCGCACTCTTTTATATATTTTGCTGTTTTTAGATATTCTTTGTTTATTATCATGCCCTCCTTTAGAGCTATTTGTTCTATGGGTCTGGCTGTATCTTTTGATATGATCAGGTCTATCTTTTGGTCTCCTATCTTTGACTTGAGCTTGACTAGAAAGTCCAACTTTTTGTCTGTTTGAAGCTTGACAGATATGACCTCGTCTAGCACCACAAAGAGATCTATGTCTCCGCCCTTTTTTGTGTCATCAACCCTAGAGCCAAACAGATATATCTCTCCGCTTTGAAAAACTTCATAGAAATATCACTTATAGCAGTGGTCTCAAAAGTTGTGAGTCTCATCTAGTTTTCCTTTGGATTATCAGAGATAATTTTTTCTTTTTGTATTGTATCTAAACCATATTATGGTCAATTCAAAAACTATTTGATACCTTGTTCGTCTAGTATCTTATAAAACTTACATCCAGCTTTTGTGCCACCATCACATCTCTTTTTATACAACTCTTTGGCTTTTTTGTTCTCTTGTTTTGTGCCGATAGCTCTAGCAGACATATGCCCTAAGTTTAGACACCATGTCATATCGCCAATATTTGCAAACACAATGTGTCTATATTGTCATCTCGTATATCACCACGCCGACCTATCGTCTATCTTTGGTCTGCTCTATCATATGTTTGTAGGCATCTATCTCGTCCTCTGGCATAGTCGTGATACTTACATCCATCTTTTTGCCAGCTAATACAATACCGCCTATCATGGCTACTAGCAACATCACGGCGGCTACTTCAAATGGTATAAGATACTTGGTAAATAGCACCAGTCCTATGTCTTGGATATTGCCGTATTGTGGATGCACTGGATAGTATGCGGTGATATTGTCCGATATTATAGGAGCTACAAACACAGACACTATGACCAAAGCTATAGCACCGCAGAGACCAAATATAGTCTTGGGGTTTGGCACAGATTCTTTGACATCTTTGATACTATCAAAAAACATCATACCAAAAGCATACAGTGCCATCACGGCTCCTGTATATACCACTATCTGCACAGCACCCAAAAAGTCAGCCCCAAGCAAAAAGAAAAATGCCGATATAAATATCATACCAGCAGCTAGGGAGCTTAACGAATACAAAACATTTTTGCTAAACACTGTGATCATAAACATCGTGATAGTCAAAAAACTAAAAACATAAAAAGCAACTAATTCAAACATATATATCCTTCAATACGCCAGTGGGGTTTTTTTGATCTTGGTATCGGCATCTGGCGAGACTGCTCCGAAACCATCGTATTCTACTTGCAAGCTTAGCTTATCCAGCGGAGTTAGCAAGTCCTCTTTGAGGACAAAATGCTCTCTCTGTTCGCTCACATTTTCATATCGTCCGCCGTGGACGATAGCCAACTCGGGACAAACTTCAGCACAATAGCCACAAAATATACATCTACCTAAGTTCATAGTATATTCACTCACCTCTTTTCTGCTGTTTTTGTCAAGTTTTGTATCCATCTTGATACAGTTTGCTGGACAAATTTTTTCGCACAATCCACATCCTATACATCTGTTTTCGCCACTTTCTAGCAGACCTAGTAGCTTGTGCACTGCTCTATATCTACTACTGACTGGTAGCTTTTCTAGTGGATACTTGAGTGTGTGCATCTGTCTAGCAAACAGAGCTTTGACCATAATCCTAAAGGTAATCTTAAGTCCAGCAAAAAGCTCCGTGCCGAAGCCTCGGCTGCATACTTGTCTGAAACTTTGCCACGGTGTGTCGGGATAATCGTCTATATGGACTTGTATATATTCGCTCTCGCCTATGTTTCTGTCGTTTGTTTGGTTTATATTCATATTTTCTCCTATACCCACATCATCATCACAAAGCCAGTGATGAGTATATTTAAGATAGCTAGTGGCATGAGGATTTTCCAACAAAGCCACATCAGCTGGTCTGGTCGCACATGTGGCCACGATGCTCTAGTCCACAAAAACAAAAATATCAAAAACCCGACCTTGAGTAGTATCGCTATCCATCCAGGGATAAACCACAGGTCGTTGTATCCGCCCAAAAACAGCAAAGCAGTCAAAAATGATACGGTAAACAAGTTGGCATACTCACCTATAAAAAACATACCCCATCGCATACCGCTATACTCTGTAGCATAGCCAGATACTATCTCTGCTTCATGTTCTAGCAGGTCAAATGGTGTTCGGTTTGTCTCTGCATACCCAGCGATGAGAAATAGCAAAAATGCCAGTGGTTGAGTCCATATAAGCCAGCTAAACAGACCTCCTGCTTGGTAGTCGTTGATATCGATCAGCGACAAACTACCTACCAGCATAAGTGGTGCTAGTATAGATAGTCCTGTGACTACTTCGTATGACAGTAGCTGTATAGCCGTCCGGGCACCGCCTAGCAGACCCCATTTGTTTGCTTGTGCCATACCACCTAGTAGTGGTCCGTATAGTCCGGTACCCATGACACCTAACACAAACAACACCCCAATATTGACATCGGCGATGATAGGGTTGACCGTATAGCCAAACACCTCAAACGGCGGAAAAAACGGTATAGCCGTCATAGCGATGAAAGCAGTCGCAGCTGTGATGATAGGTGCTATCATAAATATCGGTCGCACAGCATTTGCTGGCACGAAATCCTCTTTTGTAAACAGCTTGATACCATCGGCGGCTATTTGCAATATACCAAACGGTCCTACATGAGTAGGTCCTAGTCGCCGTTGCATAAATGCCAACACTTTTCTCTCTATATATGTGGTAAATCCAGCCAAAGCTGAAAACACGGTCAAGACCACACTGACTTTTATAATCGTTTCTATCATATAACTATCCATATTTTATACCTTTTTTATCTCAAATTTGTTGTATCTACTGTCACCAAATAGCATCTTGTTTGGTGAGTTTTTTTCAAACACCGACAGATATCCTATATCGCCAGATATTTTGCTGTCTTCAAATATCTTGACTACTACTGAGTGTCCGTTTGCTGTGATTTGGACTTTGTTTTTATTTTTTAGCCCCAGTTTTTCCATATATTCTAGCGATAGATATAGTCCGCTTTTTTCTTTTAGTTTTTTTGACTTTGCACTAAATTCGTTGAACTGGTCTATAGGATTTGCCATATATATAAACTCACCTGTAGTGTCGGCTGTGGATATTTTGTCTAGTTTGTCGTCATATGCTACGGCAGATGATTTTATATCATATCCTCTATAGCTCTTTTGGTCGTTGCCATAAAAGTTGCTAAGTTGGTCAAACTTTATATCGGCAAATCCTTTGTCGGCTGGCAGTTGATGAGTGTAGTTGATAGTCAAGCTCTCCTTTAGCCCTAGCTCATTTGCTATGTCGTTTAATACCCAGCCACCATATGGCAGAGCAGCATTTGTAGGCACTATGGCTTTGTCTATATTGGTAAAAGTGCCTTCTTGTTGTATCAAAGTCGGCATATCTATGTCACCATCGCCTAGAGCCGACAGCTCGAAACTTGCTTTTTCGTTGTATCCTACTATATTGTCTCCAGCTTTTTCATCCAGCTCGCATATCAAGGCAACCCCCAAACTGTTTGTCTGTGGTGGCACGATGACGATATCAAAAGCCGTGTATCGCTGTATAACTCCACAAAGCTTCGCTATGTTTTTGCTGTGTGGATTTCGTATGCAGTCTTCGCCTATTATCAAGCTATATCGCTCTTTTTTTGCTCTCATATTCTCTATGGTTTCTAGTAGCTCGTGTGTCGTGCCTATAGTTTGCAATAGTTTAGTCGTAGATACAGTTATCTGTTTTTCTATCTCTTTGGAGACAATTTTATCTACCTCTTTGGTTTCGCCTGTGGTTTCATCTGTGATAGTTTCTGTGATAGTCTCTTTGATAGTCTGGGCTACTGTGATACTCTTGTCTGTTTTAAAACTAGACAGATAGTCTGCTATATGTGCCGGTAAATTTTCGCCAAATATATCTAGCAGTAGATATAACACCGCTTCATCTGTGTTTGGTATGGTGGCTATAGTCTCTATAGTCTTGCCTTTTTTGCCAAACTGCTCCACTACTTTGTCGCCTATGGGGTGAAAATAGACTCCGGCACCTTTGATAGTCAAAGAGTTGTTGAAAGCATATCTCACTAGTGGTGAGTCGTTTTTGAGCATGCACCCTACAGATACTACAAAGTCGCTCTTGTGGATACCTGCCAGTGTGCCACCATACAAGCTGTCGCCAGAAGTGCTAGCAAAGTTTTGCAAAAAGTTTTGATACCGCAGGGCATCGTCATTTATGAGCTTGATACCCAAAGTGGTTTTGAGCTGTTGGAGTATGTGGGCTTCTTCGTTTGTGATATATGAGTTAAACTTGATAGTGTCGGCATCTTTTATAGCCTTGACTGCTTTGTCTAGTTTTGCACGCTCTTTGCTGGAGTTTTGTAGAGCATAATCAAACCCAAACCTAGTAGCTCCGCCTAGCGATACATAGTGTGAGTCGTTTGTTACTCTGTATATCTTGGGGGCTGTTTGTCCTATACTTTGTGACTTTGTCTCGTAGTATATCAGCCCACAATCACTACTATATGGGTTTGATGCAGGCACTTTTGTAAGCTCCCAAGCATTTGAACTGTATTGAAAATCAGCACTAGCCATAGCTCCTACAGGACAGACCGCTATACATTCGCCACAGTTGGTGCATTTGTCAGCTTCGAAACTTATGAGCGATTTGTTGAGTTTGTTCCACATAGCATAGGCATCTTTGGGCATGGTTTCTTTGTAAGTTTTATCTAGTGGGTCGGCATCTCGTTTGGTGGTGCTTAGGGCATTTGAGCCTATCATGTCTTTGCAAACGGTGGTGCATTTTTCACATACTATACAAAGTGCTGGGTCGTAGTTCATCACACCCCAATTTGTCGTGGGTCTGTGTGTATCTTTTGTGGCGAAATCTTGAGTATCTACACCCATAAGTGCCGTGTAGTCTTGGAGTTCGCACTCGCCACTTTGGTCGCATACACCGCACTGAAGTGGGTGATTTATATCGTATACTTCCATGATAGCTCGCCGTTCGTCTACTATGTTAGCTGTGTTTGTAGTGATACTCATACCGTCTTTGACTTTGGCATTGCAAGCATATACTTGCTTTTCATCCGCTTCAACCAGACAAACTCTACAAGCTAAAGTAGGGCTACATCGTGTCAAATAACACAAAGCCGGCACGAAAATATCGTTTGCTCTGGCTACATTTAGGATAGTCTCGCCATCGTTTGCTACACAAGTTTTGCCATCTATCAAGACCTTGACTTTATCGCTCATATTTATCCTTCATCATACATAATCAACATAATATCATAATAAACTTAAAACAACTTTCAAAACTTAGAAATTTATAATATATTTGTAGATAACACAGCAAAATATCCACAACTCATAGATATATCTCGCCATCTGCTATATCTATATGCCTATCTACAAAGTCAAGGTTATCAAATATAGTATCGTGTGTCGCTATGACTATAGTCTTGCCCATATTTTTAAGCTGTCGTAGTATATCTACAAATATTTGCGAGTTAGCTTTGTCCAAGTTGGCGGTGGGTTCGTCTGCTAGGATTATGTCCGGGTCATTTACTATCGCTCTGGCTATCGCTACTCGCTGTTTCTCTCCACCGCTTAAGTTTGATGACTTTTGAGCTTTTTTGTCGTATATGTTTGCTAGTTTTAAAGCCTTTGTGATCTTGTCGTCCATATCGCTAGGTGGATTTAGCACTAGAGGCACGGCTACATTGTCCCATACATTTAGCCCATCTATCAAGTTAAATGCCTGAAATACAAACCCAACCCTATGCTGTCTAAACGCAGAGCTGTGGCGGTCTGGTAGCTTTATGGTGCTTTTGCCTTGACATATTATATCGCCACTTGTGGGCTTGGTAAATGAAGCTATAGCACAGAGCAATGTGCTTTTGCCACTACCGCTGACGCCTTTTAGCACTACTAGTTCGTTTGGTTTTATATGTAGATTTATATCATTTAGTGCCACAAACTCATGTGGTTTGTGTTGGTCGTATATCTTGTATAGGTTGATAATCTTTATCATCGCATAGCCTCGCTCATATCGCCTATAGCTATCTTCCACGATGGCAATATCACAGAAGCGACAAACGGCACCACAGTAAACAAAAACACCAACGACAACATATCGAAACTCACTACAGCAGTGAGCTCTATATCATCTATGAAGCTATCGCCCAAAAAGATATTTTTAAGCAACGGTGCATCAAGCATAAACACATAGATATAGGCAAACCCTACACCAAATATATATGCAAACACAGACACTATGCTGTTTTGGATAAGTTTAAGTCGTATTATATCCACTATGCTGAAACCTATGCTGCGAAGTATGGCTATCGATTTTTTGCCATCATTTATAGTGGAGTTTATCTGATTTTTCAACAGCACAAAAAACGACACCAACACCACGATATATAGTATCATAAATATACCACCTTTATAATAAAACAGGTGGTTTAGCTTTGATACTCTCTGGGCTTTGGTGGTTATCTTGGTATGTGGATATATATCTTTTAGTTTTCTAGATATGAAGTCTATCTCGCTATCGTTTGGCACAAAAATTTCTATGTAGCTGTATTTGTCTTCTATATCCAACACCTCTGCGGCTTGTTGTGTGTTTAGCAATATAACATCATTTGCTATCGTGTTGGCTGACTTTGGCAACACTTTGTCTATAGATATGTTTATCTTTTCTTCGGCGCTTAAAAAATTGAAGTTATCTTTGTAGTAAAATCGTTCAAAAATATCTGCTACACTACTGCTGATACTCATAGTCCCATATGGCTGGTCGTCATCGCCTACTATGTGGAGATATTTGTCCGCTTGTAGAAAATAATAGTATCCATCTACTCGCCCCACTACATCGCTGATACCGTTTATCATAAGTAGTCTATCTATATGCTCGTCTGTCATATAGGCAAACCGCCCAGCTGTTTGGTTTTGGACAGTTATCTGTGGCACAAACAGTGCCGTCTGTGATATATCATGCCTGATACTATTTGATATAAATATCACGGCACTTAGCACAAATACTATAAACATAAACATCACAGCACTGAAAATATAGTTTGACTTCTGTGTGTATAGAAGTGATACACAAAAGTTGATAAATCGTCTATTCATAGACAAACTCTTTGTGCTGTGGGGTATAGTAGGAGGTCGATATCTCTGCTATTCGTAACTTTTTTGCTATAGTTTGTATGGCAGATCCTCTTTCATCGTGATCAAACAAGACAAAATCCACCGACACAGTTATCGCCAAAAGCATAGAAACAAGAGCGAGACCACCTACTAGCTTCACTTAGTTGTCTATCTGCTTTAGCACTGCTTTGTCTATTTGGTCAAACTTTATCACCGATTTGCCTTGATGGTCTGCTTTGAAAGCTTGGGCTTTTTCCATAGTAGAAAACGGTATAAGTTCGTCTCCCATAGGTCCATATACTGTAGAGCCCAGCACGTAGTATGCCTTTTGTGCTTCTATGGCATTTGTAGTGTAGTAGTCTGTTACATGAATATGTGAGTATTTTTTGTTTTTTTCAAACATATATTTGATCATATCTTTGACACCATCAAAATAAAGAGATTTTTTGTCATCTATTATGACTGCTGCCCACTTTGGATATTTGGACACAAACATACCACACACGGGGCATTTGGCATCTTTTGGAACCTTTATAGCATCTGCCTTGCCTGATGATATACCAAGTTTTTGTGTGTCCCATAGATATACAGTTATAGCCTGCAATGGCTTGTCTTTTTTGACATTTTTACATATATTGTTGCTCTTTATATAACTTTTAAGCTCTGATATTTTAGCAAACTTACTTAGGTCAATTTTCTCTTTTTGACACCTCTTGTCATACAATTTTTTACCTACTTTATATACTTTTTTGCTTCTTTTGGTTTGTATCATATCCATATCTTTTTGCATATCTTTTTTTGCTTGATCAAAAGCTTCTTTGTAGCTCATAAGTTTACCTGAAAACTTTTTTTGAAATACCACGGCATCTGCCTTTTTTTCAAAAGCATATTTGCTGTTCATGGTCATGGTCCCGCCCTTTTTTGAGCCGACTACATAGTATGCACCATCTGCTTTGATCTGCTTAAGTGTCTTTGTATCTACGACTTTGGCATCTGCTGGTGGTTTGCCTTGGTTGTTTTCTACCAGACAATGCATTGAGCAGTATTGGCTATCTTTGTGTATGTGGTTTGTCTTATAAAACTTACCTAAGTGCATACCACAGCTAGGACAATAGATCTTGTCTGCTCCTTTTTGCACCATCTTTGTTTTTTCTGCTGGCACTGTTTGAAACATCGCCCCCGATAAGTTGATACCAAACATTATTAGCATCAACACAACTATATTTATATTAAATTTTTTCATCTTTTTTCCTTTTTATTTTGTCTTGTTCCTCTGGCTCTTTTGTTTTGTAGTTTTATGATTTTGCCCCCTTTGTCTTTTGGTCTGTGATTATCTTGCCCATATCCATATATATTTGTCTGTTTGTCATATTTTGCATCTCTTCTATCCTGTGAGTCACAAACAACAGCACCTTTGCTTTGCTTTGTGCTTTTAGCACCCTGTAGAAGTCATCTCTGGCTACAGGGTCTAAGTTTGCCGTAGGTTCATCGTATATGATAATATCGCTACTCCTAGCTAAACTTATAGCTATGAGAAGCTTTTGTTTCATACCACCACTGAGCGAAAAAAACGACTTGCTCATATTTGCCACTATATCTAGCTTGAGTTCTATGGCAAATCGTTTGATATCATCTACAGATGTGCCACTGCTACGGCTTACAAACTCCATAAGCTCTGCGACACTTAGCTTGATAGGTGGCGGAAGTTGTGGCACGAAACTTATCTTTCGTAGCACTTGCTCTCTGTCTTTGATGGGGTCTAGCCCATCTATAGATATAGTTCCACCATCTGTATGATAGAAGCCTAGCATGGCTCTCACCAAAGTGGTTTTGCCAGCACCATTTGCACCCATGAGTGCTATGCTGTCGCCGTTGTTTATATTTATACTTACATCGTCCAGTGATGTATGTTTGTCGAACTTTTTTGTGAGATTTTGTATCTGTATCATATTTACCTTAATATTTTTTGAGTATAATAACAAAATAAACTTAAAGTAAAATAAACTTTTTAAACTAAACAAAAGGAACAAGATGAATATAGGTATAGTAGGCTTAGGACTGATGGGTGGTTCGCTAGGATTGGCACTGAAAAAATACTCCATAGCTACGACCATATATGGCTACGACCACAACACAGATCATACCACCCAAGCTGTGAAGCTATCTTTGGTCGATAAGATATGTGATATAGACAAGCTCCAAACTCTCGATATGATAGTGCTGTGTATTCCAGTGCAAGGTATCATAGAGTTTAGCAAAAAGCTAGTAGATATAGGCGACCACACTACTATAGTGGATTTTGGAAGCACCAAAGAACACATAGCAAACTCTATCCCAAAGCCCATGCGAAAAAACTTTGTGTTAGCTCACCCTATGGTAGGGACAGAGAAGTTTGGACCCTACGCTGCTACGGACAACTTTTATGAAAATGGTATGGTAGTGCTGTGTGACAGTGCCGATAGTGGTCAAACTCACTTGTCAAAAGTTGAAAATATGTTTGACAAAATGTTTATGAATATAGTCTATATGAGTTCTGCCAAACACGATGTGCATGCATGTTATATGAGCCACTTGCCGCATGCTATATCATTTGGTCTAGCAAATACGGTTATGGATCACGAGCATCCTGAAGATATAGTAGCTCTAGCTGGTGGGGGCTTTCGAAGTATGAGCCGTATAGCTAAAAGTTCGCCAGTGATGTGGTCTGAGGTATTTCGACAAAACAAGACAAATCTACTGAAGTCATTTGATGTGTTTGACAAAAATATGCAAAAACTCAAAGCCATGCTGGAGTGTGAGGACTACGAGCGGATACAGCAGTGGATGACCCAAGCAAACAAGCTAGACAAGATAGTCAAAGACTAGATGACACAAAAGCCTTTTCTAGGTCGATAGTCTTTTCATAATAAGCCCTGCCTACTATCACTCCAGATATATTTGGATTGTCTTGACATATCTCTATATCTCGCATATCTTTGACTCCGCCACTAGCTATCGTATCTATGCCACTAGCCTTTGCTATATCTTGAGTGAAACTTTCATTTATACCGCATAGCATACCGTCTTTGCTTATATCGGTGCAGATGATAGCCTGGACTCCGGCACTGGCAAACTTTTTTGCCAAAGTAGTAGCTCTCATAGTAGATAGTTCTGCCCAACCTTGCACTGCTACGGCTCCATCTTTGGCATCTATACCTACGACTATGGGATATTTTGCTGCCATATCTTTGACAAATCGTGGGTCTTTTAGAGCGATTGAGCCCAATATCACACGGCTAACTCCTATATCCATATAAGTTTTTATCGTTTTTTCATCTCGTATGCCTCCGCCTACTTGGACTTTGAGTTTGGTGTTTTTTATTATATCTTTGATAGTGTTTAGGTTTTGAGGTTTGCCAGCAAATGCTCCATCTAAGTCAACTATATGTAGCCATGTAGCTCCCATAAGTTCAAACTTTTTTGCTAGCTCTTTTGGGTCATGGCTATATATAGTCGCTGTGTTCATGTTGCCTTTGGATAGTCGCACAGCTTTACCATTCGTTAAATCAATCGCTGGGTATATTGTCATAATATTTTGTCCTTTTTTGTATTATAT
>JAOZTH010000052.1 GCA_029939245.1 Arcobacteraceae bacterium
AAAAAGTTTCTGTGAATATATGCCTGTAGTTTTGACTGCCGTCCAAAACACTCTGTCGTGCTTTTTGTCTTTTTGACCTATAAATTTGTATTTATATTTGTCTGTCTTGGTGTAGCAAACAGATTGTTCTCTAGTTTTAGAAGTCTTTTTTTCAAAGGTAATCCACCAGCAAATCCTACCAGCTCTCCGTCTTGTCCTATGATACGATGACAAGGGATGATGATACCTATACAGTTTGCTCCGTTTGCACTCGCTACGGCTCGCACTGCTTTTGGGTTGCCTATATCCTTTGCTAGTTGTCCATATGTAGAAGTGCTACCGTATGGCACTTCGCACAGCACTTTCCAAACATTTTTTTGAAACGGTGTGCCAGTGGTGATGATAGGTATATCAAACTTTTGACGCTTCATATCAAAATACTCGGCTAGTTGTTTTCTCGTCTGCTTCAACACTTCGTCATCTCGCTCTACATACACAGCATCAAATCCACTTTGAAGTCTGTGGTCTATAGTTTTTCTCATCCTCCTATATCTATAATCCAGCATACAAAGTTTGCCATCAAACGAACCTAATATAAACTCAGCAAACTTTGTCTTGAAGTGCTGGGTGTGGATATGGTTTGGTCTATTTGTCATCTTGTTTTGCTTTATACTCACTTTTGAGTCGGCTTAAGTGCTGTGGTGTGATACCCAAAAGTGTAGCTATGTGGTATTGTGGAACTTTTTGTAGCAAATATGGAGTGTCTGTGGCAAACTGCTCAAACCTTTGTGTGGCGGTCCGTGTCTGCCTCTGTATGGCTTGGTTGTGCATATATTTGTATGCTTCGTCCGACATTAGCCTACCAAATCTGTCGCCATTTTTTGTGTGGTCATATATGTATTGCACATCTTTGTAGTCTGTCACTACCACTTCACAATCCTCTATCACATCGATATATAGTTGCGATGGAGTTTGAGACAAAAAGCTAGCATAATCCACCACAAACAAGTTGGTCATAGAGGAGTTGTGGTCGTTGAAATATATAGCCCATGTGTAGTCGCGACCGTTTTCGTCTATAGTATAAGCTCTAGCAAGACCGCTGTTGATATACATAAGCTGGGAGCATACATCGCCCATATGGTGGATGATGTCGCCTTTTACATATCGTCTCACAGATAGGCGGGACCGCACTATGCCCCACTGCAATATATTCATAGGTATGTATCGCTGTATAAACTCTCTGTATTTGTCAAACATTTGTAGCCAAATATTTTTGTAAAATAGCATAAAATTTATCGATATTTGTCAAGCTTAACTCACCGCTTCTTTGTCGCTCTCCCCACATAGGCTCAGGATAAAAGTCGTCTGTTTTAAATCGTGCCATGATATGAAAGTGAACTTGTGGCAGATAGTTGCCAAACGATGCTATATTTATCTTGGTAGGTTTAAAATAGCTTATCATCTGTCGCTCTATCTTGTCGAGAGTTTCGTATAGCATAGCTTTGGTCTGTGTGTCGCAACTACTCAACTCACGGGTAGGTTTCTTGACAAATATCTTGACCCACGGTATTTGCGATGGCTCTACTTCTACATACAAAAGAGAGTTTTCGTATAGTCTATCGTGCAATTTTGTCCTTTATGTTGTAATACGACAAAAGATTTTGAATGCTTATATTTATAGACTCTTTGTTTAGCTTGTCTGCTCTTGAGTTATATAGTTTTGTCAAAAGTTCCACTTTGTCATCATTTTTAGAAAGATGTATTTTTCTATGACAATTTGGACAGAGTGCTACAAGATTTTCAAGTATATCTATATTTATATCAAATTTTGATCGTTTGGCAAATGGTATTAGGTGGTGTGCTTCCACATATAGAGTATTTGTAGATTGTGATATAAATGTTTCATGTTGATCGTTTAACTCACACTTGAAGCCGGCTATTTTTTTTGCTTCTGCTTTTACATTGCTACTTGAATACAATATTTCATCTTCGCTATCAAAATCAAAATTCTCAAGCCTATATTCTTTTGCTTTTTCTAATTTCTCTAATTTTGACAAACCTTTTATAGATATTGCAAACTTATTTATATCTATATTTGATGTGGTTGTGCTTATCTCATAGTCAATCTCTTTTTTATCAATGTAAATATAATCGTCTTTGGTTGTTAGGGTATTGGATATTTTATTGTAAACATCTATCAAAGAAGGTCTAAAAAATCCATAATGCCCAGCAAAATATCTCATATTAAGTCTAAATTGGTCATTTTTTGTATGTGATTCTTTTTGTAATGTTCTCGGATTATAGTTAAATATAAAACCTATCAAATCATTTATTTTATTGATTTTTCTTTTTGCTATTTCTGGATTATTTCTATGTGCTAAGTCTATACTAATATAATTTGCTGCAAAATCTAAGCTTCCCCTTCCGTCCATAAAGCCAGTCAAGAACCATCGTTGTATATTTTCATCCTGATCTATAAGCCATTTTTCGATTGTTCCATATAGCTTCACGATATTTATATCATTTTTTATGACTACACTAACACCGTTTAGTTTCATTTTATTATTTTCAAGTGTATCCATAAATTTATCATGGATATCTTTATTTAAGCGAACATCGTACTTGTTGCCCAAAAATTCTCGAAGCTTTATTTTGTGTTTTTTATAATAGCTTTCGATATTACCAGTATATTTATTTTTTCTATAAGCACTGTAAGCCAGGATAAATTTTTTATCACGACTTATCATAGGCCATGCATAAATATGTCCTAACAAAAAAGCAACTTTTTTATCTTCTTTTTGCAACAATTGACTAAAAAGCATACAAGCCTGCATTTTTCTTTATCATGTCTACATATTTTTTGTTGATATCGCCTACAATATAATTTCTATTTAGATTTTGACAGGCACTCAATGTAGTTCCACTACCTACACAAGGGTCACAAACGACATCGCTTTCGTTGGTGCTTGTTTTGATTAAATACTCAAAAAGCTTTATCGGTTTTTGTGTTGGATGAATTTTACTGCTCCCATTTGGAAAGCGAACTATACAATTTTTATAATGCTCATTAAAAGTGGCACCTTTTTTCTTAAAGTATACAAAAGTCTCAATACCACTCATCCAAGTATGCTGACAATTCATTGGTGAAGGATTGGTTTTCTCCCAAATCATCAATCTTGTAGTATAGCCTTTTTGATTAAAAAAATCAAAAAGTCCAGATACCTGTTCTTTTCCACAAAAAATATAACCGCTACCTTTTGTGACTCTGTCTATTTCATATAAGAACTTATCAATATCAAAATTTATCTCATTTGCTTCTTTTTTATCAAGAACTCTTAAGCCATTTGAACTTTTATTTACATGCTTATATGGTATGTCTGTAAGTGTCAGATCTATACTATTGTCTTGTATGGTTGTTAATAATTCTATACAGTCTAGTTGAAATATTTTATTGATTATATTTTCGTTGACATTAAACAATATGCGATTATTATTTTTGCTCATGGTCCCTCTTGATGTGGTCTGCGATTGCTTTTGATAATATTGGAGGAACTGCATTTCCTATTTGTTTTATAATTGATGTTTTGTGTCCATAAAATATAAAATCATCACTAAAAGATTGTATTCTCGCAGCCTCTCTTGGTGTTATTGCTCTGTTTAGATAAGGGTGTGAATTTTTACCATTTGATGGTGTATCAAATCTTGTGACTATGGTTGGGCTTGGTTTGTTTTTTTCTAGCCTACCCCATGTTTTTCCAAAAGTTGAAGAAATTTTCTCGACCAAATACTCTTTGCCTTTTTCTGGTGGAATTCTTTTTAGCCTATCTATCGCTATTTCTGAATGATTTGTAGCCTTGTGATTATATAGCTTTTTGCTTTTTGATCTTAGTTGTTTTTGATAGCTTGTTTTTGCAGAAAGTTTGTAATCGGTTTCAAAATCACCCTGAGAAGACTCTAAATATGCCAAATCAGATATAGCATCCCAAACACTAACATGTTTTTTTTTGCTTTCTGGTAGCTTTATGTTGCCGTTTAGCTTCCCTAAAAATATTGCTCTTTTTCTATGTTGTGGCACTCCAAAATCAGAAGCATTTAGGATGCCCACTGTGATACTGTATTGTAAATTTTCAAAACTTTTTATAATCTCATCTTTAAAATAGCCATTTTGGTCAGTCAAAATTGCAGGTACGTTTTCCATCACAAAATATTTTGGTCTTAGTTGTTCTACAAAATAAATAAACTTTTTAAATAGAAAATTCTTTTTATCGTTGAGTCCTTCTCTTTTGCCACGTAACGAAAATCCTTGACAAGGAGGACCCCCAATGATTATATCTATATTGCCTATTTCATTTTTTATCATAGATGGCTCTATGTTTTCAATGTTATTGTTGAAAACTTTTGTTTTTATATGATTTTGTTGTAACGAATGTGCTATTGTTTCATCTATCTCTATAGCCCCTGATATATCAAAACCACACTGCCTAAACCCATCGCTAAATCCACCAACACCAGCAAATATATCAAGTACTTTTAATGCCATGTGGATGTCATAAGAGTTCTATTATTTTGCGAGCTATTTTTAAACATATAGCTCATAATATATAATACACCTCTTTGTGGTCTAGTTTTTTTAGGTTTAACTTGTATTTGTTACTAAACTTCTGCACTATCTCGTGAAACTCCTCTATAAGTTGTGGTGAGTTGTTTTCGCACTTTATTTTCAACACATCATCGCTGTTTGACATAGCGACAAATCCGTTGATATGTTTGAGCTTGTCGTGCAAAGCTACAAGATGATCAAACATAGTCGCTATGCGGTCGTTTTTGTTCAAGATAGCGTTCATCTGTTCTATGATGTGTGGGTTTGTGTCGTATCCTAGCTGTGTGGCAAATGCTTTTGTATCCATATTATCGAAACACCATTTTATATAGCTTGATAAATCCTAGCAAAACTATATAACCCAAAAATGTAAATACAAACGGATGGACAATACCCGGCACTCCATATGCTCCACCATGAGCCATATCCATGAGATGGTCTATAGGGTGGCTAATCCACTGTTTGAAATGCATACCAATAGCTAAAAATAGAAACATAGCTACAAATATCTTAAACTGTTTTTTCATAAAAATCCTTAAATAAATAATAATCAGGGGGGAAAGTAATATATGGAAGAGGGTAAGGGATTCGAACCCCCGGAGGCTTGCACCTCGCCGGTTTTCAAAACCGGTACATTCGACCAACTCTGTCAACCCTCCACACATAATACTCTTGGTGCGAATGGCCGGAATTGAACCGGCACTCCAAAACTGGAATTGGATTTTAAGTCCAACGCGTCTACCTATTCCGCCACACTCGCTCTAAAAGTGAGTAATTTTATCATAACAAACTTATATTTTCTAAAAAATAGATAAAATATGGTAAATTTATATTATTATGATATAATTGTATATGAAAAATACAATCACAAAAGAGTTTAACTCTCACCTAGACACGATCCAAACGATGACAAACCAATCAACCAAAAATATAGAAGCAGTAGCCCATATCGTGGTGGATGCACTGAAAGATGGTCGCAAGATATTGTTTTGTGGCAATGGCGGAAGTGCAGCAGATGCCCAACATATAGCTGCCGAACTCACCGGACGATACAAGACAAACCGACAAGCTCTGTGTGGTATAGCACTCACTACAGATACCTCAGCGCTTAGTGCCATAGCAAATGACTTTGGCTATGAAAATGTCTTTGCTAGACAGGTGGAGGCACTAGCTACAAAAGGCGATGTGCTAGTAGGTATAAGCACCAGTGGCGATAGTCCAAATATCATAAATGCCCTAAAAAGTGCCAAAGATATAGGCTGCCATAGCATAGGATTGAGCGGCAACGGTGGCGGAAATATGAACGATATCTGCGATATAAATATAGTCGTGCCATCTACAAATACACCCAGAATACAAGAGATGCATATACTGATAGGGCATACGATATGCCAGATAATAGACGACAACTTCAAGGAGCTATAGATGTGTGGAATAGTAGGATATATAGGCAAAAAGGATATAGATAGCATACTGCTAGATGGCTTAAAAGAGCTAGAATATAGAGGATATGATAGTGCTGGCATAGCTACTATCAAGGACGATGAGTTTGTAGAATACAAAGCCGTAGGCAAGATCAAAAACTTAAGAACAAAGATGGCACAAACCAAATCAGACAAGCCATACAGCACGGCACTAGGTATCGGACACACCAGATGGGCAACTCACGGCAAACCTACCGAGCTAAATGCCCATCCACATCTAGGCGAGTATAGCTATGTAGTACACAACGGTATCATAGAAAACTACAAAGAGCTAAAACAAGAGCTGACAGGATACGGCAAGACCTTTGTATCACAGACAGACACAGAAGTCATCGCACATATGTTTGAGTACTATTTTGACAGGTTCAAAGACCCCAAGAGAGCTTTTGACCAGACTATATCTAGGTTAAAAGGAGCTTACTCAATATTGCTTATATCAAAAGTAGCACCTACAAATATATTTTTCATCAAACATGGCTCACCACTGGCTATAGCTACTTGTGATAGTGGCGAGTATTATATAGCATCGTCTGAGACACCGCTCATAGGAGTAGCTAGCAAAGTTATCCACCTAGAAGATGGCGATAGTGGAGTGATAAGTTGTGAAGATATACAGTTTTTTGAAGATAGTGGAACAACTATCAAGAAAAATACAGTATGGCAAGACCTTCCAGTATCAAAGTTAAGTGCCCAAAAAGACGGCTACAGGTTTTTCATGGAGAAAGAGACCTATGAACAAAGCGATGTCATAGCAGATACTATGATGGGACGAATAGGAGAGGATCAGATACTATTTGACGAGCTAGATGAGAACTTTTTTGATGGTATAAACCGACTACAGATATCTGCTTGTGGCACTAGCTATCATGCGGCGATGGTGGGTAAATACCTGTTTGAAAGACTAGCAAAGATACCGTGTGATGTAGAAGTAGCCAGTGAGTTTCGATACAAACAGCCACTACTTTCAACCGATAGCTTGTTTGTCGCTATAAGCCAAAGCGGTGAGACAGCAGACACTATGGAAGCCCTCAAGATGGCAAAAAGAGCAGGACAAAAAACTCTATGTATATGCAATGTAGACAATTCATCTATGACGAGACTAGCTGACAAAACCTTGCTGCTACGAGCTGGTATAGAAAAAGCGGTCGCAAGCACCAAGGCATTTTCTACACAGGTTGTGATGCTATGGATGATGAGTCTATACATAGCCAAAACAAAAAACACCATATCTAAAACAACTTTAGATAAAGAGATAAAAGCCCTCAAACAAACTCCCAAATATCTAAAGGTAGATGACCAAATACACCAAAAATGCCAACGACTTAGCAAACGATACCTACATGGACATGGATTTTTCTTTATAGGGCGAGATATATTTTATCCGCTGAGCCTTGAGGGGGCTTTGAAGCTAAAGGAGATAAGCTACATACATGCCCAAGGCTACCCAGCAGGAGAGATGAAGCACGGACCCATAGCGCTAGCAGATGAAAAGCTCTTTACCGTAGCCTTGATGCCACAAAGTTTACTTTTAGATAAAGTTCGTTCAAATGTGGAGGAGCTTATAGCTCGTGATAGCGTAGTGTTGGCTTTGTCACCTCAAAAGTTTGAGTTAGCTGATGACTATATCAAAACCAAAGCAGGAGAACACTATATGCATGAGTTTTTTGCTATGCTTGTAGTGTTGCAGCTGTTTAGTATGGAGCTGTCGGTGAGACTTGGCAACGATGTGGATATGCCACGGAACTTAGCCAAAAGTGTAACTGTAGAATAAAACAAATAGAATAAAACAAAAAGGAAAAATATGAATATTATCAAAAAAGCTTTGACATTTGAAGATGTGTTGCTGGTCCCGGCAAAGTCCGCCGTGCTACCAAAAGATGTCTGTATCAAGACGAAACTTACCAAAAATATCACACTCAATATACCGTTTGTCAGTGCGGCTATGGATACAGTCACGGAGTATGATATGGCTATAGCTATGGCTAGAGTAGGGGGTATAGGGATTGTCCACAAAAATATGGATATAAAATCCCAATGCCGACAAGTCATCAAAGTAAAAAGAAGCGAGACAGGTATCATAGCAGACCCCATAGTCGCAAGTGCCGACCAAACTCTAGCAGATATAAAAGAGTTGATGACTAGATACAAGATATCAGGAGTGCCAGTAGTAGGCGAGGGTAGAGTGTTGCTAGGAATAGTGACAAACCGTGATATGCGGTTTGTGAAAAATTTCTCCAAAACTGCCAAAGATATCATGACCCCTATGCCATTGATAGTAGGCGATGAAAACACCACTCCAGAAAAAGCCGTAGATATCATACACTCTCACAAGATAGAGAAGCTACCTATAGTAGATAAAAACAATATCTTGAAAGGTTTGATAACTATAAGAGATATACACAAAACTATGAAATACCCAAACTCTCTCAAAGACAAAAACGGTAGTCTGCTAGTAGGTGCCGCCATAGGAGTAGGTCAGCTAGATAGAGCAAAGGCACTATGCAAAGCTGGGGCAGATGTGTTAGTGCTGGACTCCGCTCACGGACACAGTGCTGGTATCATAGAGACAGTCAAGATGATCAAAAAAGAGCTAGACATAGAGATAATAGCAGGCAATGTAGCCACCGCACAAGCGACTGCTGACTTGATAGAAGCAGGAGCAGATGCAGTCAAAGTAGGTATTGGTCCAGGAAGTATATGCACCACTCGTATAGTAGCTGGAGTTGGTGTGCCACAAATATCGGCTATAGATATATGTAGTTTAGAAGCTAAAAAAACAGGTGTGCCTATCATAGCAGATGGTGGGATAAAATACAGCGGAGATGTAGCCAAAGCACTGGCCGTGGGTGCCTCTTGTGTCATGATGGGAAGTGCACTAGCTGGCACAGACGAATCGCCCGGCGAGATGATACTCTCAAATGGCAGACGATTTAAAAGCTACAGAGGTATGGGTAGCTTAGGAGCTATGAGTGCAGGTAGCACCGATAGATATTTCCAAGAAGGCACAGCAGGAGACAAGCTAGTGCCGGAGGGCATAGAGGGTATGGTGCCATACAAAGGCGATATAGAAGAGATATTGCACCAGTTTATAGGTGGAGTTCGCTCATCTATGGGCTATCTGGGTGCAAAAGATATAAAAACTTTTCAGACAAATGCTTCTTTTGTAGAGATAACTTCAGCTGGTTTACGAGAGTCGCATGTGCATGATGTGACTATTACCAACGAAGCACCAAACTATCAAATATAAGAAACTTTAAGATTAAAATGATAAAATGATAAAATAATAAAAAAAAGGAAAAATATGAAAATTAAACTCATAAGTTTTTTGACGATGTTGTTGCCAGTGGTTGCTTTGGCAGATGACAAGCTAGACACTGGCGATACCGCTTGGATGATGATATCCACCGCACTTGTGCTTCTGATGACCCCTGCTGGACTAGCACTGTTTTATGGCGGTATGACAAGAGCGAAAAATGTGCTAAACACATATAGTATGGTAGTGGGGGCATTTGTAGTGGCATTTGTAGTATGGATAGTCGTAGGCTATTCTATAGCATTTGGCACAAGCGATAGTGCTACCGTCCAGACATTTTTTGGTGGATTTAGCCATATATTGCTAGACGGTATATCGTGGCACAGCTTGAGTGGGTCGTATCCTACATACGTATTTATAGTATTTCAAGGCACATTTGCTAGTATAGCTGTAGCTATCGCTAGTGGTTCTGTGATAGGACGGATGAAGTTTTCTACTTGGCTTATATTTGTAGGCTTATGGACGGCAGTAGTATATGCACCCATAGCACATATGGTATGGGGCGGAAGCGGAGCTTTGCTATTTGATGCAGGAGCTTTGGACTTTGCAGGTGGCACAGTAGTACATATGAACGGCGGACTAGCTGGACTGGTGCTAGCTATATTGGTCGGCAAAAGAGAAGGACACAACAAAATAGCCATGAAGCCTATGAGTATCATGCTTACGGCTCTAGGTGCATCTCTGCTGTGGTTTGGTTGGTTTGGATTTAACGGTGGTTCGGCTTTTGGAGCAAACAACATAGCAGGTCTAGCGATATTGACGACTGCTTTCGCTCCGGCAGTAGCGGCTATAGTATGGATAGTTTTGGAGTATATGGCATACAAAAAGATGACACTACTAGGAGCAGTCTCCGGTATAGTAGCTGGTCTCGTGGCTATCACACCGGCTGCTGGGTTTGTAGATGTGAGCGGAGCATTTGTCATAGGAGCGGTCGGTTCGGTCGTGGCATTTTATGGAGTAGTGGGTCTAAAGAAAAAGCTAGGCTATGACGATAGTTTAGATGCTTTTGGCATACACTTTTTAGCAGGTCTTTGGGGGGCATTGGCTGTGGCATTTTTCGCACTCAAAGACGATGCCCTACTATGGGACGGACCACTCAAAGCAAACGGCGACAGGCTAGGACAGTTTTGGGTGCAAGTAGAGTCTGTAGTCATAGTAGGATTGTTTACTTTAGTAGGCACTATAGCGGTCTATTATATCGCCAGACTAATGACCGGCGGAGCTAGAGTAGATAAACAGACAGAATCGATAGGACTAGACGAAGTAGTCCACGGCGAAAAAGCCATGATATTATAGGAGAAAACAGATGAAAAAAATAGAAGCTATCATAAAGACACAAAAGCTAGAAGAGGTCAAAAACGCTCTAGTAGAGGCAGGTATAGAGGGTATGACAGTCAGCGATGTCAAAGGCTACGGCAGACAGCTAGGACACAGCGAGTTATACAGGGGGGCCCAGTATGCAGTGGAGTTCAACTCCAAAACCAAGATAGAGATAGTCGTCAGTGGCGATGAATATATGCGACAAACCATAGAAGCGATACAAAAAAATGCCTACACAGGAGAGATAGGAGACGGCAAGATATTTGTGTCGGATATTATCAAGACTATCAGGATACGGACAGGGGAAGAGGATGAAGAGGCTTTATGAAAGAAAATATATATTTAATTATGGCGCTCGTAGTATTTATGAGTGGTATGATATATATTGTCAAGATGTTTCATGACGACAGCAAGATAGCCTAGCACAGCATAGCTTATAGTTTGGATACTTTGCTGACAAGCACCAAGTGATATAGCCATAGTATTTTGAATGTTTGACAACCTATTTGGAACCCCGGACTTGT
>JAOZTH010000053.1:0-7923 GCA_029939245.1 Arcobacteraceae bacterium
TTGTATATATATGGTGCTATATCTTTGTGTATATCTTTCCATATTTTTATCTTGGTTATGCTTTTTCGCCCTCTAGCTCCGTCTAGTGACTTCATGACCTTGACAGATATCTCTCTAGTGCTATGCTCTGCACTGTTTTGGGTGAGGTATTTAAATATCACCGTCTGTTCGTCTGTAGTTATCCTGTGGTCTGTGTCGTTGTGGTCTGGTGATATTTCATCGCCGAAGTGATTGTCTAGTCCGTCTCGTATCCTCTGCCATGAGCTAGATGGCAACATAAAAGCTGGATATGCCTTGTGGCAAGCTCCACACTCTTCGTAGTATATGGGTGACTCTTTTTTTATATTTATCGTGCCAAATCTGTTTGCTACAAATGGATTGTTTCTGCCATCTGTTGATACAAAAAAGACAAAAACAGACAACAAAAGAAAACTCCAAGTTATAAGTCCTCTTTTTTTGCCCGGTGTCGTGTCCTCTCCTATAGCTATCTTGTAGCCAGTTATCATGGTCCACAGCATATGTGTTTTGTGATAAAAATGTTCCACAAGTACACCGCTAATATGCACGACCGACCAACCAACCAATATATAAGAGACATAGGTATGGACAAAAGCCAAGCCATCGGCATGGTTATAGTGCAGGTGATTTAGAAATCCTAAGTAACCGTTTGCTTCTTGGATACCATATAGCAACAACCCACTAAAAGCGATGATAGAGCCAAGTCCTAGCACGATGATAGTGTACCAGCTAGATGCTGGGTTGTGTCCTGCGGGTATATCTCTATATCGGTTTTGTATCTTTTCTTGAAAATAAAACACCAAAGCAGAAAATGAGAGTTTAAATGTGCTAAATATAGCATAGTCTGGTCCTACGAAGCCCCACACAATCCTATAGAGCAGCATAAGCCCAAACACTATACCAAAAGCTACATGTAAGTTGAGCAAATGCTCATAAAAAGATAGCACAAATGACAGCACAAATGACAGCACTATCAACCAATGTATCAGTCTAGTATAAAAAGGCCAGACAAATACTTTGGTAGGTTTTTTGTTCAACTAAAAACACCAAACAAAAACAAAGCCGAAACTTTGCTTTTGAAATAATTTATTATTGATTTTTTGCTAAATATGACAAAAATTCTGCCATACTATCGATATCGTAGTCATACCCTTTTTCTACTAGCTTGTTCATGTTGTGTTCCATGACTTCATGTTCAGTGCCACCGCCACCAAATCCTGTGCCACCATTTTTGACATCATATAAATCTTGAGCCATCTCAGCTGGTGTTCTGTCGTTGAGTGCTGGAGTTTTTTTCTCTGGGTTACCCTCTCCGTGTTTTCCGTGACATTTGATACATGCTTGCTCGTATACTTGAACTGTAGTGTATTTGTATGCTACTTTTTCTTTTTTGACCTCTTTGTCACCACATCC
This sequence comes from Arcobacteraceae bacterium, assembly GCA_029939245.1. Lineage (GTDB taxonomy): Bacteria > Campylobacterota > Campylobacteria > Campylobacterales > Arcobacteraceae > B24-G6. The sequence continues at coordinate 1,432 of JAOZTH010000053.1, forward strand.
AGTTAATATAAAAACTGCAAATAGTGATACTAATGTTGATATAAATAATTTTTTCATCTTTTCTCCTTTTAAGCTCTACCGCTTAGCATTCCATAAATTGTCATAGGTTTTAGAAGATAAAACTTCAACAACCACCATATATATCTCTCTTGTGTAGGGTCAAGAAAACTAACTATCGCAGCATTTTGACCGCTTCCTGGCTTTTTTGATGCCCAGTTAAACTCTGCTAACATGACAGTGCCTATACTCGTGATAAGCGGACAAACAGTGTAGCCATCAAACTCTAGATTTGTTTTTGGTATAGAACCTTTTTCCAAAAATGATATGACATTGTTGACTACTACTTTGTATTGTTTTCTAGCTGTTCCACCAGTTTTGCCCATAGGCACGGCTGCGATATCACCTAGAGCGAAAACATTGTCAAACTTTGCATGCTGAAGTGTCTCTTTTTTCACAGGAACCCAACCTTTGGCAGAACCTATAGGAGATTTTCCTATCTCGTCTGGTGCTTTCATAGGTGGTGTCACATGCAAAAAGTCAAATGGTTTGACAACTCTTTTGTGTGTAGGTATCATCTCATAGTCTTCTAAATCCGGATCAAACTTACCTTTGGTTAGTCCATGATGGTCAAATATAGCTTCGCCATTTGCCACACCTACAAGGTTGTGTTTGTATGACCAGTTAAACTTCTCTCGCTCAAACTGCTTGACTATCGCTGTATGATAATCCTTGATACCAAACATACCGCCACCGTTTGGATAGAAGTGTAAGTCTGCATAGTCTCTAGCATTTGCCTCTTTTAGTCTCGCATTGGCAAGATACATGATCTTCTTTGGAGCTCCGCCACATTTGATAGGAGTATTTGGGTGTGTAAATACACCTTTTACTTTTTTGCCACTTTTTGCTTTGGCTATAAATGCTTGCATATTTTTCCATGTAGCCTCTGCACCGTCAGCTGAGTATATAGACGATACACCTTTGGCATTTAGTTCGCCTACTAGTGCTTTGTTGTCGCCACTAGAATATGCTTCGCCTGCTGCTTCTAGCCCTGCTATAGCGGCATAGTTTAGCTTAACTCCAGCTGCTACTATCAGCACATCGTATTTGAGTGCTGTGCCTTTGTCTGTCGTCACAGTATTGTTTTGTGGGTCAAACTTCATAGCCTTTTCTTTGACTACTTTCACACCATCTGGAGTAAAATCATCTCTTTTGTACAAAATATCGCTTTTGTTCCAAAGCCCAGCTGCTACGAGTGTTTGCCCAGGTTGATACGATACAGATGCCGCTTCTGGCTCCAACACTGTGATATTGACACCAGATGCACTGCTTTTTAGTCTTGCGGCTGTGGACATACCTGACAAACCTCCGCCTACTATCAGCACTTCACCTTTGGCATCGCTCGCTTGTAGCGTAGTAGTAGCATTTAAGCTACTACTTCCTACTGCTAGACCAGCAGTCGAAAGTCCCATCATCTTCATAGCATCTCTTCTTGAGATGCCTTTCTCTTTTAAGATCGAGTCTATTTGCTCTAAATCTTGTTTCAAATTCCTGTTGTCCATCTTGTCTCCTTTTAAAAGTTGTCAATTATAACATAATATTCTGAATCCAACACAGATAAAATCTTTATGTTTGTTATATCACATATAAGTTTTACCTATTTTTATAAATAATTTGAGCGATTTTCTCTCTTTGTGTCCTATTTTATAGCTTATTTTAGTTAAATAGTATTTGAGCTGTGATGGTGATATCCCTATCTTTTTGGCAGATTTGTTTAACATATACGATGGTATTTTTGTCTTTTGTTTCAAAAATTTCTCCGTAAGTCGTCTATATCTCTTGTCATTTTTTAAAAAACACAGCCTAGCATACACAAAAGGCAGACGGTATTTGTCTGCCCACGATGCACCCATATCTACAAAATCATCGCCATGGGCTTGAAAATATCGTTTCAATGCTTTGTCTCCTATGACGACTTGTCCGTCTAAGTTTAGCACTTTTGCCAATATATTTGAGCTGTTTGACTCTATATCCTCTATAAACTCACCTTTGATACATAGCACAGACAACACTTCACCACGACTGACTATGCCTATGTCGGCACACTTTTTCCCGGGTGTTTTGATACTGGATATAAATGCCCCGTCTATAGCTCTCGTGCGAAACATATTGTTTATATGTGATGGGAATGATTTTTTGTAGTTCATCATCGCTTTTTGTTGAGAGGAGTTTATGTTTTTGTTTAGAAAAACATAAAACGGCAGTAAATTTACATAATCAATCTTGCCAAATATCATCTCTGTGCTCACTTTGTGTTATCGCTCCGCTTCCTACTATCTTGTCTCCCATAGACATCACGGCAAACTGTCCTGCTGCTATACCATAGGCACAATCTTTTAGCCAAAGTGTAGCAGTGTCATCTACTATACTGACTATGCACTTTTGTTTGACACTTCTATATCGTAGTCGCACATCACACTCAAACTTTTTGTCATCTATAAACATATTTAGGTTATCTATGTATACCATGTTTTTTTTCAACAACTCTTTGTCGCCTACTGTTATGGTGTTGTGCTGTTTTGATATATCTAGCACATAGTGAGGAGTCAAAGCACCGTGCACCACAAAGCCTTTTCGCTTGCCTATCGTGTAGTGCATATAACCTTTGTGAGTGCCTATCGTGTTGCCATCTGTATCTATAGTGTCACCATCTGTGTCGGTGGTGGTGTGTGTTTTTAGCACATCTATATAGCTGTTTTGCACGAAACATATCTCTTGGGATTCGCTGTTTGTAGATATATCCTTCAAAAACTCTATAGCTTTTGCTTCTTTTTTGACCTGTTCTTTTGTCTTGTCGCTTAGAGGAAAGTGTAGAAACTTCAGATTTTCTTGTCTGACTTGTGCTAGAAAATAGCTTTGGTCTTTTTGTTTGTCTTTTGCTTCATATATAAACTTGCCATCGGTTTTGACATAATGCCCCGTAGCTAGGGTATCGCAGTTTAGCTCTATAGCTTTGTCTATCAAAGCACCAAACTTTATCTCTCGGTTGCACTTGACACATGGGTTTGGTGTCGTGCCGTCTTTGTATGAGTTTATAAAATAGTTATATACTTTTTCTTCAAATTGAGAGCTAATATCCACGATATAGTAGTCTATAGACAAACTTTCACACACTTTTTTGATATTTTTGATATTTTTTTCGTGGTAGCCATCTATCATATCATGTAGCTTCATATATATACCGACTACCTCAAACCCTTGAGATATTAACTTGTATGCTACATACGAGCTATCTATACCACCACTCATGGCTACTGCTATTTTTTTCATCTTCTAGCCATCATATATCGCAAAGGCACTACTACACTGGGTCTTTGTCTCCAACTTTTATGTGGTATGGTGAGGTTTTTTGTGTTTGTGGTTATCATCTTTTTGCCCTGTTTTTGCACAATGATATCTATATCCAAAGTCCGTGGGCTGTTTGCGAACCTCTTTTTTCTTTTGTATCTTTTTTCTAGATATTGTGTGTGCTTTAGCAACACTTTAGCTGGTTTGTTTGTCTTTATCAGTATAGTGGTGTTTGTAAACTCTTTTTGTCTTGTGTATCCAAAAGGTGGATTGATATACAAAAAGCTAGTCTGTCGCACAGAGACACAGCTATGTTGTCGCAAAGCTATCAAAAGTTTATCAAAAACTCTTTTGCTGTTTCCAATATTGCCACCGATACCTAGCACATAGCTATATTTCATAGCAGATTTGCTGTGGTTTTTGGACGGGTAGTTTGCCGTATGTATTATCCTCGTTTGTTTTTTCATCTATGTATCCTAAATGCCCTTAACTTAGCACTTCTAGCTCGTGGATTTGCCCGGCACTCTTGTTTGCTAGCTACTATGGGTTTCTTGGTGAGCTTAGTTCCACGGCTGTGGTCGCCACCACATTGACATTGTGGCAAAGCATCATGACAGATACAGCTTTTGCTCCATTTGTTAAATACCTGTTTGACTATCCTATCTTCAAGTGAGTGAAACGATATTATAGCCACGATACAATCTTTCAGTGCTAGATTTTCCAGACTTTTCAGCAACTTTTCTAGCTGTAGCAACTCTTTGTTTACCTCTATCCTCACTGCTTGAAACACTAGAGTAGCTGGGTGTTTGCCATATTTTGCATAGCTGTTTTTCGCTACTATTTGTGATAGCTGTTTGCCAGAGACTATAGGTCTGTTTGATACTATCAACTGTGCTATATTTTTGTAGTCTCGTATCTCGCCATACTCTTTAAGTATAGTCTCTAGGCTTTTGGTGTCGTAGTTGTTTACCACATCATATGCTGTAGTTTGTCCCTGTGTATCCATACGCATATCTAAGCTATCGCTATCAAATCCAAAACCACGGTCAAGATTGTCAAGCTGATATGAGCTCACTCCTATATCGGCTAAAATACCTGTGATATTTTCTGCTTTAAACCTATCTACTACATCGCCAAAATTTGCCTTGCTGTATATGACCCTGTCTTTATACGGCTGTAGTCTAGCCTCGCAAAACTTCAATGCCTCACTGTCTTGGTCGTTGCATACTAGGCGGGTATCTTTGTGCTGCCGTAGCAGTCCCTCGCTATGTCCGCCAAATCCTGCCGTGCAGTCTATCATCATCTCTTGTCTGTCTTTGCTAAATATCTCTAGCACTTCATCATATAACACTGGTATATGTGGAATATCACTCAAAGTTATCTCCCACTTTTTGCCTCTTGCCTCTCGTATAATCCACCACATTCATAGGCTTTTTGCCAGATGGTTGGACTGTGTATATATTTAAAATACCCTCGCTACATGCTACTTTTATATGCTCTTTTTCTATAGCTATTATCTTGCCTTTTTGGTTTTTGCTCTTTGTGTCGTGTATGTCGCACTTGATAATCTTCGACCCATTTGCCATAGCGATACCCGGCCAGCCTATATATGCTCTGTATTTGTTGTATATATCTACACTGCTATCAAACTGGACTATGCCGTGGCTTTTTACTATCTTGCTACAATATGTTGCCTCGCTGTGAAGTTGTGGCTGTGGCTTTATGGTGGCAAAATCGTTTAACACATATGTTATCAATCTACCAGCTGACCGTGAAAGTGTCTCAAAAAGTTCTGCGGAGTTTTTGCCTGATATTTTGATATAACTTATAGCCAAAATATCGCCACTATCAAGCCCTGTATCCATAAGCTGTGCCGATACTCCTGTCTGTTTGTCGTCATTTAAAACAGCTTGTTGTATAGGACTAGCTCCTCTATACCGTGGCAACACAGATGCATGTAAGTTGATACATGGTGCTATATTTAAGATGTTTTGTGGCAATATCTGTCCATATGCCACTACTACTATAAAGTCTGGTTTGAGAGAGTTTATGTCATCGTAGCTGTCCTTTAGGTTTTGTGGTTGATATATCTTTATATCACTTTTTGTTTCAAGGCAATATTGTTTGATATGTGGATAGGTCAGCACCTGTTTTCTGCCTATCTTTTTGTCTGGTTGTGTGAAAAGTCCTACTATATCAAAGTTGTTTGCTAGCAAATTTTCTAGCACAGTCGTAGCGAAGCTGGGTGTCCCCATAAACAAAACTCTAGCCGACAAAGAGTGTGCCTCTTTTGTGAATACCATCTAAAATATAGCTAGTAGCATCGCTTAGGTCATAGCCACTACATAGAAACATAGGTATATCACAGCTCATCAAAAACGATGCCGTCTTTAACTTAGTCACTATACCACCAGTAGAAAACTCGGTATTTGCCGATGACTTTTCTTGTAAACAATCCTCTGGTATATCTGTCACATATTTCAAAAGTTTTGCCTGTGCGTTTGTGTTTGGGTTGCTGTCATAATAGCCATCTATGTCGCTGAGAATCAGTAGCATATCTGCTTTGAAATGTTTCGCTACATATCCTGCTAGCTGGTCGTTGTCGCCAAATACCAGCTCTTTGGTATATGTGGTGTCGTTTTCATTTATGATAGGTAGCACTCCGTTTTGTAGCGATGTATTTATAGCCTTTTTAGCATTGTCTAGTCTCATCTTGTCATCAAATATAGTAGCCTCTAGCAAAAACTGCGAACACAATATATCAAACGGTCTTAGGTGCTTTTGGTATGTAGTCATAAGTAGTGGCTGACCTATAGATGCTAGGACCTGTTTGTTGCTGGTGATAGTCTTGTCTATGTGTAGCTTTACGTAGCCAAATGCCACTGCTCCACTGCTTACGACTATGACTTCTATGCTTTTTTCTCTCAAAGAGTTTATAAGATAGCATAGATTTGCAAACCTTTCATCTACTATCTTGCCGTGTGAGCTTAATACAGAACTGCCGACTTTGACTACTATTCTTTTATACATCTTTTGGTATTTTCTCTATCTTGGTTGGTTGTAGGTATCTTTTGGCTTCTTTGACTATGTCGCTGTTTTCTAGTGAGTTGTCTGTGTCTGGTTGTGGCTGTTGTGTTGGTGCGATTT
>JAOZTH010000053.1:8023-11156 GCA_029939245.1 Arcobacteraceae bacterium
ACGACATCTACTAGACTTTTGTATAACTCTTGTGGAGTTTTCTGCAGTTTTGCTGTCTGCTTTGGTGGTTGCTGGACGGTCTGTTTGCCGATCTGTGGCTGGTCTGCTTCTAGCTTGTCTATGATATCATCTATGGCATATTTTTTTGTAGCATTTTTTAGCTTCAACATAGTCAAAAGTAGCACAAACTCCTCATCGCTGTTTATGCTTAGAAGATATTTGGAACTACCGATGATACTAAAAAACCTATCATACACCACCATATCAAACCGTGGGTCCGTTTGTTTGATACAGTCCTTGAGATACACCGCTACTTCATCTAGCACAGAGCTTAGCTCGTATTTGGTAAATTTATCAGCTATATCGTCTATGGCTTTGTCATTTAGGACTATGTCAAACAGCTCATCCAAAAGCTCGGTATCTACTAGATCTAGCATATCGGCGACTGCTGTGGTAGTGATGTTGTTTTTTGAAAACACTATAGCTTGGTCTAGTATAGTCAAGCTATCTCTTAAACTCCCATGCCCACATCTAGCTATAGTTTCCACAGCATCGCTTTCGTATTTGATATCTTCTAGGTTCAATATATGTGATAGATGTTTGGTCGTATCTGCTACAGATATCTTGCGAAATCTATAGTGCTGTGTTCGGCTAAGTATAGTTGCTGGAAGTTTGAGAGGGTCGGTTGTAGCTAGTATGAAGCGGACGAAACTTGGTGGCTCTTCTAGAGTTTTGAGCAGTGCATTAAATGCCTGGACAGTCAGCATATGTATCTCATCTATGATAAATATCTTGTATTTGCCACTTGTTGGCTTGTATCGTATATGCTCTATGAGCTCTTTTATATCGTCTATACCACGAGACGATGCTGCATCCATCTCTACTATATCCATATGTTTGCCGACATTTGCCGACAGACAACTATCGCACTTTTCACAAGGATTGCTAGTAGGTCCGTTTTCACACAATATGCATTTGGCAAGTATCCTAGCTGTAGAGGTCTTGCCACTACCTCGTAGTCCGCTTAACAGATATGCATGAGCTATACGGTCGCTATCTAGTGCCATAGATATAGTGCGAGATATCGTGTCTTGACCTACAAGGTCTTCAAAATTTTTCGGTCGGTATTTGAGTGCTAAAACTTTATTCATATTGTATTTTATCCAATTTATATAAAATTTAGTATTTTTGAAAGATCTTTTTCATCAATCTTGATATCTGCTTCGTTTTTCAACACCTCTTTGGCACAAAATGCTACTTTGATACCGCTTTGGGCAAACATACTTAAGTCATTTGCTCCATCGCCTACACACAAGGTGTTTGCCTTGTCTATATTTAGCAAGTTTTGTAGCCTTTTTATCATCTGTCCCTTGCTAAACTCAAACATCATCTCACCACCCACTTCACCTGTCAGCAGTCCGCCTTTGTGTCTTAGAATATTTGCAAACTCTGTATCGTAGAGTAAAATATCTTTTGCATATGTGGTAGCTAGTCTAAACCCACCAGACAGGCAAACTGTCTTGTAGCTTCTACTTTTTAGCTCGGTTATCAACTGTTTGGCACCTTTTATATATGGTAAGTCGTGGCATATATCTACAGCATCTTGATATGGCATACCTTTTAGCAGTGATACTCTAGCTACCAAAGAGTCAAAAAAGTCTATCTCTCCACTCATAGCTTTGGTCGTGATATTTGACACCTCCGCCCCCACACCATAGGCACTTGCTAGTATATCTATAGTTTCGCCGTCCATCAAAGTTGAGTCAAAATCAAACACAGCTAGTCTTTCAAATCGCATATTTCTCCTAAATTTTTCTGTTATTGTATCCAATTAAGTTTAAGATGATAAAATATGCCATGAGATATTTTATTTTTATAGCTATGATAGTAGCCAGTCTATATGCCAGCGGTGTTTCGAAGTTTTATTCTACAGCAGAACCTTTGCACAAATATATTGTCAAGTCCCAAGTTTCGGGTCAAGTGCGATATATCAACGACGACATCAAAGGTAAGTTTGCCAGTAGCTCTACGATAGTGCTGATAGACGACAAAGTAGACAAAGTCAAGCTAAAACAGTATCAAAACAAACTATATATCCAAAATCGTCTCATAAAGATAGAGCAAACTAGCTACAACAGTATCAAAAAGTTTAAGTTCAAATCCCAGCTAGAAAAGGATATCCAGCTGACCAAACTGTTAAATCTCAGATCTCAAAAAGCAGATATGGTATCAAACATAGCATCGTTAAAGCAAACAGTACACAGCAAAACCTTGACAGAAGCTAACAACTATATATATGATATAGCTGTCCAAGTAGGGCAGTGGGTCAATCCAGGGTCAGTGCTGTATGAAGCACACGACCTAGACAAGGCGAAGCTCACTATATATGTGCCTATAGATATAGCAGACAAACTGACGAAAAAAACTATATATATAGATGATATCAAGACCACATACAAGATAGACAAGTTATACAAAGTAGCAGACAAAAAACATATATCCTCTTATAGATGTGAGATTATCATAGATAGTCCTACAAACTTCTCAAGCCTCAAAAAGATAGAGTTTAAATAGTGAGTGAAAATATCCACAAGATGGTGCTACTACTTGCTTTGTCTCAAAAGCTACCAGACGAGACGACTACAGATGTGCTAAACAAGCTAGAAAACAGCGGTGCCGTAGATAGACAGACTGGCAAACAGCTGATGACAGAGCTAAAGAGACAGAAGTTATATATAGAGGACAGCTTGACCTTCGTAGGCATAGAACAGGCAAAAAAAGCAGAACAGTTTTTCAAGTTATAATACGCCACACATGGAGGCTACAGTTAGTTAGGGAGCGACAGAGAGTTTTTGGAAGTGTCCCAAAGCAATATAGCGAGTGAGATATCTAATGAAGTTAAAATTCTATTATCGCAAAGTTTCAACTTGACACAAGAGAGATTAAATATTTGCTCTGTTTTCCGCTCTACGTATGGACATTGGATATTGGAGTGCATTTGCTTTTCTACTTTTCTACTTTCCTGCTTTCTGTTTTCTGTTTTCCAAGCATGGTTCCGCAAGGCTATCAAACTTTTTAAAAATTTCAAACTACAATAAAAGCTTGGAAACTATAAGTTTATTTAGATACAATA
>JAOZTH010000099.1 GCA_029939245.1 Arcobacteraceae bacterium
GCCGCTTTTGCCAAAAAATATACCACGACTTAGTCCTAGCTTTGCTTTAAGTATAAAAAACTTCTCAATCTGCTTGCTGTTTGGACTTATACCTCTACAGTCAATCCAAGCTAGATAGGTAGCTTGTATGGGTGTGAGTTTTATATATTGTGGATATTTTTCACATAAATTTTTCAAAGAGAGATAGTTTTGCCACAGATGAACTTTGAGCTCATCTAGCCAAATATCGCCATATTTATAAGCCGTTTCAAAAGCAACATGGGACAATATGCTGCCTTGTGCCAAATGTATTTTGTCATAAACTTCCATAAATTTATCTTTTAAATTTTGATTTTGTATCGCCACTGTGCTAGTAGATATACCTGCTAGATTAAATGTCTTGCCAACCCCAAAAGCCGATATAGTGATATCTTTTGCTTTGTCGTTTATACCAGCAAATACACTATGCTGGTGCGGAGCATAGACCAGATCACAATGTATCTCATCGCTAAATACTATGATATTGTTTTGAACACAAACATCTAGCAACTGCTCTAGCTCATCTTTGTGCCATGACCTACCTACTGGATTGTGAGGATTACATAGTATTAGTAGCTTGGTTTTGCTATCTATTTGTGATATTAGATTTGGTATATCCATAGTCCAGCTTCCGTCTGGCTTTTGGACAAGCGGATTGTCTAGCACTTCTCTTTTGTATCTTTTGATAGAGTTAAAAAACTGTGGATACACAGGAGTTTGTATTATGATATTGTCACCAATATCACTAAAAGTCTCTATAGCTATACCGATACTAGCTACCACACTTGGGCTATATATCATATCAGCTATATCAAATTTAGCACCATATCGCCTATGTAGCCAATCTATCTGTGCCATATACATGCTATGTGGCACACCCTCGTATCCTAGCACTGGATGCTTTAACCTATCGGTCATAGCATCTACGACAAACGGCGGAGTATCTATATCCATATCAGCTACCCACAAAGGGATTATATCGTTTGTGCCAAATAGCTTTTGTTTTTTTGTGTATTTTTCGCTATTTGAGTTTTGTCTGTCTGTAGATATGTCGAAACTAAACATCTATTTTTTTCTCCAAACAGTAACTTGCGATATAGTATGCTGATATTTTCTGCTTGTCTCTTTGATGACAAAAGCCAAATCTTGAGTATGAAGCAACTCAAACTTTTTTGCCAGTATATTTTTCATAGTATCTATCGTGTATATAGCTTTGCTATTTTTGTCTTTGTAGCCACCTAGCCACCGCTCTTTTTTAGTAGATGATATCTGCCAAGTATACGGCGAAGTGATGATCAGCACTCCGTTTTTGTTTAGCCTTTTGTCTATATTTTGCAAAAAATCCTCAGGAGCATAAAGCCTATCTATCAAGTTTGTAGCCAGTATCAAGTCATAGTTTGTGAACCTATCTTTCAAATTACAAGCATCACCTTGCCAAAACTCGACTTTGTCTTTGAGTTTTTCATATCCTAACTGCTTTATAGTTACGGTTTTTTTCGTTTTCAAGTCACCTTCTGTCGTATCGTAGAAGTTTATTAAACCGTTGTTTTTCAAACTTGAGCCAACTTTTATAAATCGCACAGAGAAATCAACCCCGACAACAGTGTCAAATATCTTTGCTAGCTCAAACGAAGCTCTGCCAGTAGCACAACCTAGATCCAGTGCTTTTGTTCTATTTGTGGCATATTGTTTTGCTATTTTTGCACAGTTTATAGCAAAATTATCCACCCCAAAATATGTTTGCCCATATTGAAATTCACAATACTGATCAACTAAACTATCGCTTTCGTATATATTGTTCTCTTTTTTTGTCGTTGTTTTTTTGTCGTTTATAACATACCTAAATCCACAATGCTGATAAAAATGCTCACGAAAAGCATATCGTGAAGTAGTAGATATCAAGTTGCCACTACTTGCCCACGATGAGCCACACATAATACTATGTTTGCCATCAAATGTAGGAGTAGAGAAGTCATCGTATGCTTCATGAGGTTTGAAACCATCAAAACCAAAAATACAAGAGCTACTCCACTGCCACACATTGCCTACCACATCATATATGTCATCAAAGTTATGGCGGTCTATATCACACGAGCTAAAGTTGGTTAGGTTTTGGTTTGCTTTGGTGCTATCAAAGGCAGGTATATTTTGTAGTCCTACTGTTTGGCATATGGCTTTGTATTGTGCTTCGCTTGGCAAACTATAGGTTTGTTTCTCTTTGATACTTTTATAGACACAAAAAGCCTTTGCTTCGAGAGCATTGACATCTACAGGAAAATTCCACGGCATATCAACAACTGCTGTCAAACTTCTATATAAAAAACTATTTTTGTCTTGTATCCAAAAAGCAGGAAACTTTGCTTTGGTGTTATCGAGATATTTTAGACCATCTTCGCACCAATATCTTTTTGTAGTATAGCCATCATCTTTGACAAACTCATAGAACTCTTTGTTGCAAACTAGATATTTGGCGACTTTGAAGTTATCTACGACCTCTTTATGGTGCCCATATTCGTTGTCCCAACTATACAACTCGTGGCTGTCATCTATACCCATAGTTATATTTTGCTTTCTTATATCTATCAAACTATTTGTTATAAGTTTATTTGAACTTTTTGATATATTAAAAGCTGGCACATCTTTGATATATTTTATAGGTATCTGTCTATGCAAAACCGATGAAGTCTCTATATGTATCCTCTCATGTTCTATACCCATGAGGACTATCCACATATCACTTTGTGGGGTGATAGGCAAGCTAAAGTTGATATTGTCTATAAGCTCACACACCAGCACTCGCACTTGGTCTCTATATTCTCGCACCTCTTTGACCGCCGGCCAGCTGTAGTTTGCTCTGTTTGTATCGTCCCATGTCATCTCATCTACGCCCACAGCGAAGATTGATTCAAAATGTGGATTTATTCTTTTGTCTATAATACTCATATTGATAAGCTTGTTTATGAAAAATGTAGCAGTATGTCCTATATAAAATATCATAGGATGTCGTGTGGGTTCTGGCTGGATATAAAATACTTTGTCATCTATAAACATAGTAAACAAACTTTCATATATATCATAAGTGTTGAGAAAATACTCTTTGATCTCTTGTCGTTTTTTATCTTTGTCTTTGCCAGTCAGTAGTGGTGTGTTTAGGCTATATTGTTTCATTTTTTTCCTTTTTGTTTAATATA
>JAOZTH010000008.1:0-27513 GCA_029939245.1 Arcobacteraceae bacterium
AAAAACTTGGTGGGAATTCTGCTGAAAGTTATATTTTATACAAAATAGATACAATTCAATTGTTAGATACTGTTGAATGTAATGGAGAATGATAACGTGGAATAAACAACTAGTTACTAGCAACTAGAAAAGCAGACAAATACCAAGTATCGTCTCACTTATGGAGGTATAGAAATAGGTAAAAATTTACAATTTTAGCTAATTTGAGTTAATTTAAACTTCTTTTGATAATATTAGTCTCAATTTAAAAAAAGGAAAGATATGTTAGTTACAAAAAAAGCGCCAGATTTTACTGCGAAAGCAGTATTGGCAAACGGTCAAATAGTAGAGGATTTTAATCTATATGAAAATATCGGAGAAAAGGGAGCAGTGTTGTTTTTTTATCCGCTGGATTTTACATTTGTTTGTCCTTCGGAGATTATTGCTTTTTCAAAAAGAGCAGATGAGTTCAAGGCACGAGGCATAAATATCATAGGAGTATCTGTAGATAGTCAGTTTTCACACTTTGCTTGGAGAGAGACTCCAGTAGAAAAAGGCGGTATAGGTGCTGTCGATATGCCACTAGTGGCGGATCTCACCAAAAGTATCAGTAGAGACTACGATGTGTTGCTAGATGAAGCAGTAGCTTTGAGGGGTTCGTTTCTCTTGGACAAAGATGGCACAGTGAGACATGCGGTCATAAATGACTTGCCACTAGGTAGAAATATAGACGAGATGATCCGTATGGTAGATACCATGATATATACCAACGAACACGGTGAAGTATGCCCTGCTGGTTGGGTCAAAGGCGATGACGGTATGAAAGCTAGCACAGAAGGTGTAGCAGAGTATCTAAAAAAACACGAAGGAGATTTATAATGCCAAAGATAAACAAATACATAGATATAAGCGAAGTTGATAGAGAAGCAAAAAAAGATTTGATAGACAGACACAGTCCGTTTGTCCATTGTGAGGATACCGCAAAAGTGGGTGAGCCGTTTGAAGTTACCGTAAAGATGGGTCGTGAATATACTCATCCAGATGATTTTGATCACTATATAGAGTCTGTAGCTTTGTATGACGGCGATAAACTGCTGGCAAAAGCAACATATGTGCCAGGAACTTTGGGCAATATAAAAGCACACAACACCACTACTTTCACTATAGTCCCACAAGGCAAGAAACTAAATCTAGTAGCTCACGGATACTGCACCAAACACGGTATCTGGGAGGGAACTACCAAACAAGTAGAAGTTAGCTAAAGTTTATACAAGCTGTGTTTGACACACAGCTTGTAGTTTTGTTTTTCAAAATATTTATTTAGATAGATATTTTTAAAAGTAACCAACAATATCATATTGTCATAGACAATCAAAAGGAATAACCATGAAAAAAAAATTGGAAAATCAGTCGTCGTATCGTCATAAACGATATTTTGTGTTTGTATTGTTTACTGTGGTAGCTTTGGCAATACCGTTTGCTAATATAGACGGCGATCATCTTGTGCTGTTGAACTTTGATAAGTTTCAGTTTCATATATTTTTTACTAAGTTTGATATGCAAGAGCTGTATCTGTTTCCGTTTCTCATCATGCTAGTCTTTGTGGGTCTGTTTTTCATGACTGCTTTGGGTGGTAGAGTGTGGTGCGGATGGCTGTGTCCTCATACGATTTTTCGTATCATATATAGAGACCTTATACAGACAAAACTGCTCAAAATCAGGAAAAAGATATCAAACAAACAACAAGAACCAAGCGGTCAATACCTCAAGAGGTTTACGGCTGTATCTATATGGACTCTTTTGTCACTGTTGGCATCTATAAATTTTATGTGGTATTTTGTGCCACCGCATGATTTTTTTGCATATATGGCAAATCCATCACAACATCTTTTGATAGTTGGTATCATAGCTAGTTTGACAATATTTTTGGTATATGATATAGTCAAACTCCAAGAAAACTACTGTATATATGTATGTCCATATGCTAGAATCCAATCCATAATGTATGACGACGAGACGATCCAAACCGTATATGACAAGCAAAGAGGAGGAGAGATATATAAAGATAGCAAAAAAATTCATAAAAACAAAAAAGAACTTTTGGTCACAACTCCTAGTGCAGATTGTGTCTTGTGCGATGCTTGTGTAGTAGTGTGTCCTACACACATAGATATAAAAAAGGGTATGCAACTAGAGTGTATAAACTGTCTAGAGTGTGCCGATGCCTGCACAAAAGTTCAAGGCGCCCTAGGTAGAGAGTCGCTCATCACATGGACAAATGAACACGCTATCAAAGAAAAAAGAATACCGCACTATTTTAGAGCTAGGATATTGGTATATATAGCCGTTTTGGCCGGACTTCTTTCGCTGCTTTTGTATATGGGTAGCACAAAAGAGTATATGTTGTTAAACATAAACAGGACTACACAGCTATATAAAATAAAAGAAAATAATATAGTAGAAAACACATATACTATGTTGTTTCAAAATACAGACAATGTGGAGCATCGTTATTATTTCAAAGTTCTAAACCAAGACAATATAGTGATAAAAAGACCGACCGAAGCATTTATGATAAAAGCAGGCAAAAAGATTAAAAAAATCGTAATCTTAAAAACAGACAATATCTTGGTCAAAGATGATAGCAAAGACACAGCTATACCTATCAAGATAGAGGCTTATGCAAAAGATGACAAAGAAAATATAAGAGTGATACGAGATACCACTTTTGTCTTTCCACGATACGATAAGTTAAAATAGACGGGTAGATTTATGCTAGGTAAGTTTGGTTTTTTGTTTTTATTTATAGTCGCTGTGGCGGTGGTGTTTGCAACTATATCACAAAATTCAAAGATGACCGTAGTTTATGAAGGAAACCATGACAAAAAGCCCATACATATAGTGCTAAACCACTTTCAAGATAGTGACTGTGGTATGATAATAGACGACACTACATATGCATCGCAAGTTGTTTCACCTACTGGCAAAACTTGGTTTTTTCATGATCACGGCGGTATGGCAAACTGGCTAAAAAACAAACAATTTAAAGACCAAGCCGTCATATGGACGATGACAAAAGATGGCAAAAGATGGCAAAATGGAAAAAAACTCTGGTATAGTAGGATAGACAAGACCCCTATGAATTATGGCTTTGGTGCTTATGAAAAATATCAAGATGGATTTGTTGATTTTGAGACGATGTTGTTGTTTGTAGCACGAGGCGAACATCTAGGCAATCCACTCATCAAAAACCAACTACTAGGAGATAACTGATGGAAGCGGTCAATATCTTTTCTATCGTGGTCATAGCATTTTTGGGTTCTTTTGGACACTGCATAGGTATGTGTGGTGGCATAGTCGTAGCATACACTAGCACAAAAATAGACAGCACCGCAAACAAACAAACACAAGCTTTTGCACATCTGCTCTACTCTATAGGTAGAGTTTTTACATATGTGCTGTTGGGAGCTCTTTTTGGCTATCTAGGCGGTGTCGCTATGTTTGACAACTTGACAAATGGTTTGTTGCTTTTGTTTGCTGGGTTGATGATGATTTTGATAGGACTTTCACTTTCTGGCAAGATAAAATTTTTGACTATCATAGAATACTCCATAGACAAAAACGGCTGGTATCAAAAACTTTTTCGCAAATATATTTACGACAAAAGCTTGTTTAGTTTTTTGGTGTTAGGTATGCTAAATGGACTTTTGCCTTGTGGTTTGGTCTATTTTTTTGCTATAGCTTCTGCTAGCACTGCTAGTGCTTTTTATGGTGCTTTGGTTATGTTGATATTTGGTATTAGCACCATACCTGCTCTTTTTGGTTTGGGATTTTTCTTAGGTATATTTCAAAATAGTTTGATGAGAAATACCATGATGAGACTTGCCTCTATCAGTGTAATAGTGTTTGGATTGTGGACTGCTTATCAAGGGTTTGAGTATCTAAAATATCCTGAGAAATCGATACTTCAGTGCTGTGAATATGAATCAAATTCTACAAATTGATAGATTTGTGCCATTTTTTGAGTTAAATTAATAATAATATGATAAAATACAAAATCACAACTTTGTGATATTTTTGAAAAGGAGAGTTAATGCAATCTAACAATGTATTGAAGTATGACTATACTGTTGCTAAATATTTTATGGCAACAACAATAGTCTTCGGAATTATCGGTATGACGATAGGGGTTCTTATCGCTTTTCAGATGGCATACCCACAGCTTAACTATATAGCTGGTGAGTATAGCACATTTGGTAGGCTAAGACCACTTCATACGGATGCTGTGGCATTTGGTTTTACTATTAGTGGTGTTTTTGCTACATGGTTTTACATAGGGCAAAGGGTATTGAAAGTATCTATGGCAGAGTCAAAGTTTCTCATGGTGATAGGCAAGCTACAGTTTTGGTTATATGTGATAGCTGTGCTGGCAGCTGTGGTAACATTGCTTATGGGATATACTACATCAAAAGAGTATGCAGAGTTTGAGTGGCCTATAGATATAGCCATAGTAGTAGTATGGGTTTTGTGGGGTATGGGAATATTTGGTCTCATAGGCATAAGACGAGAGAACAATCTTTATATCTCTATATGGTATTTTATAGCTACATTTTTGGGTGTGGCTATGCTTTATCTGTTTAACAATATGGCTATCCCTACATATTTTGCTAGTGGCGGATATGGCGACTGGCTTCACTCTGTATCTATGTATGCAGGCACAAACGATGCCTTGGTTCAGTGGTGGTACGGACACAATGCAGTAGCATTTGTATTTACTGTGCCTATCATCGCTATGATATACTACTTCTTGCCAAAAGAATCAGGACAACCTATATTTTCATATAAATTGTCTCTGGCTTCATTTTGGGGATTGATGTTTGTCTATCTTTGGGCAGGTGGTCACCATCTACTCTATTCTACAGTTCCTGACTGGATACAGACTATGGGGTCTGTGTTTTCGGTGGTTTTGATATTGCCATCTTGGGGATCTGCTATCAATATGCTTTTGACTATGAAAGGCGAGTGGAATCAAGTCCAAGAAAGCCCGCTTATCAAGTTTATGATACTAGCATCTACATTTTATATGTTTTCTACTATAGAGGGTCCTATACAAGCTATCAAATCTGTAAATGCTCTAGCTCACTTTACCGATTGGATTCCTGGACATGTTCACGATGGGACTTTGGGTTGGGTTGGATTTATGATCATAGCATCACTATTTCATATGGCACCTAGAGTATTCAAAAGAGAGATATACAGCAAGAAACTTATGGAATCACAGTTTTGGATACAGACAGTCGGAATAGTGTTTTATTTTTCTAGTATGTGGATAGCTGGAATCACACAAGGTATGATGTGGCGAGCTAGCGACCAATACGGAAACCTAGCATATTCATTTATAGATACAGTTACTATCTTGCATCCTTATTATACTCTACGGGGTATAGGTGGATTGTTGTATCTGGTTGGATTTTTTATGTTTGCATACAATATGTATAAAACATTTTCATCTGGTAAAGTTATTGAGAAAGAACCTCAATTTGCTTCACCTATGGCAATATAAAGGAGGGCGAAAAGATGTTTCATTGGTTAGAAAAAAATCCATTCTTTTTTGCGGTTGGAGTATTTTTGGTTATAGCATTTGCAGGGATTATTACAATACTGCCAAATTTTGCTAAGTCGGCACAGCCTGTAGTGGGGACAAAACCATATACAGTGCTAGAGCTTGCAGGAAGACATATATATATAAAAGATAGTTGCAATGCCTGCCACTCACAGTTGGTGAGACCATTTAAGAGTGAGACCGACAGATATGGCGCTTATTCTTTAAGTGGCGAGTATGCTTATGACAGACCATTTTTGTGGGGATCAAAAAGAACAGGTCCAGATCTCATGAGAGTCGGCAACTATAGGACTACGGATTGGCATGAAAATCATATGCTAGATCCTACTTCTGTCGTGCCGGGGTCTATCATGCCTGCATATACACATATGTTTACAAAAGAGGCAGATATCCAGACAGCATATGCAGAAGCTTTGACAGTAAAAAAAGTTTTCAATGTCCCTTATGACGAAAAGCATATGCCAAAGTTAGGAACTTTGGACGAAGCAGAAAAGAGAGCTTTGGATGATGCCAAAGCGATAGCGGCAGATATGAAAAATAAGAGTATCAAACAGCTTGTGGATGATGGTAAAATACCACAAATAGTAGCTTTGATAGCTTATCTAAATAGTTTAAAATAAGGATACCATCATGGAGTTTGATATAGAGACATTGAGAGAGATACAAGTATATGCTTATGTAGTAGTTACTGGCTTGCTTGTCGTTGTGTTTTATGCATATATTTATCATATATACAACAGCGACAAAAAAGGCAAAACAAACTATGAGCTAAATGCCAAGCTAGCTCTCTATGACGCTTTGGATTCAACTCCTATAAATGGTATCAAAAAAACAAAAAATGGAGTAAATAATGAACTGGTTAAGTGATAATATAAATCAGCTAGCCCTGCTTGGTGCGGCTGCTATAGTTTTGATCACAGTTGGTGTCGTTGGAAAATATATCAAAAATATCAAAAATGACAAAAGCGAAGGTGAGCTAACTGATGACAATTGGGATGGAATAGGTGAGTATAAAAACGAAGTGCCTACAGGCTGGGGTGTCGTGTATATATTGACTATCGTTTGGGCTGTTTGGTATATGGTAGCAGGATATCCTGTAAATTCATATTCACAGATAGGCGAATACAACGAAGAGGTCAAATCATACAACAAACATTTTGCACAAAAATGGAAAGACCCAGACAAAGAAACATTGATGGGAATGGGCGAAGGTGTCTATCTGCTACAATGTGCTCCTTGTCATGGTATCGCTGCAGATGGTATAGATGGCAAAGCTGCTAGTTTTGAGACATGGGGGTCAGCAAAAGGCGTAGAACTTGTTGTCAAAAATGGCTCAAAAGGCATGGGCTACACTATGGGTGATATGCCTGGCGGATTGGTGCCAGATGAAGCTGATATCAAAGCGGTATCTGCATATGTGGCAAACGGTATGAGTGGCAACCCAAAAGGCAAAGAGGTGTTTGATACGACATGTGTAGCATGTCATGGAGCAGATGGCAAAGGTATGGAAGGCATGAGTGCTGACTTGACCACATATGGCACACCGGCATTTGTCACAGAGGTGCTAAACAGAGGCAAGATAGGAGACATAGGCACTATGCCAAAGTTTGATGACGGTAGATTGACAGATATTCAAAAAGAAGCTGTAGGTAATTATATATTATCTATAGGAAAATAGGAGAAATTATGAACAAAAGAAATATTTTTTCACTACACGGTATAAGTGGGATGCTAATAGCGACTGCTCTGTTGTTGTCAATCTTAGTTGGATTGACTATATGGGCTATAGATGCTCAGCGAGAAAGTGCGACAAAATTTTACAAGATAGAAAATATCCAAGATGTGCAGATGATAAACAAAAACAATGCTTCTCACTATAAGATCATAGGAGAAAAACAATGAAACTTGAAGTCATAATAGCATGGGCTCTAGTAGTCTCTGCTGCTGTCACATTGTGGGCGGTAGTCACACCAAATCATCTATTTGTAGGGTGATGTAGTTGCCTAAAACGATGAAAAACAATATGGCATATCTTGTCGTATTGTTTCTGTTTTTGACGACCAATGTTGATGCAAAATTTATACACGATGAAAATATAATCAATCAAAAAACAGTACTCAAGCTACAAGAGATGGCACTAGAGTTAAAGCAAAAAACTGATATATCATTGTATCTATATATCTTAAATGATATAAACTCTGAAAATATAACTCAATACTCAAAAAAACTTACAAAAAAGCTAGACAAACCATATATAGCTATGGTCTTTGCAAAAAAAGAGAAAAAAATAGAGATAGTTTGCTCAAAAGAGCAGTGCAAAAAATTTGACAAAGAGCAAGTGCTAAGCCCCATAGGTGGTTCGATCATCCCAATACTTGTAACAAAGGTAAAAACCAGCATAAAAGTAGATGATACTATAAGTGCCGCACTTTTAAATGGCTATGCCGATATAGCAGAGCAAGTAGCTAGCTATCACAATATAGAGCTGGATTCTGCCATCGGCAATACAAACAGAAATATTGTCGGTTTCATACGAGCTATTTTTTATCTTATTATTTTGATATTTTTTATAATTTTCATGAGGCGAAAATTTGCAAAATAACAACAAAAAGAGATTTAACTTTTGGCCTTATGGTATAACTATAAGTATAGTCGCTGTAGTTATATTGTGTATTGATATGATCGTAATATCGTTGAAAAATCCTGTCTATATGGACGACTTTTATCTAGAAAAATACCAAGATGTAGATGAAAATATAAATAAAATTATAACATCACAAAAAAAGTTTGACAAAAAATACACTATACAGATAGATATGAAAAAGAAATTTATCAAAAAAAACAATAATATTAAGATAAAAATAGTAGACAAAATCACCACAAAAAATGCAAAAAATGCAAAAATAGAACTACTTATCACGAGACCAGATTCATCGAAATTTGACAAAAAACTATCTGTCATAGAGATAAAAGATGGGTATTATATATTTCAACCATTTGATATAGAAAAAAAAGGCAGATGGCAAATCATGCTAAAAGTCAGTATAGGCAAACTGGTAAGCTTCACAAGAGTTGAGACCTATGCAACATTATGACGATGTCATAATACCTTGTTCGCATTGTAATTTAGAGTTTGCAAAAGATGTGATGATATCACAAAATACTTATGATAATGAGTTGTTTTTTTGTTGCAAGGGTTGTCAAAGTGTATATCATATATTGAAAGATGGTCATCTGGATAGCTTTTATGATAAACTAGGTTCAAAGCAGCTTCACTCTGTCTATCATACACAAAACGATCTTTCGAAATTTGACACAGAGGGTTTTGCAAAAAAATATATCTCCTCACAAAATGGATATTGTGAAATATCTTTGATCATGGATCATATTCATTGTAGTGCTTGTGTATGGCTAAATGAAAAAATATTGCACAAAACAGATGGCATAATAGACGCAACTATCAACTACACTACATTAAAAGCAAAAATAGTTTGGAATCCAGACAATATAAAGCTATCACAAATCATAGCAAAAATCCAATCTATAGGATACGATGCCTATGCTTATGATATAAAAACAGGTGAAGCAAAAGCCAACAAAGCTAGGAAGGACTATTATGCTCGTCTAGTCGTAGGTATATTTTGTACCATGAATATCATGTGGATAGCAGTAGCGCAATATGCAGGCTACTTTTCTGGTATCACACAAAGTGCCAAAACCATACTAAATATAGCAGAGTTTGTATTGGCCACTCCTGCACTTTTTTGGACAGGTTGGCCATATTTTAGAGGTGCATATTTTGCCTTTAAAAACAGGGTTGCAAATATGGACACATTGATAGTGTTTGGAACATTTAGTGCATATCTATACTCCATATATGCGACTATCACACGCACTGGTGAAGTTTATTTTGATTCTGTGACTATGGTTATCACTTTTATATTTATTGGAAAATATCTAGAAGTATTGAGCAAGAAAAATGCAGTAGATTCTCTGGACAATATATCATCGTCTATACCAGAACATGTGACTGTCATAAGAGATGGCAAGAGCAGTTTGGTAGATACCACACAGATAAATATAGGTGATATTATAGAGGTAAAAGCTGGAGAAAAGATCGCTATAGATGGTGTAGTTTATAAAGGAAATGCAAGTTTTGACGAATCATCTACAAGCGGAGAATCAGTCCCAGTATATAAAAAACACAATGACAAAATACTCAGTGGCACTGTATGTCTAGATAGCACCATCGTGTATAAAGCCACAAAAGATTTAAGCCACTCTACGATACAAAGTATCACATCTATACTTGAAAAATCATTGTCAAACAAACCAAAGATTGAAAAACTTGCAGACAGTGTATCTGGGTATTTTTCTTTTGTGGTGTTGTTTATATCAATCTGCACACTCATAGGCTGGTATCTATGGGGCAAATCCTTTGAAGATGCTTTGATCATCGCTATCTCTGTGACAGTCATCGCTTGTCCATGTGCTCTAGGACTGGCGACTCCTGTGGCTACTTTAGTAGCAGTGGCAGTAGGATCAAAAAGAGGAATATTGTTTAAAAGTGCATCTCATCTCGAAACTATAGCGAAAGCTACTACAGTAGTTTTGGACAAGACAGGGACTATAACAAAAGCGAGACCAGAAGTAGTAAATTTCACACAGATTGGAGATTTTGATATCAATATGCTGTATGCTTTGGTGCAAAAATCAAACCACCCTATAAGTAAAGCTATAGTGAAATATCTACAAGCCAACAAACAACTCTCACAAGAGTACCAACTAGCGGATATCAAGCATATAGAAGCTAGAGGATTGAAAGCAAACTACAAAAATCATAAACTTTATGGTGGCAACATAGAGTTTATAAACGATATGAATATAAACTTTTGTATGCGACAGGATAACTCTGTATTTGTTTTTGCTGTAGACAATATGGTGGTGTGTAGCTTTGAGCTAGAGGATATGCTAAAAGATGGAGCAGTTAGTGCCATAAGAGATATCAAAAAACTAGGACTAAACCCTATAATATGTAGTGGTGACAATCCAAATGCTGTAGCAAAAATAGCCAAAAAAGTAGGCATAGAGACCTTTTATAGCTCTATGACACCTACAGACAAGGCAAATATCATCACAAAGCTAAAAGAGGACAAAAAGGTTGTCATCATGGTAGGGGACGGTATCAACGATACCTTGGCACTATCCAAAAGCGATATAGCGATAGCTATGGGCAACGATACAGACCTAGCAGTCCAGACAAGTGATGTAGTGCTTATGGATGATCAGATCACGACACTTGTATATAGTTTAAGATTGAGCAAAAAAGTTTTTCGTGTCATCAAACAAAATCTTCTTTTTTCTTTGGGCTACAATATTTTTGCTATAGCTGTTGCTGTTGCTGGGTTTGTGATACCTCTAGTGGCAGCTATATCTATGTCTATTAGCTCGCTTGTTGTAGTGGGCAACTCTATGAGGATCAAAAATGGATGACAACATACTTATAGCCATGCTCACAGTCTCTATAGGACTTGGAACTTTGGGGTTGTTTGCTTTTTTGTGGGGTCTTAGGACTGGTCAGTTTGATGACAAAGAGAGATTTCTAGAAGGAGCACTGTATGATGGTGAAGAGGAGTTAAATATCGCAAAAGAGATGGAAAATAGAAAATTTAACAAAAAAAGCACAGCAAAAGATAGAGATATAGTATAACTAAACCTCCAAGCTAGCATAACTTAATATCTTTTTATGTTTGACTTTTGTCTGAAAGTTTTGATGTCTTTTGATATTTTCTTTTGAAACTTTATGCCCTTTAGCTTCTCTTTGATATCTTTTGAAGCATCTGCAAGACTCACAACATATGCAGGCTGGACTCCATCTACATATATGATATGATAGCCAAACTCTGTTTTCAGCGGTGTGGTGGCAAACTGGTTTTGCTTGAGACTGACGCAAACATCCCAAAAACTTTTCAACATCTTGTTTTTGTCAAACCAACCTAAACTTCCGCCATTTGATGCTGTAGGTCCTATAGATCGTTTGACAGCTAAGTTTATAAATGTCTTTTGAAGTGTGGCTTCGTTCTCTTTTTGCAACAACTTTACTACGCCGTCTGCTTCTTTTTTGGTCTTTAGGATGATATGTCTGGCTTTGATCTCATGGTTGGTTATATACTCTTTTTTATTTTTGTTGTAGTGGGCTTTTATCTCTGAAGCACTGACCTTGATACTGTCGTGTGTTATTTTCATCCATACTTCTACTAGCAGTTTGTCCTCTATGGCTTTGAGGCTGTCTTTGTATAGTTTGGTCTGTGGTATCTTGTTTTTGACCGCTAGTTGTTTGCTAAGCTTACTATCTATGGCTTGGTCTATGATGATCTTTTGTTGATCATCTTTGAGCTTGTCAAACTGCCCTAACTTTGGAAAGTTTTTCATCATATTTTCTATATCTTGGCTGGTTACTGCCTCTCCATTTACCTGTCCATAATTTTTCGCTACTGCCGTGCTGATACACAACGCTACTACTATCCATATTTTCAATAACTTCATCTTTTTTCTCCTAAACAAATTGTATATGAGATTTTATCTAAACAAACTTAAGGGAACCTCTAAAAATCTCTATAGCTCACAGAAGGAGCGGTTTTTTACAGGACTAGCTGATCAATTCAAAAATTTTTATGGACTTTTTCCACTAAAGCTTCTGCCCTACAGGCTTTGTCTACTTTTGCTTATGCTACGAGCATAGAGGTTTTTGAAGGTGACCTTAAGCTACCTATATGCCATATCTAAAATATTGTCTATAGTGTTGTAACCGACTTGTAACCATTTTGTATTATAATTTCATAATTTAAAAAAGGAATAATATGAAAATAGAAAAAATAGTGCTGACATCATTGTCTGTGTGTGCTTTGACCTTGTCGCTACAAGCTAGAGACCAAGTAAAAATAGTAGGGTCATCGACCGTGTATCCGTTTAGTTCAGCTGTGGCAGAGGAGTTTGGAGCAACTACCAAATACCCAACCCCAGTAGTAGAATCAACAGGTTCAGGTGGTGGCATAAAGTTGTTTTGTGCTACAAATGGTGACAACTCACCAGATATAACAAATGCAAGCAGACGGATGAAACCATCCGAGTTTCAAACTTGTCTAAAAAACAAAGTCACTGATATAACAGAGGCTATCATAGGTTTTGATGGTATAGTATTTGCACAAAGCAGATCAAATAAACCATTTCACATAAGCAAAAAACAGTTGCTACTAGCAGTAGCCAAAGAGGTACCAAATAAAAAAGGCGATAAACTTATAGCAAATCCATACACAAAATGGTCACAAATAGATAGCTCATTTCCAAACAGAGATATCATCATATATGGACCACCAAAATCAAGTGGTACAAGAGATGCATTTGAGGATATGATACTAAAAGAGCAAACCAAAAAGATGCCTGTATATACAGAGGTCTTCAAAAAAACAGGAGACAAAACATACAAAAAATACAAACTCATAAGAACAGATGGCATATATGTGCCAAGTGGTGAAAACGATAACTTAATCGTAGCAAAACTATCCAAAAACAAAGCTTCGTTTGGAATATTTGGATATTCATTTTTGTTGGAAAATGAAAAAAAAATCCAAGGTTCAAAAATAGACAGCATCTATCCTACTGCGGAGACTATATCAAGTGGCAACTATCCTGTGTCTAGAAGTTTGTATTTTTATATCAACAACTCTCGCTTGAAAAAAGTTCCAGCTATGGACAAATATATCAAGATGTTTATGTCAGAAAATATGATAGGTCCAGATGGTATTTTGAGTGAGATTGGACTTATAGCATTGCAAAAAGAGAGATTGATAACAGCTAGAAAATCAGTATTGTCAAAAAGCAAGCTAACTACAGAAATTTTAAATCAAAAATAATAGAAAAGATAAAGCAGTGCAAAAGTTTCAAAGAAAAAACAATACAAAACTATCAAAAGAAAATATAGTTAAATATCTACTTTTGATAGCGGCATCTGTATCAATATTGACAACATTTGCTATACTGTTTTCTATATTGTTTGAAGCTGTTGAATTTTTCAAGCTACGGAGTTTTCTCTATTTTATAACACAAGCCCACTGGTCGCCTGGCACTATTGATAGTAAGTTTGGAGCGGTAGCTATATTTACAGGCACATTTGTCATCACAGGTATTGCCTTGATGACGGCTGTGCCTATAGGTGTATTAAGTGCTATATATATGAGTGAATATGCCCATGACAAGAGAAGAACTATAGTCAAGCCACTGCTTGAGATACTTGCAGGTATTCCTACAGTCGTGTATGGGTTTTTTGCTAGTATCACTGTAGCACCGTTTATAGTAGATGTGTGTCAAACTATAGGGCTTGATGCTTCTTTTAACTCTGCACTAGCTGCTGGTGTGGTCATGGGTATCATGATAATACCTATCATATCAAGCTTGAGTGATGATGTCATACGTTCAGTCCCAGATCACTTGCGAAATGCAAGTTTGGCATTGGGTATGACCAAAAGTGAAACTATCAAAGATATAGTAGTGCCTTCCGCCTTGCCAGGTATCATATCTGCATCGCTTTTGGGTATGTCCAAGGCTTTGGGCGAGACTATGATAGTGGTCATGGCAGCTGGTATGAATGCAAACAAACTATCCATAAACCCGCTTGATGATATGACTACCGTAACTGTGCAAATAGTCACAGCCTTGACTGGCGACTTTGAGTTTAACTCACCAGATACTCTCAGTGCTTTTGCTTTGGGTCTTGTGTTGTTTGTAGTTACTTTGGTGCTAAATATAGTTTCTGTCGTATTGATAAAAAGATTTAAAGAAAAATACAAAGTGAGCAATCTATGAGCAAAAAAAATAGAGATATATTTTATGATACCTCGCTAAACAAAAGGCATATAAAAGATAAAATTTTCAAATATATGACTCTAGGTGCTTTGGTTTTGTCGCTTGGATTTTTAATAATATTTTTGACCGATATGGTTGGCAAAGGAGTTGGGGCTTTGCAGCAAACCTATATCCAAATAGAGGTAAGATACGATGACACAACTATCAAAAACTACAGAAAATCTGTAGAAAAAAAATATATAAAACTGGTAAGTCGTGCCTGGATAAGAGATATTAAAAAACGAGTAGAAAAAAATCCAACACTTACAAACACTACCAAGCTTGAGTGGGTGTTGGCTGATGATCAAGTTGATATGTATATAAAAAACCAAAACTATAAAATAAAACCAAAATATTTGGAAACATTAAAACAATTGAAAGAAAATGATAGAGTTCTACGAAAATTTAACAGATCGTTTTTCTCAAACGGCGATAGTAAAAGTCCAGAATACTCAGGTATAGCATCTGCTATGGTAGGGACAATATTTGCTTTGATAGTTGCTATGACAGTGGCATTTCCTATAGGCGTAGCTACTGCTATTTACCTAGAAGAGTTTGCAAATCCAGATAGTAAATGGTCGCAAACTATAGAGATAAATATCAACAACTTAGCTGCTGTGCCATCTATACTTTTTGGATTGTTGGGGTTAGCCGTGTTTATCAATCTTTTTGGTTTACCACGAAGTTCTGCTATCGTAGGTGGGCTTACACTGGCACTGATGACACTGCCTATCATAGTCGTGAGCAGTCGTGCTGCCTTGAGAAGTGTGCCAGCATCTATACGACAAGCAGGATATAGCTTGGGCTTATCAAAGACACAAGTAGTCAAAGACCATGTGTTACCGCTAGCATTTCCTGGTATTATGACAGGTAGTATCATAGGTATGGCACAAGCTATGGGCGAGACAGCACCTCTCATCATAGTAGGTATGGTAGCATTTGTTCCAGATAGTCCTATCAGTGTATTTGATGCAGCTACAGTGATGCCAGCACAGATCTTTACATGGGCCGGTATGCCCGAGACAGCTTATATAGAGCGGACAGCTCTGGGTATATTGGTTCTTTTGACGATGCTAATATCTCTAAATATTGTTGCTATATATATACGAAAAAAGTTTGAGACAAGATGGTAAAAGGAAAAACAATGAATAAAAACAAAATCAAAATAGATATAAAAAAACTAAACCTATGGTATGGTGATACCCAAGCACTTCACGAAGTAGAGATAAAAATAGAAAAAAATCAAATCACAGCACTCATAGGCCCATCTGGATGTGGCAAATCAACATTTCTACGATGTTTAAATAGGATGAATGACTTAGTAGCTGATGTCAAAATCACTGGAGATATTGTCATAGATGACAAAAATATTTATGATAAAGATATAGATGAAGTAAGTGTGCGAAAAAGAGTTGGTATGGTATTTCAACAGCCCAATCCTTTTCCAAAATCTATATATGACAATGTAGCTTATGCTCCTTTGAAACACGGCATGGTTAAAAAAGGTAAGCTTTGTGACAAGTTAGTAGAGGAGTCGTTGAAAAGTGCAGGTATTTGGGACGAGGTCAAAAATATACTAAACAATCCAGGCACATCGTTAAGCGGTGGACAACAGCAAAGACTTTGCATAGCACGGACTATTGCCATCAAGCCAGATATCATACTTATGGATGAACCTACATCGGCTCTTGACCCCATATCCACACAAAAGATAGAAGCACTTATGTTGAGACTGAAAAAACTTTATACTATCATCATAGTCACTCACAATATGCAACAAGCTGGACGAGTAGCTGATATGACTGCATTTTTTCACCTAGGAGAGTTGATAGAATACGACAAAACAAAAAAGATATTTCTAAATCCTACGAAAAAGAAAACAGAAGATTATATTACAGGGAGGTTTGGATAATGTTGGAAAATTACAAGAAAAGATTGAAAAAGATAAAACAAGATATCAAAGATATTGGCGATGGACTAGTCAAGTCAAACGAAACAATACTACAGGCAGTTATAGGTCAAGATATAAAAAAGCTGAAAAATAGCAAATCATATATCAAAAATATCAGCAACAAGACAGATCATATAGACAACAATATCATATCAACTCTAGCACTCCATTCACCAGAAGCAAGAGACTTACGAACTATGATAGCATATCTTAAGATCACGCATGAACTTCAAAAAACATCATCAAATACAAGAACTGTTTCAAAAGGCTTTGTAGAAGTTCTTGAAAATCTTGATCATGAAATAGTATTTCAATATATCAAACCTATGCTAAACTCAACTCATGATACGTTAAAAACAGCTATAAATATGATAAATATGAGCTGCAACGATGAAATAAGAGAAAATTTTGATATAATACTAGTAGCAGAAAACAAAACAGAAGATCTATATGAGATTGTAGAAGCTGATATCATCAAAAAAGCGAAAGATATTTGTGATTTTGATACTTATCACAACATACTGAAAACACTTCGCAAGACAAAAAAGATAAGCGAAAGAGCCTCAAGTATAGCTAACCTTTTGTTGTATGCAAACCATGGAGGGGAGATAGTAAACAGCTAGATGAAAACGATACTAGTCGTAGACGATGAACAAGATATTTTGGAGCTTATTGATTATACCTTGACCAAAGAGGGATATGATGTAATATGCTGTATAGATACAAAAAATGTTCGTGCTTTGTTGGACGAAGAGGATATAAACCTCATACTTATGGATAGAAACCTACCACATATTGAAGGTAGTGTGTTTGTCAAAAGATTGCGTGAAGATGGATATATAAATCCTGTGATTTACATATCTGCAAAGGATACTGACACAAATATATTGCAAGGGTTTGATAGTGGAGGTGATGATTATATAACTAAGCCTTTTAATTTAAATCTACTTAAAGCTAGAGTAAAAGCACTATTGAAAAGAACTTTAAAAGATATAGACAATATCAAACATAGAGATATTGTTTATATATCACAAAGCAAAAAATTTTTTATAGATGGAGAACATATTTTGTTGACCAAGTTAGAGCATAACCTATTTTTGGAGTTTATACGAAATCGTGGCATACTGCTCAGTAGAGATACTTTGCTTGAAAATGTTTGGGTAGATGATACAGATACAAAAACAAAAACTGTAAATGTAGCTATAAAAAGATTAAAAGAAAAGATAGACCCCAAAGGAGTAAAAAACTATATAAGAGCAGTGCCTACGGAGGGCTACATACTTGATTAAAAACCCAATAAAGCTTCACGATATATTTTTCCGTAAATTTTTGTATCTTTTTGTGGCTATATTTTTGATACTTTGCTTAGTGTTTTATTTTTGGATGAAAAGCATATATATAGAACAAGTAAAGATAAGCTTACTACACAATATAGACATAGCACAACTACAAATATCACAGCTAAACGACACAAACAATATAGCAAAGAGTATCAAAGCTGCCACTGGGCTAAGAGTTACTGTCATATCAAATACAGGCAAAGTCATAGCTGAGAGCGATAAAGAGTTTGAGAATATGGACAATCATATAAATCGTATAGAGATAATCCAAGCAAAAAACGAAAGTTTTGGTTTTGCCATACGATACTCAAATACTTTTCAAAAATATTTGCTATATGTGGCAAAAAGATATACCACAAAAGATGATAGCTACTATTTAAGAATGGCAAGAGATGTTGAATTTATAGATGATAAATTTTTTTATATGGCTCTGAAAATAGCATTATTGTTTTTTGGGTTTTTGGGTTTTGGATTTTTGGTATCTTTGAATATTAGCAAAGAGGTTCAAACACAGACCGATAATATATTAAGTTTTTTGAGCAACTTAACCAAACAAACCAGAGTGTCAAATATAAATTCCAACTATTCTGTTGAATTTGTCCAGATCACAAAACTGCTATCAAAAGTATCAAAAAGTTTAGCAAAGAAAAATAGATTAAAATCTAAATACAACACAAAACTCAAGCTGTCAAATATACAAAAAGATGATATAATATCTGCTATATCACATGAGTTCAAAAATCCAATAGCAGTGATAGATGGATACACTCAGACACTTTTAGAAGACAAGCAACTAAATCAAACAATAAGAGAAAGGTTTTTACAAAAAATACATTTAAATACTATAAAACTAGCCGATATGGTAGATAGATTGAGACTTTCTATCAAGCTAGAAGATGGCAATCAGTCATTAAATATAGAAAATACAAATATAAATAATTGTGTCAAACAAGCAGTAGAAGAGTTGCAACAAATATACAAAAATAGAGATATAATGATAACTAGTTACGATGTGTATCTGGATATAGATAAAACACTCATAAGTATTGCTATAAATAATCTAATAGAAAATGCATTGAAGTATTCTAGTGATACTGTTTTTATAAGACTAGACAATCACAGCTTAAGTATCACTGATAGTGGCATAGGCATAAAGCCTACAGATATAGAGAAAATCACTCAAAAATTTTATAAAATATCATCTAGCATACATGACAACTCTTTGGGTATTGGATTGTTTTTGGTCAAAAATATATTGAATCTACACAGTTTTAAACTATCTGTTGAAAGCAAAGAAAATATAGGAACTAAGTTTGAGATTATATTTGAAGACTCCTCTCAAAACCTTTTGTAGTTGTTTTTAATACAACTCATATATATCCAAAGCTACTTTGTCTTTGTCGTCTCTATCTACTTTTATAGGCACGGTTGAACTTAGTTTATGTAGCACTATCGTAGGCACACAAAACAGCTTGGTAGTCTCATATTGGTTCGTTTGGGACTGTTATTTGCAATGTAAGTCTCAACACTTTTTTGCCGGCATACTACAAATATGCCACACAAACTCTGTAGCATAGCATCCTTTTGGTAGTGTAAACTCTAGCTCTAGGTGCTTTTTGTCTTCGTTGTAGTTTGACGATATATCGGTAGGGAAAATCCATGCATATCGTCTAGCTCCGTCTAGTTTGTCTGTAGGAGTATCAAACTGCTCTTCGTATATCTTCGCTATATCTTGGGCTTGTGTAGTTTTGTGTCCTATTAGCAATCCTGTAGGTGATATAGTTCGCTCTACAAACCTCTGTGCTTCACTAGATATATCCTCGCACAAAAACAGCCTGCCGTGAGGATAGTGAGACAACACATCGCCATGTAGTAGCTTAAACGGTTGAGTTTGATCTTTCATATCTGTTATCGTGCCGATATCCAGCTTTAACTCTTTTTCAAGCTCCATCGGTCTAAACTCTCGCACTAGATTTGATATCTCCACTCGTTTTGACAGCCAGTTGTTGAAGTTGTAGCTTTGATATGCACTCAAAAATAGCTTTTTTAACTTGATATTTTTCTCTTTTAACTTGCCTTGCAATATCAGCTGACCTTTTTCGTGATTGTCACCATCTATACCAAACCGCTGGTATCCAAAATAGTTTGCCATACCGTGTGTAGCTATATGTTTGATAGCTTCACTTAGCACTGGCACGGAACTTTTCTGGACTTGCTTGAGCCTTATGAAAAATTTGTTTGCCTTTAGATGACCTATACGTATCTTGTTTTCGTGATATGTTGTGTTCAATATCTTTATCTTGTCATCTTTAAATGTAGCCAGCTTTGGCTCAAATGACTTGTGGCAGGATATATATTGGACCGTCATGGCATTTTTGTCTTTCATACCTGCATAGCCTATATCTCTGGCTTTGGTGCCTATGTGTCTAGCTATGGTGTCTATCATAGCCCATGTTGTGAGATCTTTTTTTCGCACTTGCATCACTAGGTGTTCGCCACTTCCGCTAAACTCATACAACGGTATCTCGCTGACTACGAAGTCATCTTTGGTCGGTCTAAACAGTAGATTGACATGGCTATGTGTGAGGTAGTTTTGTTTTATCATATTTTGTCTTTGTCAAACTCTTCATATGACAGCTTCGCCTTGTCTAGCTCTTCTTGGGCAAGTTTCACTATATCCATGCCTTGTTTGTGTAGCTTTAGGCTTTGTTCCATCGTTATCTCTGGATTTGATAACTCACTTAATATCTCTTTGGTCTTTTCTAACTTTTTTTCAAAACTCATCTCATTCATCTATAAT
Source organism: Arcobacteraceae bacterium (assembly GCA_029939245.1). Classification (GTDB taxonomy): domain Bacteria; phylum Campylobacterota; class Campylobacteria; order Campylobacterales; family Arcobacteraceae; genus B24-G6. The sequence goes on from JAOZTH010000008.1 coordinate 20,595, forward strand.
CTCCTTTAGGTATTGTCCATATTTATCTACTTCCACCAAAAATGCATCGTGACCGTAGTCGCTTTCTATCATCTTGTAGCTTACTAATTTTTCTTTGCCGATATCTATCATAATATCTCGTATCTGCTCCATCTCATATGGCAAAAACAACATATCGCCACTAAATGATATGAGATGAAGTTTCGCTCGCACCTTGCTATATGCCATATGCAAACTATCGCCACCACGGGCTGAGTTAAATATATTCATAGTCTTGATGATAAAAAGATAGCTAAGTGGATCAAAGTTTGTAGGAAAATTGTAGCCGTTGTATTCTAGATATCGCTCCACTTCGTATCGTCCAAACAGTTCATATAGACCGTCTTTGTCTACATAGTTGTTGTCAAACTTTTCTTTCATACTATGTGGGCTAAGATAGGATACATGACCTGCCATTCGTCCTATGGCTAGACCATTTAAGCCATTTTCCTCTATATCTTTGGGGTCGTAGTCGCCGTTTTCAAATCGGCTGTCATTTCGTATAGCTTCTATGGCTATCTTGTTAAATGCTATCGCCCACGGTCTAGTATAAGCTGTAGTCGCTAGAGCTACTATATGTCTAGCAAAAGTAGGGTATTCTATAGCATAACAAAGTGCCTGCATACCGCCCATACTGCCACCTACGACTGCATGAAGTTTGTCTATGCCCAGCGACTTCAGTAGCACCATCTGTGTCTGGACTATATCACTAATAGTCAGCACTGGAAACTTCAGTCTGTATCGTTTGCCTGTCGTTGGGTCTATATGCATAGGCGAAGTAGAGCCGTAGCATGAGCCTATGTTGTTGATACATATACAAAAATATTTTTCTGTGTCTATATACTTGCCATCGCCTATCAAGTCGTCCCACCATCCGGGTTTCCTGTCGCCATCATATAGCCCTGCCGCATGATGTGAGCCACTCAATGCATGAGTTATCAGCACTATATTTGTGCAGTCGTGGTTTATCTCGCCATAAGTTTCATATGCTAGCTCGTAGCTACGAAGCACTCGCCCACTCTCTAGGTATATGGGCTTGTCAAACGATGATTTTCTGGTATTTATGACTATCTTATCACCTTTTTCAGGGCATCTATCAAGTCGTCTATATGCTCCAAACCTATAGACAATCGTATCGAACCATCGGTTATACCAGCGGTAACTAGCTCCTCTTTTGATAGCTGTTGATGAGTCGTAGATGCAGGGTGTGTGATGATGGATTTGCTATCGCCTATATTTACCACTATACTAAACAGTGATATATTATCTACTATTTGTTGTGCTTTTTTGTAGCTACCCACATCGAAACTTAGTAGCCCACTATGACGATCTTCACAAAAATATTTTGTAGCAAACTCGTGGTTTGTGTCGCTAGGTAGTCCCGGATATCTCACAGACACCACATCGTTACAACCGCTTAGAAACTTCGCTACTGCTAGAGCATTGTCGCTGTGTTGTCGCACTCTCAAGCCCAAAGTCTCTATGCTGTTTGTCATGAGCCAACTATTCATAGGACTTGCCGTGATACCAATATCTCGCAAGACACACAGCACAAACCTTGTCGCAAATATAGGAAACGGTAGTTCGCTATATACCAGCCCATGATACGATGGGTCAGGAGTATTGAAGTGTTTGTATCGGCTGTTGTTTTTTAACTTGTTGTTGCAGTTTTCACTATCTATGACCGCTCCACCTAGAGCTGTGCCTTGTCCGTTGATATATTTGCTAGTGCTATGAACCACTATATCACAGCCTAGCTCGATAGGATTGCACAGTATAGGAGTGGCTACTGTGTTATCTACTACTGTGACAACTCCCATCTCGTCTGCTATGCGGACTATCTCGCTAAAGTTTGGCACGACTATATTTGGGTTTGACAAACTTTCAAACAACACTAGCTTTGTCTTGTCATCTATAAGTTCGGCTAGATTTTCTGGACAAGTAGGGTCAAATTTTTTGGTAGTTATGCCTAGTCGTTTGATAGTATGTTCGGTCAGTGTTGTTGTGCCACCATACACGACATCGGATACTATTATGTTGTCACCTGCTTCGCAAAGGTTGACAATAGTGCCAAATATACCAGCCATACCACTACTAGTAGATACACAAGCCGTGCCACACTCAAGCGATGCCAACCGTTTTTCAAACAGAGCATTGGTAGGGTTCATAAGCCTAGTATATATGTTGCCTAGTTGTTTGAGAGCAAATAGGTCACCAGCATGAGCTGTGCTATCAAACTCATATGCGGTGCTTAGGTATATGGGCGGTGCCATAGTTTTTTGAGTGTCTTTGTCATATCCTTTGTGGATACTTAAAGTTTGTTTTTTCATAGTAGCTCTTCAAATATTTTTAGGTTGTCCAGCTGTTCCCATGGATAATCCGGCTGACCTACTTGTCCTCGTCCTGCTATATCTTGATACAAAAATGTGTCCGCACTTGGTGTATCTAGTCCAAATTTTTGTATAATCCAGCTAGGAGTCAATGCAAAGTTTTGCTGGACAAATCTCGAAAGCTCGTTGTCATCTAGCTTTGTCCATGTGCCGTATGTATCTACTGCTATAGATATGGGTTTTGCTACTCCTATAGCATATGATAGCTGGACTACACATTTGGTCGCTAGTTTTGATGCGACTATGTGTTTGGCTATATATCTCGCTGCATATAGTCCGCTCCTGTCTACTTTGGTATAGTCTTTGCTGCTTTGAGCTCCGCCACCTATGGGCGAGTATCCACCGAAGCTATCTACTATGAGCTTTCGCCCTGTCAATCCACTATCGTGAAGCGAACTATGTGAAACATATTTGCCTGTGGGGTTTATATGTATTTTGCATGTTTTGCTGTCATATAGATGTGCTGGTAGTCCAGAGTCATCTATGAGAGTTTTGATCAATTTTCGCACAGTGTCTATATGCATACTTTGCACACACGGAGCAGATACGACTATGGTATCTATGCTTTGTGGTTTTGAGTTTTCGAAGTTTTCTTTGGTCTTGTAGTCCATAGTCACTTGAGTCTTGATATCTACACCTAGTTTGTCTGGATTTGCTAGAGCATAGTCATATACTTTTTGCATCAAATCTCTAGCATATGTGATAGCACTAGGCATGAGATGTTCGGTTTCGCAGTCTGCATAGCCAAACATTATACCCTGATCTCCAGCTCCTATCTCGCCACTTTGTTGGTCTACTCCCTGTCCTATCTCGGGCGATTGGGAGTTGAGAAGCACTTGCACTTGTATATCTTTTGGGTGTAAACACTCCTGCCGTGTGAAGTGTGGGTTGTCGTGGTATCCTATGTTTATGAGTGTATCTCGCACTAGTTTGGTATAGTCTTCGTCTGTCATGTGGGTGTTGGATTTTACTTCGCCACCTATGACTATATGTTTGCCTGCTACAAATACTTCGCTGGCTACTCTGGAGTTTTTGTCTCCTATGATCAACTTATCTACTATAGCATCTGATATAATATCCGCACACTTGTCTGGGTGCCCGGGGCTTACTACTTCGCTCGTAAATAGGTATTTTGGTTTGTCGTTCATCGTTTTCCATCCTTTGTTTTCCATGAGTTTACACTCAAGTTGTTTTCCATCTTTGTTTTCCAGTTAGGAGATAAGTCCTATATAAAATTAAAAAGAAGTTGCTCTTGTTGTCGTTTAGAGGGGGGCGACAACAAAAGCTACAAATTTTATCTAAATAAACTTAAATAAACTTTTTTTCTGTGAAAATATTGTTTATTTGAGCTATAGAGGTTTTAGAAGTGACCTTTATAGTAGTTTAGCAAACAGCTTTCAGGGCTTCTATCGCTTTGTCAAAGTTTGGTTCTGCTGTGATCTCTGGCACCAACTCTTTATAAGTTACTTTGCCATCTTTGTTAACTACAAATATCGCTCTGGCTGTTACACCTGCTAGTGGTCCATCTGCTAGTAGCATACCATAAGCATTTGCAAAATCTTTATTTCTAAAGTCCGAACATACTTTCAAGTTCTCAATCCCAGCGGTGCTACAAAATTTCGCTGCCGCAAATGGCAGGTCCATAGATACTGTGGTTACTTCAGCACCATCTATAGAGGCTACCTCTGTGTTAAATCGTCTAGTCTCCGCATCGCATACTGGAGTATCCAGCGATGGCACTACTACTATGAGTTGTGCTTTGTCTTTTGCACCACCTACTACTTCGTTTTGTAGCATTGGGTTACAATTTACTACTGTTACTTTTGGAGCTTTGTCTCCTACGTTTATCTTGTTTCCTATCAAGTTACATACTGTATCTTGCTTAAATGTTACTGTTGTCATAATTATCCTTTTTTTCAAATATATCAAACTTTTCAATATAAATGTGATACATTGTAGCTAAATAATATAAATATACCTCAAAAACTCATTTGCCTTTAGATTTGTCTATAGGTGACCTTAAATTATTCCACACAAAACATCACTTCGGTTTGTCATTTGTTTTATTAATATTTTTTGTCAATATTTTTGTGGCATTTTTGTTTGATACCACTTTTTGACCTGTCTTTTGTTCTAGTGTTTCTCTTGCTATTTTTGCTACTTGCCCGCCTTGTCTGGCTACTTCTTTGCTTTGTTGCATATCTTTTGGACTAGTTGCTTGTGATATATCTTTGGTTGACGCTTCTGCCAACATATTTAATATAAGTTCAGTATTTGTCATATTGTCTCGCAAGTTTTCTTGTTTTAGACCTTTTAGTATTTTGTATTCTTTGGTCGATTTATCCGACCAAGTTTTTGTGATAATGTCTGTCAATATAGCAAATTGAAGCCCCTTTTTTATACCTTTGCTTTGCCATTCGTCCGTGAGTTCCTTTCGTATTTCTATACTTTTGAGTCGTTGATTTATCCAGTTTTGAGAGTAACCTAGCTCCAAATACTGCTCCAACGCTCTGTCTATACTTATCTCTGGGTCGCTCATCTCATCTAGCCGTTCTTTGCCAAGCCTTGCTAGCCAAAGTTTAAAAGACTCTGCCTTTGGCGATGGTATAGATTGTATTAGTCGAAAAAGTTGCTCTGTATCGGCTACATCGGTCAGCCTCATCTTACCGTCTTGTGCTTTCATCTTCAACCTGTGACAATTTGTCACGGTTTCGTTTCCTTCTTCTTTTAATCTTTGTTTAAATTTTCTCCAATACGCATTTGCATTTATGCTTTGAGTTAGCACTTCTATCACATCGATTATAGATACAAACCATTTTTCTGTGGCATTGTCCCAAATAGTTCGTACTTTTTTATCTTCAAATATTTTCATAGTTTCGTTCATATTATATTTAGGTGTCCTTTAGTTTGTTTTTTATCATATGGACTATTATGCCCACAGGTAGCACAGATATACCCACCAGATATGCCACAGGTTGCAAAATATTTTGCTCTTTTAACGCAAAAAACCCTAGCACAAACACAGCATACGACACTATACGATACACAGAGGCAAATGTGCCTAAGTTGTCGTATGTGTTTTTGGCTGTTTGTTTTATGTTGTCTATTTTGCCCGGCTTTTCATTATCTTCATATAGCTCAAACTTGTCGTCATCATCTATGGTTAAACTGCTATCGTAGTTTGCTACTGAGCGATTTATACGATTTTTATACGACAAATAGGACACAAACACTATCAAGCTAAAACTTATAAACGATACTTGAGTGTTTAACGCAGTTGTCGCATCAGCCCATATCAGTAGGCAAAATAGCAAAACTATATCTACTATCAGCACAGTTTTGGCTATGCTAGTTATCGTCATGGTCACCATAGCCGTGTTTTTTGCCGTAGCTATACCGTGGGTCGTCGCTTAACTCTTTGAGCTGCTTTTGCACTTTGTCATATGCTTTTTTGATATTTAGACCAGCGGCCGCCACACCCCAAATGACCCCTATCCATATAGTCCATGTAGCTCCTGTGATATTTTGTAGCAACAGTCCAGCTCCCACACCTACAACTATAGCGATAACTATAGAAAATCCAAGCGATGCAAACTCTAGTGCTTCAAGTTTACTTTCGTGTTTTGGTCTTGATTTTATATTCTGTTTTGTCTGCTCTTTCAAAATAATCCTTTCTCATCTTTTGGTGGTGATAGTCTCAACACTTCATAGCTTTTGGGTGTCGCCACTCTGCCTCTGGCTGTGCGTTCTATATAGCCGTTGGCTAGCAAATACGGCTCTATGGCATCTTCTATGGTGCCTTCATCTTCGCTAAGTGCTGCCGCTATAGTGCCTAGTCCCATGGGTCTGCCCTTGTTTGATACAAGCAGTTCCAAAAACTTGATATCAAGTGTATCGAAGCCTATCTTATTTACTCCCAACTCGTCCAACCCATACGATGCTCTATCTTTGGATATAAACTCCTCATCTACTACTTCAGCAAAATCCCGAACCCTCCGAAGTAGTCTCAAAGCTATTCGTGGTGTGCCTCGACTTCGCATAGCTATCTGCTTACATGCATCGTCATAGGCTATTTTCTCCAGTTTTTTAGATGCTAGCTTGACTATCTTTGATAGCTCATCCTCACTATAAAACTCTAGCCGAAAGTGCATACCAAACCGCTCACGCAAGGGATTTGACAACATACCAGCTCTAGTCGTAGCACCTATGAGAGTCCATCGTGGCAGGTCGATTTTCACTGTCTGTGCGGCTGGTCCGCTACCTATGATGATATCTAGCCTATAGTCTTCCATAGCAGAATAGAGTATCTCTTCAACAGCCGGAGACAGTCTATGAATCTCGTCCAAAAATAGTATGTCATTTTCTTCTAAGTTTGTGAGGATAGATGCTAAGTCGCCTGCCTTTTCTATCATGGGAGCTGAAGTTATCTTGATATTTGAGTCCATCTGTGAGCTTATCAAGTATGCTAGAGTTGTCTTGCCTAGCCCCGGAGGACCAAAAAACAGCACATG